>NZ_VFVI01000013.1:0-163357 GCF_006442775.1 Mesorhizobium sp. B2-4-6
AGGGCGCCTGGGACGACCAGCAGGTCAGCGTCGTCATCCACGGCACCAACGATGTGCCGACGATCACCGGGGACACCGGTAATCCTGGTGGCGCCAACGATGTGGTGTACGAAGCCGGCCTGCCGGCAGGCTCCAAGGTCGGTCCGACTACCATCGAGGTTGGCGGCACATTCAAGATTTCCGATCCGGACGGCCTGAGCGACGTTGCATCCGTCACCATCAAGGGCACGACCATCCTCATCGCCAACCTGGGCAACAACAATGTAATCAATGGCGATCACGGCACACTCACGATCACGAGTTACAATGCGTCAACCGGGGTTGCGACCTACGTCTATGACCTGACGTCCGCAACCACCGATGTGCCCAACGTTACGGAAACCGACGTCTTCGGGCTAACGGTTACCGACAAGGCCGGCGCCAACGCGTCGGCTGCGATCACCATTGAGATTGTCGACGACGTGCCGATAGTAGTCTCGCCGGACTATGCTTTGCTGGCCAATGGCGCAGGCAATCTGGTTACATTCAACCTCGATGCCGATCAAACCCTGTCCAACAACTATGGGGCGGACGGCCCGGGCACGGTCAGATTCGATGCGTCCCTCAACAACACCGATAGCGGCCTGACCTCGGGCGGTGTGCACATTATCTACACGGTGTCGGGGGACGGCCATATCCTGACGGGAACGGCCAACGGCGCAAGTGTGTTCACGGTCACGCTCGACCCCCAGAATGTGCAATATTCCGTTGACATGAATGGCACGGTCGACAGCTTTACTAACGTCGATTTCAGCGGAAATGGCTATTCATTCGTCGGCGGCAACAACGATTGGACAGGTTTCGTTCCGGCAGGAGATTCCGTCTCCAATCCGATCAACAACAACAGTTCCGACCTTCTGCTGACAGCAATCGGTGGTTCGGTCAACACCAGTTCGGTCGCAGGCGGTGTCGCCGATGGTGCCTCTGTCGGGTCGGGGGAAACGTTCCGTGTCGACTTTGTTACGGATTTGAGGAACGGGTCAGGCTCGGGCTACCTGTTCGACCAACACTACAACACCAATGGCTCGTCGGCCGTGTTCACGGCGACGAACGGATCGAAAATCCAGTTGTTGGCCTACGACGACCACGACACGAACAACAACCTCGTTGGGGAAACCACTCCCGCCGACAGGTCGCTGGACGCGATCACTCAAGTCATCGTCGGCTTTGGCACCGAAACCTTCACATTCACATCGAGCGGCAGTCACACAGTCGGCGGGCATCTATACACCGTCACGTTCAATGCCGATGGAACAGTTGCGGTCGACGGCGTTTATGGAACAAGTGGCGCTCACGCTGTCGGAACCACGATTGCGGTCACGACCGCGAATGGCTTCAACAGCATCGAGTACCACTATCTGTCTGGCGACACGTTCAAGATCGGTGACTTTGGTACGGCCGTTCAATCGAGCGATCCTGTCAGTTTCGGCCTGCCGGTCCAGATTGTAGACGGAGACGGTGATACGGCTGCAAGTTCGATCGGCATCACACTGACCGGGACCGGAACTCAGGATCATTCGACCGATCTCGTGGGCGCTTCCCACACCTACACGTCGACATTGGCCCTGCCCAACATCATCGGGTCCAACTACGATGACATTCTAAATGGCGACGGCTCCGCCAATGCGCTGTACGGCGGCGTCGGCAACGACACGATCAACGGCAATGCCGGCAATGACACGCTGATCGGCGGCGCCGGCAACGACCTTCTCCTCGGCGGGGTCGGCAACGACCTCCTCATCGGCGGCGCGGGGGCCGACCAGCTTACGGGCGGCACCGGCGCGGATACGTTCAAGCTCGATCACCTCGAGTTGAACATCAAGGACATCATCACCGACTACAACAAAGCCGAGGGTGACCAGATCGACCTGACCGCGTTGTTCGACAAAGCCGCCGCCGGCAACATCGCGGACTATGTGCATTACGACACCGGCACCAAGACGCTGAGCGTTGACACGGACGGTACGGGCAATGCCGCCAATTTCGTGGATGTCGCCGTACTGCAGAATGGACCGGCCACGACCGGCACGATCAACATTCTCTATGACGACGCGAACCATCAACAGCACACCGCCACGATTTAGCGCTTATGCGTCACCACGCTTCCATGCTATGCATTAGCGAACCATGAATTCGCAATTCGAAGAGGGGCTTACATGAAACATTCCGCAAGGTTGCTGGCTTCGGCCACGGCGCTGCTCGTGGCCGGGTCGACGGGCTTCGCCGCCGACATCATCGGCGAGCCGGCGGTGAATTATTGCCGCACCGTCGGCACCTCGGACCTGGTGCTGACCGACAACATGGTCGAGCTCAAGGACCATGTGGTGAAGCTGATGGACGAATCCGTCGCCGTCGCCAATAGCCCGGAATGGATCAACTCGTCGCGTCCCGCCTTCGTCTGGGCTTCGGAAGCCAAGGTCGCCTGCGGCATGGCCTATGGCTACCTCAAGACGAACTACAAGGACGAAGACACGCTCAACAAATGCGAGTGCTTCCACGACCGCATGGTCGAGTACATGCACTGAGATGACGGGCAAACGGACGCCGGCTGGCTGCGATGGTGGCCGACAGAAAATTGCCGAAGGCGATCACGCTTGGCCGCTTCGCCGTTTCACGGAAACGGCGAAGCGATCTATCTCCTTGTTTTGACGCAATTCCGAACGGAAAACCGCTACGCACTTTTCCTGGAATTGCTTTAGCGGTCGCCTTGCTTGGTCTCGGTCAAACATCTGTCCACGCCAACTGGCTTGAACGGCCGCAGCCGCCGGGGGCGCGGCCAGCGCACTGCGACGCGGCGCCGGAGCGGACCCGCGAGACATTCATGGCATTCGCCACGTGCCAGGCGTCGCTCTACGGCCTCGAGCCGGTGCTGGCGCATGCGGTGATGGAGATCGAAAGCGGGTTCGATCCCGCCGTGCGCGGCGCCGACGGCGAAGTCGGCCTTATGCAGGTCATGCCGGCAACGGCGCGGATGCTCGGCTTTCGCGGTTCGCTCGACGAGCTTGGCGAGCCCGCCACCAACATCGCGCTCGGCATCAAATATCTGGCGCAGGCAAACAGGCTCGCCGCGGGCGATCTTTGCACCACTGTGATGAAATACCGGGCCGGGCACGGGGAGACCCGCTTCTCGGTCTCGCTCGGTCGACTACTGCCAGCGCGCACGCGCGATCCTGGCGCGGGAAGGCCTCGATGTGGCCGGACCGCTGCCGGTGGCGACGATCGGATCCTCCGACGTCTCGACGACCGGCTTCTCCGGCGCTTCCATGGATGGCGCCGTCACCGGCCAGGAGAAACGCGTCTGCGTGCGCCGATCGTTCGTGCCCGGGCCGCGCTACATGAAATGCGCCGAGTATCGCAGCCCGGCGCAAGCAAGCGCGATCCAGGCGCTGAGAGCGCGGCTCTTCGATGGCTAAACCATGACGCAGGAATCACGGGACGGCCAAGCAAGCAAGACGGTAAGGTCGGTTGAAGACAGACCGGGGCAAATACCTGGCGGCACATGGGTGGAAGCATCATGAAAGTTGAGCGGCACGATCCGGACCTGAAGCGCGCCGCGCCGAAGCGGATCGTTGCGGCGCGCTTCAGGTCTTTGTCAGATGCATGTCGTCTCCCCAAAACCGGGACCACTTTTGGGCGACATGCATTGGGGGCGATCGCTCTCGGGCTCGTCGCGGCGCTATGCGGATGCCAGTCCAAGAGCGGCGCGTCGGATGTGCTCGATCCATCGGCGATCGCGGCACCCGCGGGCCAGGCTGGCACTCCGGCGGCACCCGCCCAGCAGGCAAGCGGTCAAACCTTGGCCAGCGCGACCTCGGGCGGTCCGACCTCGGCGGCCGCCGCCAAGGCCCAGCTGACGCTCGGCGCGGGACCGACCAAGGTGGCCATGCTGCTGCCGCTTTCGGCCCCCGGCAGCACGGGCGAGAACGGCCGGAAAATGTATGACGGCGCGCGGCTGGCGATGGCCGATCTCGGCGACAAGCTTTTGACGCTGACGATCGAGGATACTCGCGGCGACAGCGGCTACGCCAAGGATCTCGCGGTGAAGGCGATCACGTCGGGCACCGCAAAGGTCGTCATCGGGCCGTCCGAGCTCGCGGCGGCGCAGCACCTTGCCAAGCTCTCCGGCTCGAAGCGGCCGCCGGTGCTGGCGCTGGCCGACAATTTCGCCGGCGGCCCCGGCGTCTATTCCGTGCGGCTTAGCGAAGCCGACAGCGCTGCGGCGGGCGCGGCGGCGATCGCGAGCAAGGGCGCCAGGAAATTCGTGCTGCTGGTGCCTTCGGGCGCGGATTCGAGCCCCATCGAATCCCGTGTCGCCAACGCGCTCAGCATCTATGGCGCCACGCTTGCCGTGACGCTGCCCTATTCGGCGACGGATGGCGGCGCCAAGGTGGTGTCCGACATGGGCTCGCTGGTCGAGGCGCCCGACGCCGTGGTCGTCGCCTGCCGCGACGGCAGCCCTATCGCCGTGCTCGCCGCGCTGAAGGCAAAAGGCATTCCCGGCAAGACGGTGACGCTGATCGGCACCGACCGCTGGCTCGAGCGGCCGATGGATCCGCTCTACGAAGGCGCCTATATCGCGACGCTCGACGAGGGCGAGACCGGGCCGATCGCCGACCGCTTCAAGGCGACCTACAACTACCAGCCAGACGTCAACGTGGCCTATGCCTACGACATGGTGGCGCTGAGCGCGGGCATAGCGAGTTCGGCCGGCCCGGACGGCTTCAGCAAGCAGGTGTTGGAGAACACGACCGGCTTCCGCGGCTCGACCGGCCTCTTCCGCTTCCGCGCCGACGGCTCGAGCCAAAGGTCGATGCCGTTTTTCAGGGTGGAGAAGGGGCGGTTGAAACTGGTGGAGAAGTCGACGTCGGGGTTTTGAGGGGGCGGGTCCCGGGCACACTCTTGCGGCACCCAACCGTGGGTTGACGCCTATTCGGCCGGAATATCCCCTCGATCATCAACGACTTGGCGCCGTACCGTTGGAAGCAAGCGGATCGCGAGCCTGGACCACTCAATCAAAGGCCAAAGCGTCAATTTCAAAACGTCGTTGCGCGGAACGCCAGTAGCACCCAGGGGGACGTTGCAAGTGCCAGGCACCCTATAGGTGCCGAATATCCAGTCGAAGAATGGGAAAACGTTGGCCAGGTTCTTGCCGTAGGCAGCCGGCACATCGGCATGGTGCCAGCGATGAAAGCGAGGCGATGCGATAAGCAATCGCAACGGGCCGTGTCCCCAATCGACATCGATGTGGACATAAATGTTGTGGAACAGGACGATTAAGGCGCCATAGCCGATCGCGTCACGCGGCAATCTGATCCAGCTCAGCAAAAGGGTGTAAGAAACCAACATCACGAGATTCTCCAGCGCGTGGACACGGTATGTGGTCAAACCGTTGACGACCGGGTCGGAGTGGTGAATCGCGTGCACGGGCCACAGCCACTTCATATGCATGAGGCGGTGGTTCCAGTAATTGGCGAAGTCTGCAGCCAGAATACCGAAGAAGCTAAGCAGCCATGTGGGACGGCCGGCCCAAACGCTGCCCGGGATGCTCGGTATGCCAAGCAGGTCATAGGCTTGCTTTGCGTAATCCGAAAGCAGCCAAACTCCAGGAACCAGCAAGATATTTATGTGGAAGATCGCTAAAGTCGCCGCTACGCTTTCGATGGCGCGTCGCGACAAGGACCGACGCCAACCTTTGCGAACAACATCGCATCCCAAGACGATGAGCAGAAAAGCGGCCACGAAGTAAAAACTGGGGTCGCTTGCCAGTCTGCACCACGCATCAAAGCGGGCGATGATGTAGTCGCCGACGCTCTTCACTCGTGTTCCCTCAACTCCCCCACGTTCACCTCAAATCGCTGCGACGAAAAACCTGAACCCGCCCCAACGATCAATTTAGCTGCTCCAGAATTCCCGAGCTGGTTGCCACCACAAGGGCGTGATACATTTGGAACGCTATCGCGCAGATGGTGGCCGCCGAAATCGGCACACCGAACGGCACGACGCCATCCTGGTCCATGTGCTGCACATATTGACGGAATATGCCTGCCGGCAGCACAAAGGGATTCTTGATCACCGCCGCTGTGGCAATCGCGAAAATCAGCAGCAACACGGAAAACACAGCTAGATTGCTTCCGCCAACCAGAAACGGCGTGACGCTCATCAGCTTGACATCGCCGGCGCCGACCTTGCGCAAAAGCCAGAACGGAAAAAGAGCAATGAACAGCGCAACGCCGCCAAACGCGCTCATGCCCATCTCCAGCCATGAATGACTTTGCAATGATTGGAATTGCAAAGTTCCAAGGCCGAGACAGAGGAGCAGTAGCACGTGATAGTTGGATATTCTCTGCGTGGTGAAATCTGTCCAGGCAATCCGCCCAAGCAATAGGATTGCCAGCCCCTGGAAGACAAGCGAAGCGGTCAGCAACATGGCTTGTCCTACCGTTCGATGTTCTGCACGCTTGACGACAGCAGCTTCAGATTGTTGGCCACGGTCGGATCGTTCGGCGCCAGTTCATAGGCCTTAAGGAAGTTGCTGCGAGCGTCCTGCAGCTTTCCGCGCAGCAAATAGGAATAGCCGACATTGTTGTAATATTCCGGCGTCGCGCCGAGCAACCGGTAGGCTCGCCGGTAGGCCATGTCGGCCAGATCGAAACGACGGATGCGGTCGCAGGACGCGGCGAGACCCAGCCAGGCGACACCGTCATTCGGCGCAAGCCTTGTCGCTTTGTAGAACAACGCGCCGGCATTGCCGTAATTTTCGGAACGGAACTGCGTCTTGGCCTCGGTGACCGCCTGATCGGAGGCGTAGTAGTCGACGTCGCTCACCGTCTTCAGGCCGTCGAAGGCGTCGCCGAAGGCGGTGTAATCGCCTTTGGCCGGCTCATTAGTACGCACGACGCCGGTGCTGTTGCCATCGGTCGACTGACAACCGGCAAGAGCCGCCAGCAGCATTGCCGCGGCGGCGAGGCGTATCGGCCTTTTCACTATATGCCCCAACATGCTCTCCGATTCTATTTTAGAAGATAAGCATACGACGATTCAGAAGAAAATGCCCTTCATGCGAATAAGCACCGGCAGCATGATGACCATCATCACGACAGGGAAAATGCAGAGGCCCAGCGGGATCATCATTTTGACCGGCAGTGCATTGGCGCGCTCTTCCGCAGACAAAATTCTTTGGCCGCGCATCTCGGCGCTATAGACGCGCAAGGCGTCGGTGAGGCTGGTGCCGAGTTCTTCCGATTGCCGGAACAGCACCGCCAATGCCTTGGCTTCATCAAGTCCGATACGGTCCGCCAGCTCGCGCAAGGCGTCGCGAAGCGGCTTCCCTGCACGCAATTGCAGATTCATAATCGAGAGCTGGATGCCCAGCCATTTATGGGTGCTTGCCATCTCCTGGCTCACGCGCTCGACCGCCGCCTCGAGGCTCATGCCGGCATCGGCGCAGGTGATCATCATGTCCATGAAGTCTGGGAAGGCGCGGCGATAGACCTGCTTTTGCGCCTTCTCGAAACGATCAAGCATGATGCTGGGAATAACGATGCAGGCCAGTCCGAAGAGCGACGACGCGGCGAGGGCAATGAATCCTGGCAGAGATGGCGGCAATATCCTCGACAGGAGGCCATAAATAGCCAGAAAGCCTATGGCGACGACGCCCAGCCGGCAAAGCGTGTAGATGAGAGGCGCGCTGGAGTGATAAAAGCCCGCTCGAAAGAGCTTGGCCTCGAGGGCGTCAGGCTCGTTGCGCTCCTTCTCCATCGATTTGAAATAGGCTTCGATCGGCTTTTGCGCCGCGGCCTTGGCGAGACTGTCTTGTCCTAGGATTGATCGGCGATCTACTTGCCCGTCGCCGACAAGGCTATCCGTCACCAACTTGCGCGTCTGCATCGCCGGCAGGAATACCAGCGCACCGAACAGGAACAGAGCTCCTGCGGCGGCGAAGACCGCGAGAGAGACGAGAAAGGTCAGGTCGTCTGTATTCGAAAGCAGGCTCATGGTCGCTCCTAAAAATCGAAAGTGACCATGCGATACATGATGTAGTCGCCGAGCAGCGCCCAAGTCCCAAACGCCAGGAACACAGGCAGGATCAACGGACTGCCCCAGACTTGGCCATAGTAGGAAGGCGCAACGAGGATCAGGATCAGAAACATGACGACAGGAAACAGTGAGATGAGCCATGCCGACGCGCGACCCTCGGCCGAAAGCGCCCTGATCTTCAGTCTGAGCTTCTGCCTTTCGCGCAACACGGATGAAAGGTTTGCAAGAATCTCGGTGAGGTTGCCTCCCGTCTTGGCTTGGATAGCGAGCGACACGGCCAGCAGGTGCAGGCCTTCGAAGCCGACACGCTCCGACAATTTCCGGACCGCCTGCTCCATGCTGAGTCCGAAGGTGATCTCGTCGGCGACAATGCCGAATTCCGTGCCAAGTGGGTCAGGTATCTCACGCGCCACAAGACCTATCGCGACGGAAGCAGGATGACCTGCGCGCAGCGAACGAACGATCATGTCGAGAGCGTCGGGCAATTGTTTGGCGAATTTCTGAATCCGTTTGGTACGTGCCCGGCGCAAAACAAGAAGCGGCAGGGCAAGGCCCACCACGAGAAAGATAATGAAAGCTACTGGCGCTCCAACATGCAGGAAAAACCAAGGCAGCAACGCCAGCGCTAGGCCAGCCAGAAGAAACGATGCGACGAAAGTCAACGGGTTTCCGGTAACACCGGACTGGGTGTACAGCCGATTTAACCAAACAAAACCGGAGATGAAGTCTCCCGAGTCGGTCAGTCCACGTTCGCGCAACAGGCTTTGCAATGTTTGCTCTGCCGGCGCGTCATTGGCGATAAGGCGGAGTCGATGATTGACCGCGACCCGACGCGAACGCCGGCTGGCCAGTGAAAGATAGAAGGCCTCGCCGGCTAGGATGACTGAGGCGGCCGCAACCACATAGATGAAATAGAGTAGTGCCTGTCCCGTCAGCATTACAGCGCCACCTGCGGATTGAAGGCGTCCTTGGCAAAGTGAAGGCCGAGCGTGGCGGCCTCGGGGGCGAAGCGCGGGCGAACGCCGGTGGCGCGAAAATCGCCGATAATGGTGCCATCGGCGGCGACGTCACGCCTGACATAATGATAGATTTCCTGCAGCTGCACGATGTTGCCTTCCATGCCGGTGATCTCCGAGATGGAGACGACGCGCCGTCCGCCATCGGAGAGGCGCTGCGTCTGCACGATGATGTCGATGGCCGAAGCGATCTGCGCCCGGATCGATTCATGCGTCATCGGCAGCCCGGCCATGCCCACCATCTGTTCCATACGGGAGATGGCGTCGCGCGGCGTGTTGGCGTGGATGGTGGTCATCGAGCCTTCGTGGCCGGTGTTCATAGCCTGAAGCATGTCGAAGGCTTCCTCGCCGCGCACCTCGCCGACGATGATGCGGTCGGGCCGCATGCGCAGGGCATTCTTGACCAGTTCGCGCTGCCGGATCTCGCCCTTGCCCTCGACATTGGGCGGGCGCGTCTCCAGCCGGCCGACATGCGGCTGCTGCAGCTGCAGTTCCGCTGCGTCCTCAATGGTGACAAGGCGCTCCTTCGACGGGATGTAGCTCGACAACGCGTTGAGCAGCGTCGTCTTGCCGCTGCCGGTGCCGCCCGAAACCAGGATCGACTTACGCGCCTGCACAGCGATCCGCAGCATGTCGATCATCGGCTGGCGGATCGAATTGAACGCCATCAGGCGTTCCAGCGAATAAGGATTCTTCGAGAATTTGCGGATCGAGACCAGTGGACCATCGACCGAGACCGGCCGTACCGCGATGTTGACGCGCGACCCGTCGGCTAGGCGCGCATCAGCCATCGGCGCTGATTCATCGACGCGGCGACCAATGGCAGAGACGATCTTGTTGATGATACGCAGCAGATGCGCCTCGTCGCGGAAGCGGATCGAAGTTTCCTCGATCGTACCGCGGCGTTCTATAAAGACGCGCTCATGGGTATTGATCATGATATCGGCGATCGAATCGTCCTTGAGCAGCGGTTCGATCGGCCCGAGACCCAGCATCTCGTCGGCCGTGTCGCTGGTCAGTTGATCGAGCTCGCGGGCATTCAAGGGCACGTTACGGCTCCGGACGAACTCGCGCACGATCGGTCGGATCTCGTCCAGGATCTCGTCCTTCGACGCGGTTTCCAGCGCCGCCAGATTGAAGCGATCGATGAGATGGCGATGCAGCTCGACCTTCAAGGTGAGGAAGTCGAGAGCTTGCGGTTCGGCATCAGCCGTAGTGACGGCAGTTGTTCCGTTCGCCGCCGCAACCACGGGTGCCACCTGCGGCGCCCGTTGCTCACCCGGCCCTTTGATGAAGCGACCCAACATGCCGCCCGCCCCTTTTTAATTTCCCCCAAACGGAAACTAAGCGTTAACCACGAGAGGCACAAGCCGCCCGCAAGCCAAAGTCCACGTATTACTTGCGTCATAGTTAAGAATGCGGTCAAACCACCGTATAACTGCTTCTGGCTTACGCCCCTTATACAGACTAAGGTCCTAAGACCTTTGTCGCAATGGATGCACCTAAGTCTGCTAAGCCATTAGATATAACGAATTATGTACAATTTCTAATATTCGTGCAATGAGGCCCTACCACGGCGGAATTGTGAATGAATGGTTAAAATGACTTGAAAAATGAGGCGAATCAAGCGCTTGTCGCAATTGAAATGATTTCAAATCGAGTATTGAAAGGTTAAGCTTCCGTTAATCCGTTTGACACTGCTTTTTCGCACGACCTAGGATTGAACGTGACGGGGGATGCTTGGGTATGGGGTACATTCCTTGGCTCTGTCTCGTCGGGTTCAAACCTCCAAAGGGAGAAATTGGCATGAAGAAGCTCATGACCTTGGCCCGGCAGTTCCGCGACGACGACAACGGCGCTGCTATGGTCGAATATTCGATTCTGATCGGTATCATTACCGCGGCGGTGATCGCGATCATCATCGGCGTTGGTATCTATGTCAAAGATCAGTGGACTACGCTGTGCACCAATCTGAAGACTGCGGATGCGAAGGTGACCGGCTGCTGATCCAGAAATTGACCAGGCCCGGAAACGACCTTCGGGCCTGGTCGAAATTGGATCCCAAGGGAGAAATTGGCATGAAGAAGCTCATGGCCTTGGCCCGGCAGTTCCGTGACGACGATAACGGCGCTGCCATGGTCGAATACTCCATTCTGATCGGCATCATCACGGCAGCTGTGATCGCGATCATCATTGGCGTTGGTATTTACGTGAAAGATCAGTGGACCACGCTCTGCACCAATCTCAAGACCGGCGATGCGAACGTGACCGGGTGCTGATCCAGAAACTGACCAGGCCCGGAGGCGACCTTCGGGCCTGGTCGACTTAATACAGTAAAGCAATCTCGGGCTGGGTGGCGCCTGTCTGCGATAGGTGGGTTTGCTTGAATGGGGCTTGGGGTAAATGCGCGCTAATACACTGATTATGATCGTGCTCGCCGGTATATTCGGCGTCCTGGCGGTTGTGCTCGTCAATATCTGGCTTGCTGGCCAGCGCAATGCCCTGGCGCAGTCCAATGGCATTCAGGCAAGCACCGTCGTGGTCGCGGCGGTCCCCTTGAAATTCGGCGACGCGCTGAGCGTCGACAAATTACGCGAAATTGCCTGGCCGGCGGGAGCCGTGCCCGCAGGCGCGTTCAAGACCGTCAAGGAAGCGATGGCCGGCGAAGGCGCGCGCCAGGCGCTGCAATCGATCAGCGCCAACGAGCCTGTCCTTGCCGCCAAGATCACCGGCCCAGGCCAGCGGGCCACGCTGTCGGCGGTGCTTGCCGAGGGCATGAAAGCAGTTTCCATCCGCGTCAACGACGTGCTCGGCGTCGCGGGATTTGTCTTTCCAGGCGACAGGGTCGACGTGCTTCTGACCCGGAACGTTCGCGGCGACGACGGCGCTGATAGAAGCTTCGTCGACGTGTTGCTGCAGGGCGTGAAGGTGCTTGCCGTCGACCAGGTCGCCGATGAAAGCAAGGATGCCCCGCAAGTCGTGAAAGCCGTCACGGTCGAAGTCAGCACCAAGGATGCCCAGAAACTCACCTTGGCCGCGGGAGCCGGCCAACTGTCACTGGCGTTACGCCAGGCTGCCGGCAGCAAGGGTGAGACGAATGAGAGAGTAACCTTGGCGGATCTGACCGGCGACACGCCGGATGATGTCGCCAAGCGCCAGGCCGAGTTGGACAAGCAGAAAGCCGATGAAGCCGCACGCAAGCAGGCCGACGAGAAGATCGACGGACTGGCCAAGGCGGTGGAGCGGGTCGGCAGCCAGATCGACCAGATCAGCAAGACAAAGCCGGTTACAGTCGTGACAGCCGCGCCTCAGCAACCGGTGAAAGAAGTGGTCAAATACGTCCAGCCTGAACCGCCCAAGCTCGCGACAATCGGCGTGTTTCGCGGCGTCAAGCTGGAATCATACGAAGTGCCGCGACAAGACTGACGAGGGTCGGCGCGGCGGGCTGCCACAGGCAGCAAACGGGGAGACGGGGAATGCAGGGATCTTGGGTTAGGATAGTGGCGGTCGCACTATCCTTCTTGGTCATACCGGCGGTGCTTGGCCACCCGGCCAGGGCAGCAGACCGGTTCATCGACGTGTCGCGTCCGTCGCTGCATCGCGTGTTCGTGCCGGTATCGCAATCCGCCACGATCCAGGTGAACGCCACTTTGGGTGACATCGTGGTCGGCGACGAGAAGATCGCCGACGCGCAGCCGATGACCGACAAGACGCTCTACATCATCGGCAAAACAGTCGGCACTACCACCGTCAACCTGTTTTCCGAGGACAAGCGCTCGCTCGGCGCCATCCAGATCGAGGTCGGCCAGGACGTCAGCGACATGGCCGTAGCCATTCGTCAGGTGGCGCCGAAGGCCCGCATCGAGATCGGTTCGATCAACGGCAAGGTTCGCCTGAGCGGCCATGTCAAGGACGCCGCGACGCTGGCATCCATCGTGGAAGTCACGCAGCAATACGGGCCTGACTCCATCATCAACGCCGTTACCATTGACGACAGCGAGCAGGTCAATCTGTCGGTGCGCATCCTGGAGGCCAAGCGCAATGCGGGCCGCGATCTTGGCGTCTCATTCAAGAGTACGAATAGCCGCGGCACCACAAGAGTGGGGACAGGTATCGGCACGGTGGATAAGGACGGAGCCGAGCTGGGCGCGGGCGACCTGGTCAGCGGCCTTCTCTCCAATACCAACCCGTTCGCGGCGCTCATCACCCGCATCATCGACAGCAACATCAAGGTCGACCTAATCATCGAGGCGCTTGAGTCAAAGGGCGTCGTTCGTACGCTGGCCGAACCGAATCTCACTACGGTTTCCGGTGAGACGGCCAGTTTCAACGCCGGCGGCGAAGTGCCAGTGCGCAGCGTCAATTCCCAAGGTGAAGTCGAGATCGTGTTCAAACAGTTCGGCGTCAATCTGAACTTCACGCCAGTGGTGCTGGACGACGGTAAGATTCACATCAAGCTGGCGCCGGAAGTCAGCGATCTGACCGGCTTCACCAGCGCCGGCGATCCGATCTTCACCAATCGCAAACTATCGACCGTGGTCGACCTCCGTGACGGCCAAAGCTTTGCCGTGGGTGGCCTGCTTTCAAGCAAAAACACCAAGCAGCAAGACCAGGTGCCATGGCTCGGCCAGGTGCCGATCGTCGGGGCGCTGTTCCACAATTCGAGCACGCAGAAGGAAGAGACCGAGCTTGTCGTCATCGTGACGCCGCATCTGGTGCGACCGGTGAAGCCCGGCGAGCAACTAGCGACGCCTTTCGACAAGACGAAGCCGGCCAACGACCCAGAGTTCATGCTGCTCGGCCAGCTCGAAGTCAACAAGGACATGATCCGCATGTATGAGCATGGCGACGGTGTCACCGGCCCCTATGGCCACATGCTGGATGTGAAATCGAAGGACAAGCTGCTCTATGTCAAGAAGTAAGCTCCTGCTCGTTCTTCTCGGCACCGGCCTGCTCGCGGGCTGTGCGGCCGATTACCTGAACAATTACGACACGATGACGCTGGCTGCCGGCGACTCGCAGAAGACCAATCAACTGCTGCAGACGGTCGATCCGTACAACCCAGCTTCCAACAATACGAAGATCGAGGGCGACGGCGCACGCTCCGTCGGCGTCGTCCAGAAATACAAACTTCCGCCAAGCACGTCCGCGCCGGCGACGAACATGACAGTCAATGTCGGGCCGTCGGTTGGGACGAGCGCGGCCAACTGAAAAAAGGGAAACGGGTCGCGCCGGGCGACGAAGGCCGGCGCAGGACGAAAGAGAGCAAGGTCATGTTGGGGACCATACGCAGATTCTGGCGCGATCAGCGCGGCATGGCGCTCGTCCTCGTCAGCATCATGCTGCCGGCAATTATCGGTTTTTCGCTGCTGGTCATCGACATGAGCCGAGCGAACAATCTGCATAATGACTTGCAGAAGGGGACCGATGCGTTTGCGCTTGCTGGCGCGGCCGAGCTGGACGGTACGAGCGGCGCCTGGGGTCGTGCAGAACGGGCCATGGCGACGCTCGTCAGCAATGAAAGCAACTTCTCAACATCCGGCCGAAATCCCCTGACCTCGGGACAGCCGGGCGGAACTCAGCGGTGCAATAGTTCGGGAAACATCTCCTGGTGTTTCCTGAAGAGCCTTCCCGATGACAACGTCGCCATAACAACAGCCAACTACGCCAACACCGACCCCGCAGTTGGCGAATTGGAGACCCGGTTTGTTCAAGTGACGGTCACGCCAAAGGGATTCGCCGCTATCTTTCCAGCCTCATTTCTTACCGGAAACTCCGCCAGCAACAATTTCAACGTCGGCGCTACCGCAGTGGCCGGCTTCACGTCGAGCGTTTGCGAATACACGCCGGTGTTCATGTGCAATCCGTACGAAGATACCAGTATCACCGGGGGCGTGACACTGGAGCAGGCAGCGCAAAGCAGGCAATATCGTCGACGGCAAATCGTGCTGCGCGGTGACGGATCGTACGCCCCGGGCAATTTCGCTTTCTTGTCCTCACCATTTGGAAACGGCGCCAACGAGCTTGAAAAGATGCTCGCGGACTCCAAACCACAGAACTGCTATTCGCGCGATGGCGTCCAAACAGAGCCGGGACAGAACTCCGGTCCCGTGCAGAACGGAATCAACTCCCGGTTCGGCATCAACTCTTCTAATTATTCGGACGGACCCGCGGTCAACGTGCGCAAGGGCGCAATAAACTGGGACCAGTACGTTGCGGACAACAAAGTCGACTACCAAACGGATCCCACCAAGGGCATCGGCCTTGAACGAGATTCGTGCCAGATCGCCGGCAGTTGCACGATGATGGGTGGCCGGATGGGCGCCGGCGACTGGAATTTCGCCCGCTATTGGGCCGCCAACCATCCTACGCGTGCCGTTCCGTCAGCCCTGTCGGGCACCGGCGCCGACCTTCCGACGCGCTACGAGACCTATCGTTACGAGATCGATCCTAATGGCGATGGCAACACGTCCGACAGCATTGTCGGCGACGCCTCGGTCGGCGGCGAACAGGGCATCCCTCCGGCAGCGGCAGGCACACCGATTACCACCACAGACCGCCGCTTGCTCTACGGCGCGATCCTGGACTGCAATGCGCTCCAGGCAAACGGCGTGAGTTTCAAGGGCCGAGCGACGGTTCCGGTCAGGCGCTTCGGCAGTTTCTTCATCACCGAGCCGATCAAGGACGGCAAGAACATCTATGTCGAACTGGTCGACATCACGGGTAAAGGCGGACGCGGCACGCTGGACAACTATCTGCGCGACGAAGCGCAGCTCTACAGGTGACGTCAATGTTTCGAGTCATCGCACGTCATGTGAGAAAATTCCGCCAAGATCAGCGTGGCGCAGCGCTCGTCGAGATGACCCTCGTCGCGCCGCTGATGCTATTCCTGTCGGCCGGCGTATTTGAGTTCGGCAATCTCATTCACGACAGGCTGCTGATGGAGGCCGGACTGACCGACGCGGCGCGTTTTGCGGCTCGCTGCAACAGTCAGCTTTATACCGATGCCGGCCTGACGATCAATTGCGCCAACGTTGCTTCCAACGTAGCGGTGTTCGGCAACACGAAGGGAACCGGCACCGCGCGTATTTCCGGCTGGAATGCGCAGACGCCAAACGTGACTGTGACCATCGGCACCAACTGCCACGACGCAGTCGTCTCCGGCGTCACCCAATACCGGTCGGTGACTCCGCAAGTGTGCAGCGTCCGGGCGGATGGCACCTATGCGTATAGCGGCGTCGGCATGCTCGCGCTCCTCAACATCGGCCCGATCACGCTTACCGGCTTCCATGAGGAGCGGTTGATCCGGTTCTGACGATGATGAGACTGTTCGCAAAATCAGAGCAGGGCGCGGCCATGGTCGAGATGACCATTGTCGCGCCTTTGCTGTTCGCGCTGACGCTCGGCTTCGTCGATTTCGGCTACGCCCTCTATCAATGGAACGGCGCGACCAAGGCCGTCCAGGTCGGCGCAAGGCTGGCCTCGATATCCGATCCCGTGGTGTCGAAAACCACGCTTGCCAACGCGGCGCCAAGCGATGTGCCGGGGGCGCCGGTCCCTGCCGATGCCTATTTGTTTATCTGCCAATACACCGGCAACACCGGAGCCTGCAAAGACAAGAACGGCACATCCACCAATTTCGACACCAATGCCTCCAACGCCTTCAGCCGTATCTTCAGAGGCGACACAGCCGTCACCAACGACGATGCCTGCCCTGCCCTCACGGGGACCCAAAGGCCCGGCATGTGCCATTTCTTTCCCGGCCTCCTGAGAACCAACATCGTCATAACCTACTCGGCAACCGGACTTGGATTCCAGACCAGGCTCAACGGCCCTGTGCCCACCATTACAGTCGAATTGCAAAACCGGACTTTCCAGTTCTTCTTCCTGAGTGGACTGATGGGCTTCGGAAATATCAACATGCCCTCCATGCTGAGCACGGTCACGGGCGAAGACTTGAAAACGAGCGCGCCATCATGAACGCCATCGACACCAGAGTCCTCCCGACCAAACGAAAACAGGTGGCGCTGTTTTCCGGCGATGCGAATTTCAAGCGCGACGTCACCACGCGGCTCGACGCGCTGGCGATCTATGACGTCAAGGTCTTGGACGCGGCGGAGTTCCTCAAAGGGCCGCCTGTCGACAGCCGGCCCGGCATCATCATCCTCGATCTCGGCAATGGCGAGCTGCTCGGCAATCCGGGGATCGTCGAGGCGCGCGCGGCCTGGGCCTCGGTGCCACTGATTGCGATCTCCGACGAGCTCACCTCCGAGCAGACGCGGGTCCTGGTGCGCATGAACGCGTCGGACTGGCTGCACAAGCCGCTCGACGCCAAGGAGCTGCTCAACGCCGTCACCTTCCACGACACCGGCAGCCAGGGCACCAAGAGCCGCATCATCACCTTCATCGCCGCCAGCGGCGGCGCCGGCGCCACCACGCTGGCGATCTCGGCAGCCGAGCACCTTGCCTCGAAATCGGCCGAGCGCGCGGCTTCGATCTGCCTCGTCGACCTCGACTTCCAGAGCGCCAATTGCGGCGCCTACCTCAACCAGTTCAACCAGTTCGATCTCTCCGGCATCATCGGCCAGCCAGACCGGCTCGACGTCGAGCTCATGGATGTCATCAAATTGTCGCGGCCGTCCGGCCTGACGCTCTACTCCTTGGAGCGGCCGCAGCTGCCGTTCGAGCCGCACGGTTCCGACTTCGTCTTCCGGCTGCTCGACCTCGTTGCCTACCGCTTCGACGACATCGTCATCGACCTGCCCAATATCGAGACGCCGTGGCACGATTCGGTGCTGCGCACGAGCGACGAGATCTTCATCGTGTTCGAGCTCAACGTCGCCTCGCTGCGGCAAGGCAAGCGGCTCTACAAGAAGATCCGCGAATTGCGCGGCAACAAGGTCAGCGTCACGCTGGTCGCCAACAAGCACAAGCGCAAATGGTTCGGCAACCACTTCTCGCGCAGCGAGCTGGAGAAGATCTTCAAGGCGCCGCACATCAAGTCGCTGGCGCTGGACAACGCGCTTTTGGCCGATGCGCTGAACCGCGCCATCCTGCCTTCCGAAGTGGATGGGCGCGCGCGCTTCAACAAGGACCTCAAACGCATGTTCAAGGAGCGGCTGGACAATGCCCAGCGCTAGCTCGACGCGGCGGATAACGGCGCGCCTCGCGGCTGCCTGCCTGATCGGCATCGTGTCGATGTCGGCTTGCGGTTTGACGCAAGCCGGATCGGGCCTGCCGCCGCTGCCGGCCATGGGCCCCAGCCTGCGCAAGGCGGTCGCCTTTGAGACCCGTGAGCAGCCGGGCACGATCGTCATCCGCAGACAAGAGAAGGCGCTCTATCTGGTGACGGGCCAGGGCCAGGCGCTGCGCTACCAGATCAGCGTCGGCCGTGACGGCTTCGGCTGGACCGGAACGGTGAAGGTTGCTTCGAAGACCGAATGGCCGCAATGGCGTCCGCCCAAGGAAATGCGCGTGCGCCAGCCGGAACTGCCGGCGATGGTGCCGGCCGGTCCCTACAATCCGCTTGGCGCCAGGGCGCTTTATCTGTCGCGCGACGGGCGCGACACGCTCTATCGCATCCATGGCACCAACGATCCCAAGGGCGTCGGTTTCGACGGCACATCCGGATGCTTCCGGCTGACGAACACCGATGTGATCGATCTCTTCAAGCGCGTCGCGGTGGGCGCAAAGGTGGTGGTTGAATGACGATGATCAGCGAGCCGGACGTTCCGGCAATCGAACTCGGTCACCGGGAAGCCGCTCCGGGAAAGCCCAGCCGGGCCAGACTGATCGGTGTCCTCGCGGTGGGCGCCGCGCTCGTCACCTTCGTCAACGTGACGGCCGCCGTTTATCTCTATCGCGGCGTCAGCGACCTCAAGACGATGGAGGCGCGGCTGGAACAGCTCGGCCAGTTCGAGCAGCGGATCGGCGCCCGCATCGACACCGTCAACAACGGTTTCCAGAGCCGGTTCGAGACGCTGGACCGTCAGTTGCAGACGAATTTCGGCCAGATCAACGGCAATATCGCCAAGCTGGAGCAAGGCCAGCCCGTCGCCGCCAGCGAGCCAGCGCCTGGCGCGCCGGAGCCGGCCTTACTCGACAACACCACGGTGGCGGATGCTTCCTCGGCTGACGAAAGCGGTGCCGATGCCGCCGACGCACGGCCCTCGTTCAAGCGGAAGGTCGCGCCTCCGGGGCCTAACCCGTCCTACCAGCGCATCCAGCAGCCCGACGGCAAGGTCTATTACAAGAAGATCAACTGAGCCGGCCGGTTACAGATCGCGCTGCAGCGCAAGCATACGGACCGAGCGGGTTTCGCTGCGCAACCTCTTCTCGCTCAAGAATGCGGCGTGACAATAAGCGCAGGCCGCCAGGCCGAGGCACAACACGAGGCAGTTCTGCAGGCTGAGGTCGACCATCAACGAGTACCGCCAGCCGCGCGGCGTCGTGAAGGCGGCAATCGTGCTCGCCGTTTCAGCATGGCTGCTCAGCGCGATCATCAGACCGGCGAACAGCATGGCTGCATGGTTGGCGAGGAAGAAGCCGGCGGACCATTTTGAGCGGCTGGCCATCCAGCATCCGCCCGTCGCAAAGACGATGATGGCAGCGTCAAGGGCCATCGACCCGCCAAGATAGAGATTTATCTGCTGCCAGAACATGGTCGAGAACGGGCGCAGCTCTAGCCACGCATGCCACGCAGCGGGGCTGGCCGGATAGAAGCCTAGCAGGAGCGCCGCGATTCGCTCCGCCGCCAGCAGAAGCAGCACCAGGGCCGGAAAGGCAAAAAGCAGTATCGGCTTGCGCATCGTGTCATCCCCTCGACATCCGATCACCGATTCTAGGCCGCATTGGTTGCGCGACACTTAACGCAACGCCTTGCTTTTCAAGGATTGTAGCTCGTGTCTAATGTATGATCCGGTTCAACGGGGGTGGCGCCGTGTCGACAGGAGCTAACGGGTTGGGCTTGGGCGGCATCATCGACAGCCGCCGCGACCCCGCGGGGTTCCGCGCGTGAGCCAGGCGAATCCGCCCGGCCGCCCGCTGCTGGCGTCCGCGCTCGGCGGTCTCGGGCTGCTCGCAGGCATGGCGCTGATCGTCGAAGGCGGGCGCCGGCTGCCGCCCGCCTCGATCGCATCGGCTCAGGGCGCCGGTGACCTGAAGGCGGCCTCCCATGCCCCGATCCATGACGCGCGGCCGGGCCAGCCGGCGCGCAAGATCGCCAAAGATCTCATTGCGCCGCCGCCGCTCGACCCATCGCGGATCGAGCGCATCGAACCGCGTCCTCCGCTTGGCGAACTCGGGCTTGCGCCGCGACCAAAGACGCCGATGCCGCGGGATTGGCGCGAGACCCTGCTTTTCGGTCCGGTCGCGATCTCCTCGGCGGTCTTCGAAGCCATGGGACGCACGGTCGCCATCAGCGGGACGGTCGACATAGATCCGCACAGGACCTGCACATTCGACGACACCACCTGGCCCTGCGGCCAGCGGGCGCGGGCCGCCTTCAACACCTGGCTCCGCGGCCGGGCGCTCAAATGCCTTCTGCCGCCGGATGCCGACCGCTTCGCCATCGCGGCGCCCTGCGCGCTTGGCAAGCAGGATGTCGGCGCCTGGCTGGTTTCCAACGGCTGGGCGATGGCCGCTCCGACCGGCATTTACGGCAAGGCGGAGGTGGTGGCGAGAAACGCCCGGATGGGCATTTTCGGCCCACCGCAATAACGCGACAGCGGGAAAGTCAGTGGCCAGTTCTCCTCGCGGACTTGCGTGAAAGCAGAATGGTCAGAGCGGTTCAGCAATTCTAAAAACCTGGGCCGACGACCGGGCCGGTCATCGGCCGCGGGCCGCGGCCGCTGGCGCGCCGGATTCAGCGCTTGCCATGGAGAAGATGCCGACTTGCATCAAATTGTACGCTTTCCTCACACCGAAATCGTAACCGGCCTCCTGTAAACGATGCGTCGAACAGGAGATTGGCACTTGACCACGAAAACACCGACCGCGCCGGTTCAAACGTGGAAGCACCTCATCTTGCTGGCCGTGCTTGGCACTGCCGCCTGCGTCGCGCTTTCGCTCGGGTTGAACTACCTGCTGCTTTTCAGCGACAGCCTCACACCATTCGGCCGCGGGGCCGTTACGGCAATCGTCGTGCCGATCGTCATCGGTCTGCCGTTGTTTGCCCTCACCGGCTGGCAACAGATCGAGATGCGCCGCTACCGGCAGGAACTCACCAGGTCCGGCACCTATGACCAGTTGACCGGCTGCCTGAACGGCAAGGTGTTCACCTCGATGGTCGACAGGAGGGCGGCGAGACCGGTGGGCCCGCGCTCGGGCGCCTTTCTGGTCATCCATCCGCAACATCTGACGTCGATCAACCTGCGCTTCGGTCTCGAATGGGGAGACGAGGCCTTGCGGCTGATTGCATCGGCCATCCGAGCCGCGGTGCGCAAGGACGATCTGATCGGCCGGATCGGAACCTCGATGTTCGGCGTCTTCCTTCCGGGCGCGAGCGAAGAGGACGCCAAGGACGTTGGCGAGCGCATTCGCGGCACGGTCGGCGAGATCTATTTCGCGCCGAAAGGCGACAAGGACGTGCTTGCGATCAGTGTCGGCGGCGTCATTTTCGAGCGTGAGCTGGATTTCGAGGACATGTTCCGCTTCGCGGAGGAAGGCATGGCCGAGGCATCGGACGAGGCCGGTCTGCGGTTGTCGCACGTCACTAACTGAGCCGGCGCAATCGCCTGACAGGCTCACTTCGATGTTCTGGAAAGCTGGTGCTGCGAGAGAGGATTGAACTCTCGACCTCTCCCTTACCAAGGGAGTGCTCTACCACTGAGCTACCGCAGCCTGCGATGGCGGCTTCTGCCATATCGAACCGGTAAGCGCAAGGCCAAGAAAAACCCAAAGCGTCGCATATAATTCCCGCCAGCAATTATGCGGTTTGGGGGAGCATGCACGGCTGATCCATGGCGTGAAACCGGCTCTCGGGCCGCTTCCATGACATGGGCGCATTAAAATGCTAGCCATTGCGGAATCGCCGCCGGCTGACCACCGGCCAGGGATCAGACGATGAACGACAAGGCAAATCCACCGAAAAAGGGCGACGGCGAGCGCAAGGACCGGCTGGCCGAGGCGCTGCGCGCCAATCTGCAGAAGCGCAAGGCGCAGACGCGTTCGCGGCGCGCCAGCGACGCTGACAAGGAGCGCGCCCGCGACACTGACAAGCAGCGCGCCCGCGACGCGGATCTAAGGTCCGAAGGATTGCCGGCTGCTGGAAAAATGCACAAGGGCTGACCAAATCAGCCATACTGGCCGGTCACAGTTGGTCCGGTTTCAAGAAAATCCTATTTCTTGAACCAAGCCGGCCAATGGTCTAAGCCGGGCGCATCAACCGATTGAAACCGGCCTGTTCTGGCCGAGGGGACGTTTTCTCATGGATCGCATCAGAATTGTCGGCGGCAACGAGCTGGCCGGCACCATTCCGATCTCGGGCGCCAAGAATGCGGCATTGCCGCTGATGATCGCCTCGCTGCTCACCGACGATACGCTGACGCTCGAAAACGTGCCGCATCTGGCCGATGTCGAGCAGTTGATCCGCATTCTCGGCAATCACGGCGTCGACTACTCGGTCAACGGCCGGCGCGAAAAGCAGCAGGAAGGCTATTCGCGCACCATCAATTTTTCGGCCCGCAACATCGTCGACACCACCGCGCCTTATGAACTTGTTTCGAAGATGCGCGCTTCCTTCTGGGTGATCGGACCGTTGCTTGCCCGCATGGGCGAGGCCAAGGTGTCGCTGCCCGGCGGCTGCGCCATCGGCACGCGCCCGGTCGACCTGTTCCTCGAGGGGCTGCAGGTTCTCGGCGCGGAGCTCGACGTCGACAATGGCTATGTCATGGCCAAGACCAGGAACGGCCGCCTGATCGGCAATCGCTATGTGTTTCCCAAGGTGTCGGTCGGCGCTACCCATGTGCTGGTGATGGCGGCCTCGCTCGCCAAGGGCGAGACGGTGCTGGAGAACGCCGCCTGCGAGCCGGAAATCGTCAATCTCGCCGAATGCCTGATCGCCATGGGCGCCAAGATCCACGGCGCCGGCACCTCGACCATCACCATCCACGGCGTCGAAGCGCTGTCGGGCGCCCGCGTGCGCGTCATCCCCGACCGCATCGAGACCGGCACCTACGCCATGGCCGTCGCCATGACCGGCGGCGACGTGATGCTCGCCGGCGCCCGTCCAGACCTGTTGCAGACCGCGCTCGATGTTCTTGTCGAGACCGGCGCGGAGATCACGCCGACCAATGAGGGAATCCGCGTCAAGCGCAACGGCGCCGGCATTGCGCCGGTCGACGTCACGACCGCCCCCTTCCCCGCCTTCCCGACAGACCTGCAGGCGCAGTTCATGGGCCTGATGACGATGGCCAAGGGAAAGTCGCGCATCACCGAGACGATTTTCGAGAACCGCTTCATGCATGTGCAGGAGCTCGCCCGGTTGGGCGCCCACATCACGCTTTCCGGCCAGACGGCGATCGTCGACGGTGTCGCCAAGCTCAAGGGCGCGCCCGTGATGGCGACCGACCTGCGCGCCTCGGTGTCGCTGGTGATCGCTGGCCTTGCCGCCGAGGGCGAGACCACGGTCAATCGCGTCTACCACCTCGACCGCGGCTTCGAGCGGCTGGAAGAGAAGCTTTCCGGCTGCGGCGCGGTGATCGAGCGGATTTCGGGCTGACGCCTACCGGCATCTGCCTCGGGCGAGTTGCACCGGCGGGAAAGACCGCATAACAGAGGGCTGAATTATCAACCTCCAGGTGCGCATTCGGCATGGCAGCTCTCAAGCTCATCGCGCTCGACGAACAGGATCTGAGCATCGTTTCGGCGCATGTCCAGGACGCCGTCATGAAGGTCTCCGACCTTGAATATCTGCCGGCGGCCAAGCGCTTCGTGCTGACCATGAACCGCTTCGTCTGGGAAGCGAAATCCGGCCTGTTCCGCCAGCACAATGAACGGCGCCAGAGCGTTCTGCATTTCGATCGCGTACTCGGCGCCAAGACCAGCGGCATTGCGCGCGACAAGCCGGCCGAGGTGCTGTCGCTGCTGGCGATCAGCTTCATCGCCATCAGCAAGCCGGCCGGCATCGTCGAACTGGTGTTTTCGGGCGGCGGCACCATCATGCTCGACGTCGAATGCGTCGAGGCACGGCTTGCCGATGTCGGCGGCTCCTGGGAAGCCACCTCGCGACCCGTGCACAGAGGCTAAAAGCGCATGGCGATTACGCTCCGACAGCAGGACGCCGATTTCGAGCAACGCTTTTCGGCCTTCCTCACCACCAAGCGCGAGGTGTCTGCCGACGTCGAGGCCGTGGTGCGCGGCATCATCGAGCGCGTGCGCGCCGAAGGCGACAAGGCGTTGATAGACTACACGCTGAAGTTCGACAAAGCCGATCTCAACGCGCTCGGCATCGCCGTCTCGAAGGACGACATCGCCAAGGCCTATGAGGCGGCCGATCCGGCGACCGTCGAGGCGCTCAAATTCGCGCGTGAGCGTATCCGTTCGCATCACGAGCGGCAGAAGCCCAAGGACGACCGCTATACGGATGCCGCCGGTGTCGAGCTCGGCTCGCGCTGGACGGCTATCGAAGCTGTCGGCCTTTACGTGCCGGGCGGCACGGCGAGCTATCCGAGCTCGGTGCTGATGAACGCCGTGCCGGCCAAGGTCGCCGGTGTCGAGCGCATCGTCATCGTCGTGCCGGCCTCGGGCGGCGTCATCAATCCGCTGGTGCTGGTGGCCGCCGACCTTGCCGGCGTTTCCGAAATCTACCGCGTCGGCGGCGCGCAGGCCGTTGCGGCCCTTGCCTACGGCACCGAAACGATCAGGCCGGTCGCCAAGATCGTCGGTCCGGGCAATGCCTATGTCGCGGCAGCCAAGCGTCAGGTGTTCGGCACCGTCGGCATCGACATGATCGCCGGGCCGTCGGAAGTGCTGGTGGTGGCCGACGCCGACAACGATCCGGACTGGATCGCGGCCGACCTTCTGGCGCAGGCCGAGCACGACATATCGGCGCAGTCGATCCTGATCACGGACAACGCCGAATTCGGCAAGGCGGTGGAGCAGGCGGTCGAACGCCAGCTCAAGGTGCTGCCGCGCGCCGAGACAGCGGCCGCGAGCTGGCGCGACTTCGGAGCGGTGATCCTGGTGCCGACGATGGAAGCCTCGCTGCCGCTGGTCGACAGGATCGCGGCCGAGCATGTCGAGCTCGCTTTCGACCATGCCGAGGGCTTCTTTTCCAGGATGCGCAACGCGGGCGCCGTGTTCATCGGCCGCCATACGCCGGAGGTCATCGGCGACTATGTCGGCGGCTCCAACCACGTTTTGCCGACGGCACGCTCGGCGCGTTTCTCGTCAGGTCTGTCCGTGCTCGATTTCGTCAAGCGCACCTCGATCCTGAAGCTCGGGCCGGATCAACTCAAGGTGCTGGCGCCCGCCGCGATCGCGCTTGCCAAGGCGGAAGGCCTCGATGCCCATGCCCGCTCCGTCGCGATCAGGTTGAACATGTAGCGATGTCCGGTCACGACCAAATCCGCGACAGGCTGATCGACGTCGAGCTCGACGAATCGATCGGACGTTCGACGCCCGACGTCGAGCACGAGCGGGCCGTGGCGATCTTCGACCTCATCGAGGAGAACAGGTTTCGGCCGATCAATGATGACGGCGCCGGTCCGTACAGGCTGAAGCTTTCGCTGGCCGAGTCGCGCCTGGTCTTCGCCGTCAGCCGTGAGAACGGCGCCGAGGTGGTCACCCACATCCTGTCGCTGACGCCGCTGAGGCGCATCGTCAAGGACTACTACCTGATCTGCGAAAGCTATTACGAGGCCATCCGCTCCTCGACGCCGAGCCACATCGAAGCGATCGACATGGGCCGGCGTGGTCTGCACAATGAGGGCTCGCAGACGCTGATGGACCGGCTCGCCGGCAAGATCGAGATCGACTTCGACACGGCGCGGCGGCTGTTCACGCTGGTCTGCGTGCTGCACTGGCGAGGCTAGATCAGGATGATGTTTCATTGAAACACCGTCCTGATCTAACTCTTTGTCGGAGCATGATCTTCTCCGAGAACCGGTTCCCACTTTTTGGGACCATGCTCTAGTGGCCGCCCTGCCGCATTCGATCCTGTTCCTGTGCGGCATGAACGCCGTGCGCTCGCCGATAGCGGAACAGTTGGCGCGCCGCATGCTTCCCGCCACCACCTTTGTCGCTTCGGCCGGCGTGCGCGCCGGCGAGCGCGATCCGTTCGTCGACGCGGTGCTTGCCGAAGAGGGCCTGTCGCTCGGCGAGCGCCAGCCCAGGACGCTGGCGGAGCTGGAAGACGACTATTTCGACCTGATCGTCACGCTGGCGCCGGAAGCGCATCATGCGGCCCTCGAACTCACCCGATCGCTCGCCGTCGAGGTCGAATACTGGCCGATGCCCGACCCGACCGACACCGGCGGCACGCGCGAGCACATCATGGCCGCCTATCGCGACGTGCGCGAGCGGCTGAAAACCCGCATAAGTCGACGTTTTGCGGCACCGGGGGCTGAAAGCGCCCCGGATTAAGCTTGTTCACAAGCGGATGATTATCATATAGGTTCCGCGCAAATTCCGGTTGGAGTCGGATGATTTCAAGTCTGTTCGACCTGAAATCATCCGACTCCAGATCAAGAGTAGAGCATGATGTCGTCCGAAAACCGCTTCACACTTTTCGGCATCATGCTCTAGGCGCCGGAACGCCCATCCAAGCAAAGGTATCGAATGCCGAAGGAAGAAGTCCTCGAGTTTCCAGGTGTGGTCACCGAACTGCTGCCCAATGCGATGTTCCGCGTGAAGCTCGAAAACGAACACGAAATCATCGCCCACACGGCCGGCCGCATGCGCAAGAACCGCATCCGTGTGCTGACCGGCGACAAGGTCCTGGTCGAGATGACGCCCTACGACCTGACCAAGGGCCGCATCACCTACCGTTTCAAGTAACAGTCCGGCGCGAAGCTAGAGCCGGATGATTTCAGGTCTGTTCGACCTGAAATCATCCGGCTCCAAATCAAAGAGTGGAGCATGATGTCGCCCGAAAACCGCTTCACACTTTTCGGTATAATGCTCACATGAGCATCCTGCAGAAGCTCGTGCTTGCCTCGGGTTCGCCGCGCCGCATCGAATTGCTGCAGCAGGCCGGCATCGAGCCGGACCGGGTGCTGCCCGCCGATGTCGACGAGACGCCGCTGCGCGCCGAGCATCCGCGCTCGCTGGCCAAGCGCCTTTGCAAGGACAAGGCCGAGAAGGCGCTGGCCTCGCTGAAGAGCGAGGAGGACTATGCACCCGCCTTCGTCCTCGCCGCCGACACGGTGGTGGCGGTCGGGCGGCGCATCCTGCCCAAGGCCGAGACGATCGACGACGCCATCAACTGCCTCGGCCTGCTTTCCGGCCGCTCGCACCGGGTCTATTCCGGCATCTGCCTGATCACGCCCGGCGGCAAGTTGCGCCAGCGGCTGGTGGAAACCAGGGTGCGCTTCAAGCGGCTGCCGCGCGAGGAGATCGACGCCTATGTCGCCTCGGGCGAATGGCGCGGCAAGGCCGGCGGCTATGCCGTGCAGGGCCTGGCCGGTTCGTTCGTCGTCAAGCTGGTCGGCTCCTACACCAATGTGGTCGGCCTGCCGCTCTACGAGAGCGTGGCCCTGCTTGCGGGCGAAGGCTTCAAGGCGCACCAGAACTGGCACGCTTCGCGCTCATGAGTCTGGACGACAAGGTCACGCCGCTGAGGCCGAGGCGGCCCTGCCCCGAATGCGGCAAACCCTCGGCGCGCGAACGCTACCCATTCTGTTCGGCGCGCTGCAAGGACATCGACCTCAATCGCTGGCTGAAAGGCGCCTATGTCATCCCCGTCCGCGACGGCGAAGAGGAAGAAGAGGACAGCCCGAAGCCGGGCCCGACGCCCAAGGACGAGCCGTGAGCGCAGCCGGCGACAGGCCGTTTCCCGGCGATTTTTCTTTCCTGACGAAATCAACACCTAGGCGCTGGACAGGCAGGATTCCCGTGCTATAACCCACGCGCTTTCAAGGGGCGCCGCCGGCGCCTCCGCGAAACCCGGCAGGCGCATCCCGTTAGCCGGCACAGGCCCAGATAGCTCAGTTGGTAGAGCAGCGGACTGAAAATCCGCGTGTCGGTGGTTCGAATCCGCCTCTGGGCACCAGCACCTTCGAGCCCCCTTGATTCTGCTCGATTTTTCTCCCCATTTTGTCCAGCCTTTTCACACCACCCCTATTTTCTGGACACTTTTGTTCCCGTTTCGACCGGCTGCTCAGCATCCGCAAGCAGATTGACGGCTGTCCTTGCGATGACCTTTTGCCGCGCCGCTTTCGTGTAGCGGTTCACCTCTTTCGAGGTCTGGTGGCCGGTCACCGACATGATCTGATGCTCGGTGGCGCCGCGGTCCGCCATGCGGCTTGATCCCGCCTTACGGAGTCCGTGCGCGCTGCAATGCGGCAAACCGGCTTCATCGCAGCGCTTGCGGAACCAGTTGCCGAAGCCGTTGGCGGTGAACGGCTTCTTGAACTCGGTCACCAGATAGGTGAGATCGCCGCACGGGCTGTGGTCGACCGTGAACTGAAGATTCGGATGGATCGGGATCTCCAGCGTGACAGCTTTCCGCCGGCGGTTCTTCTGCTGGGTAAATTTCAGCACACCGTTGCGGACGTGCTGCTTTCCGAATAGCACGACGTCGCTGCGGCGTTGCAGCGTGTAGAGCAACAGGTCTAACGCGAGGCGTGCCTTGGTGCCGATCGGGTGACGCTCTTCGAACTTCTCGACCTCCTCGATCGTCCAGGAATGGAAGCCGTCTCCGGTGGCCTTGAAGTAGGCGATGTCGCGCGCCGGGTTGAACTGCGCGTGATCAACGGCGGGGTCAATTGCCCATTTGAAGACCTGGCGAATCGCCTTGACCCGGCCGTTGCCGGCCTCGGGTAACTCTGCTTTGCGGTCGCGCAGCATGCGCACCACCTTTGCGGTGAAGGCTGCCACAGGCATGTCGCCGACAAGCTTCGTTGATCCGGGCTTGATCGGTTCCTTCCAACAATGCTCGAGGATGCCGCGGCGGACCGTCTGGGTTGCCAGATCGAGGTGCTTGAACTCGGCGGAACCGTAATATTGCTCGCAGAGCCAGCGGAAGGTGTTTTTGACGGCAAGCTTTGGGCCATCCTTGGCCTTCGGCTCGATCTCACCTTTCAGCGCATTGTAGTAGACCTCGTTGAACTCGTCGGTTCCGGGGACGCCAGGCAGTGGGATCTTCGGTGCTTTACCCCGCCGAAAATAGAACCGGAGGACGCCATCGGTGCGATCCTCGACGATGTATTTTTGCGCGAATTTCCTGGGCATCACGTCTCGACGTCCCACTCTCCGCCTCCATCGTCGCTGCCTCCGGGCAGCAAGTCAAATGCGCGCTCCACAGCGCGGCGATCCCACACGGTACGGCTGTTGATGGCTTTCGGCTTCGGCATGCGGCCATCCTTCACCATCTCGTCGAAGAGCGAGGCGCCGACACCAATAAAGGCGGCGGCCTCGATACGGCTGAGACCGATCGGAACGAGAGTTGGGGGGAGGTCGATCTGGCGGCGCGGCATCAATCGTAGCCTTCCAACCACAGCCGGTAGGACTTCTCGATCTCGCGGAAGTTTTCCGCCTTCAAAGGCTCATGATCGAGGTCGGTGCGGCTGGCGATCCCACATTGCGCGCGCAACCAGGTAGCAGCGCCGTCTTTGCCGTCGACCCTCGTGCCGTATTTCTCGGCTATGAATTTCCAGAACGCCCCTTCGCCGCAGATCGTGCCGGCGATCGCCGCCAATCGGCCGCCTTTCCGCTCCGGCTTCGCTGGTGGGTCCTCGGCCGGCGTCTCGATCGATGGCGCCGCGATGATCTCGCGCTCTACCGGGCCCATGATATCGATGACGATCTCGTCATCCTCGACGGTGACGAGGTAGGCTTCGCCGTCGGTCTCCGCCTTGCCGACGAGATGCTCAATCGCGAGCGTCAGCGGAATCGTGAATCGGTGGATGATCTGCGGCTTCACGCTGCGTTTTCCTTGTCGACAGAAATCCGGTAGCCGCCGTCGCCACCCTTGTGTCCTTCTATGGTCACGCCGAGCTCGCGTAGCTTTCGGCGCATGCGGAAAATCATCGCCGTGATGACGTTCGCGGCATTGTCTGGTCCGCCCAGCGGGTCGTCGGCATATGCTTTCATAGCGATGAACTGCCAACCGACGAACTGCCCGTTGCCTCCGGCGATGCAGCGGAAGATTCGCGCCTGCAGGTGGGAGAACTTTGCTCGGAAGATCACGGCTTCCGCGTCGAACCCGTCGACGAGCTGACCACAATGCTTGCATCGGGCTGTCATATCCCGGCAGCTCCCTCGATGGCCTGCCGTTTCGCGCGGTTCCAGACGCGCAAGAACACCAGCAGCGCCATTAGCGTCTTGACGCGCTTCGCCTTCCGCTTTGCGGCAGCATGAAGCTGGCGTGTCGCCGGTGGGATGGCGCGCCAGTGATCGGCGCAGATCCATTCCTCAGCGATGTCGGTCGTGACGGTGTCACCGTCGGCGTAGTCACCGCGCTCGACGGTGATGAGATCGGGCAGCGCTCGACGCGTGCGCCGGCAGTGCGGAACGGAGCAAGCTACGCGATCAGCCACGCCCCCCCCTATGGCCCAAGACTGCGAATTGCCCGTGATGCCGAAAAGGCTGTCGCCCAGCTCAGCGATGTCGCCGGCGGCCTTCAGCCGATCGGCGACCGATGACGGCACCGTCTCCCACGGACCTTCGAACCACCAGACGCGGGCACCATCGACGAGCTGCATGTGGAGCTTGTCGCCGGCGCGGAGGCGGGAGAGGACGGCTTCGAGCTTCATGGGTGCGGCCCAATAGCGATAGCGAGCCCGGTGATGTCGCGCGCTTCACGCCGCGACATGTCGGGTGCCGTTCCGCAGGCGGCAAGCGAGAGAACGGCGAGGATGAACGCTAGCCGTTTCATCTTGCGGTCTCATCGATGTTGCGGCGCTCGACGGTGAAGGTGACGGCGACGACCCACGGGTTCATCTCCCAGCCGAATCCGCGGGCTTCGTTGAGATGGTTCCACAGGCGCTGGTATTGCCGCTTTGGTCCGCCAGGCCACCAACCGCCGTCGATGTCGATGTCGTGGCCGGCTGTCGCGCCGTTCTGATCGACGCCTTCGGCAATGGCGTCGTCGTCGTTGATCTCCTGCAGCCGCTGGACGCGAACATCAGTAACCGGCAGGGTAAGACGGGAAGCCCATCGCGGCATATGGATACCTGGCTTCCAAATGGTCTGATCTCGGTCGACATCTGCTCGATAACGCGCGCCGAGTGCCGGATCGGCTGAATGCACCGGCTTGAAAGCCTCACGCACCCAGAGCCGGTCGCCGGCCGCATACTTCAGCCGCATCGGGATACGAGGCAGACCGCCCTGGCCGGTGAACTGCCAGCCCGTTGGGCCGACACGATCGAGGTGCATACCGGGCGTGTAAGCCTCCAGAACGCGCCGCGTCTGGGTCTTCCTGCCGCCGAGCAGCGCGCGAACCATCGGGGCGGAGAAGAGAATCGGGCGGTCGGTCATCTCAATCCTCTCTTTTTCAACGCCGCCCAGATCGTGGAATGATCGCGGCCGCCGAAGAGCCTGCCGATCTCGGCCAGTGTCATGGTGCGGCCGCCGATACGGCAATTCAGATAGACGGCGGAGATCGCGTCATAGCGCGCCTCAATAACGCGATCTCGCTTGCTCGACCCGGCGAGATGCGTAACCGTCAGGAAATGCCATGCCGCGACGCGCTCGATGAGGTCTCGCGCCATCGTGCGCCTCGCCATCGGGATGCCGGGATAGCGGTCGAATGGAGGCGGTCGGAAGTGCATCAGCGATCTCCCATGATGATCGGTGAAAGGCGCAGCAACCCGCGTTGCGGTTCCTCGACGAGGCCGTTGGTGCGGATGCGCGAAAGGTAGGTTCCGAACGTACCGCCGCCGACAGCGAGGCCGAGCGAAGCGGCGAGGCCTTCCCGCGAGATCGCATCCGGATACATTCGGGAAAGGACGTCGAGCATCGGCCCAACTCCAGGCAGCTTCGACTTCCACATCGCCAGCCCGGCCTCAGGCGTCGCCGGCATCTCAGGGGGCGCGAAGCCGATCGCCTCTACACCCGCCGTCGTCGCATACCAGAGGCCGCCGCGTTCCTCGACCAGATACCTGGTGCGCAGCCTGCTCTTGTAGGTCGACCAGGTGCCGCCGGTTCGCTTGAATCCGGCGAGGCTCGCCCATTGCGGTTCGGTGTAGCCGGCCGGATAGGCGGCGACGAGCACGGCGAGCGGCTTGCGTTCGGCGCCGATCGACGCTTCAGTTTTCGGCGGCTTTGTCTCTGGGCGCTTCAGTTGCTTGTCGGGTGAAGCGGCCGCCGGTGTCGGGATCGCCACAGCCTCCGGCGATGTCACGACCAGCTCGTTGTCGAGGACCGAATTGAGGACGCGCTTCATCCGCGCCAGCAACTCGGCCTGCCCATCCGCAACGCCTTGTGTGTATCCATCTTTGAGGCCGCGCCGGTAGCCACGCTGCTCCCAGCCTTCAATCTCCGCCTTGCTGGCGCCGCTGGCAGGCGCCTGGCGCGTCTCTGGCGCCGGCGCCACTTTCATCGCTTCACGTAGCGCGTCGACGTCTACGGCTGTGAGGGCCGGCGCCACGGCGGCTTCACCGGCATCGGGCGTGCGGCTGGAATCGAAAGTCCGGATCGGCGGGAAGGTGACGCGCTCGAGAACCGCATCCGCCGGCGACCACACCCAGCCCTCGCCGCGAGCTAGCGTCGGCAGGCTCGACATCACGGTACGCGCCTGGCCGGCGTCAGCGTTTCCCTTCACCCAATCCTCGATCGCCTTGCGGTCCTGCGGCGATGTCAGCTTCAGCGCGATCAGCGTCCCGATCTGCGACAGCACATTCTTATGCAGCACGGCGGGCCGCTGCGTGATCATGAGCGGCCGAAAGCCCTTGATGCGGCCGCGCCTCACGATCTTGTCGAAAGCGCCGGATAGCCGGCGTTCCTCCGGCATCGGATTCTGCGGGCAGATCTCATCGGCTTCGTCGACGACGAGGTGCAGCGCTGCTTTGTTCAGCGCGTAGAGCTTCTGTAGGAACGCGGTGAGGAACTTTGTCTTCTCGCCGCCGGTCATCTCCGAGGTGTCGATGATGGCTTGCACGTCGCGGCCCGCCAAGGCCTCGGCGACGGCCTCACCGGCGTCAGGCGAGATCGGAATATCGGCGTGATCACCACCAAAGATCAGGACTTGGTATCCTCCCTCAGCGGAGCCGTCGGCACCGGCGCGCAAGCCGTACCAGGCACCAGTTGGATCGATGATGAGGACACGGCGGCCGAGATCGAGCAGCCGCTCCACCGCGCCCTTCGCGGCAAAGGTTTTGCCAGCGCCGGTCGTCCCGACGATGGCGGTAGGCTTGTCCAGGAAGGGCGCGATGTCCATTGCGGTCGCCTTCAGCTCGAAACCAGTTCGAAGCGGTTGCCCGCCTTGTCGGTGACGATCGGACCTCGCCCCTTCTTGCCGGCTTCGAGGACGGGGACACCAGTGATCTTGACGTCGTCGCCCTTCGGCCCCTTGCCGATGATCGTGATCGATGCGCTGGCGCGACGCGCCGACCAATCGGTCACCTTCTTGATTGTGGATGCCATTTCCATGCTCCTTGCTTCGACCGCCGGCGAAATGCCGACGGCATTCCCCTCGGTGTGCTACCGGAGGATCACTGCGCGCCACCGGCGATTTGAGACAGCGATTTGACCTGCTCAATCGTGATGATCGGCATGAGTTGTTCGACGGTCGGTATCGAGGCGAGAAACCCCTGTGCCTCACCGCTCTCGAGTGCGCCTACCAGAACCTTTTCCTGAAGAGTGACGGACTGCTTCTCGATCTCCGCCTTGGCCGCCTTCTCTGCGGCCTGGACGCGGTTGACGGCGGCGAACCGAAGCTTCGCCCGGGCGTCCTTTGTGCCGTTATAGTAGCCCTGATGCCGCCAGTTCAGATTGAGGCTCGGCGCGAAATCGTCAGGGATGCCAAGCCGCTTGCATTCCTCGGCGATAAGTCTGGATGCTTCAGCGACGGCGGCATTCGCCTTTTCGACAGCCTGGCTCCAGATTTCGTTTTCGTCGAACGAGAACTCGCGCTGCAGCTGGGCATCGAAATCGACGAGAATCTCAGCTGATCGTCTCGCGGCATCGGCTTTCGCGACACGCTCCCGCTGCTTGATGATACCGATGAGTATGCGGCGGTCGCCAGGCGTCATCAGTTCCCTCCAGCGGTTGCGATGTTGATGCAGACCGCGACGCAGCCGTCGTGCAGACCGAGTTGCGCAGCGGCGACGATCAGGCAGAACCCGATCCAGAAAACGGCCCAAAGCTTGTGTTGGCTGGCCATCAGAGCAGCCTTCCTTGGCCTGCGGCCTCAAGGCTGGCGCTCGGTGTAGCGACGAACATCCGACACTGGTCGTTGCCCAACCCGTTCTTGCTGCGCGGGATCAGGATGTGCAGGATGCTGTCTTCGTTGTTGCACTCCTGATAGTTGAATAGCATGTGTGCGGCGAGCACGGCGCAGCCTGGGCCGTCCGTATTGTGGAGGCAGCGGGAGCAATACTGCTCCTCGTACATCGCGCCCTCGGTGCCGTTGGAGAAATAGCCCATCAGACCCTCCCGATCTCCCGCCGCGTCGCCTCCTCGATCAGGATCAGCACCGGAGCGTGCGGGTTGCCCCTAGCGGTGTTGATGCTGCGTAGGCGGAAACCCTTCCGACGTAGCGAGGCGCTGATCGCGGCGAAGCGCTTGTCGTCTCTCATTTGCCGATGCCGACAGTGATGATCTTGTCGGGGTGGACCTTCTCAGCCAGTTCAGAGATCGGATCGATCCGCTCGTTCGGGCCAGGCGGTGCGCGCCGCCTTGAACGTGCATATCCAGGGCAGGCCTTGAGCCTTGATGAAGCGGCTATCGAACTCGACATTGTGGGCGCAGAGGTAGTCGGCTCCGCGAATGACAGCCTGACGGGCGTCAACAGGGTCCATACCCCCCCTGCCATGGTCTCCGTGATGTGGTGGACCGCCATCGCCGGAAAGCTGATCGGCATCCCTGGGTTGACGATCGCGCTCTCCGGACCGCTTTCGATCTGCCAGCCGGTCGGGAACAAGCGGACATCGGTCCAGCCGATTTCAACCATCTCGGCGGGATCATCGAGCCCGGTGGTTTCGACGTCGCAGACCCGGATGAGGTTGAAGGGCTCAGGCACGCGTGATCTCCTCGACGCGATTGGCGAGGTCGGCCCGCGCGACGACATCCATCAGGACGAGCAACAAGGAGGTCTGCTCTCTCTTGGCCTGTGCGTTGCCTAGACTCTGGGCCAGCGCGCCGTTGATCAACGCCAGCTTTTTGAGCGCGAGCACTTCGACGGCGCTGATCTCGATCGACGCCATGGCTCTAGCCGACCTTCCTGTCGATGTAGGCAACAGCGTTACCGACGGTGATGATCGTCATGCAGTCGTCGTCAGGAACCTCAATTCCGAACTCCTTCTCAAACGCCATGACGAGTTCGACCGTGTCGAGACTGTCCGCGCCGAGATCGTCGATGATGCCGGCTTGGTCGACGACGTTGTCGAGCGCGACACCAAGGTGCTCGGCTATGATTTTCTTGACGCGTTCAGCGACGGTGGACATCTGACGTTCCTCTTCGGGGTTGGGGTTCAGCCGGCCGATGCTTCGGCGGGCTCGATTGCGGTCCTGGCAGGCTCCGGTGCCACCATCTGCGCGGCAAACCCGATGACGGCCGTCGCCAACGCGCGCAGCGAGTGGGAATCGGTCACGGTACCAGAGTGGTTCTCGATGACGGCGCGCGCGATCTCAGTGGCGCCTGCGAAGCTCAGCGGTGACACCAGGACGAAGCCGCGACCATCGACAAGCACGACGTCTCCGATATTGAAGGCGCGGTCGACGGGGCCTGCCTTCGACGGCACCATGAAGGTGCCGGGCCGCGTCACCGTGGCGACCTTGCTGCCGTTGGCGAAGACGGCGACATCGTGCGCGTGGATTTCGACGGTCATTGCGCCGCCTCGGTGACAAGAGCTTCCGCTGTTTGTGCCAATTCCCGGTTGAAGGAGCCCAGACGGAGGTCTAGCGGGCGGCCGCTGTCAGAATCTCGCACTGTCACAAGCGGCGCGTCGACGCACGCCTTTAGGCATCTCGCCAGTCGATCTTGGAGACCTAACCGAGCGGATTCGCCTCCGGCGTGATGGTGCAGGCCGCACTGCTCAGCAATTGGCGCCACGGGGACTACGATTGATCGACCTAGTTTCAGCGTGGGCAAATCGCCTCGTTTTGCCGCCTCGTAGGAGCCATTTCTACTGAGGCCAAAGAAGATGGCGCCGGCCTCCGGCACCGACAATGTTGCCCGGCCCAAGGCATCTGCTACAGTCGATACCTGCGCCGTCTCGATCTCGGCTTCGACCACATCTGAACCGGCGCCGAGCGCAAGTTTGCAAAGTGCGCGAACTGCTTCAGACCGACCACGAACCTTGTTTTTGAATGACCATTCGTCGATCGCTGCAAGCTCGTCAGGCGACATCATCATATGCAAACGCTCGGTTTTCCCCAATCTAGGAGCCATGGTCAGCGCCCCTCCGATAGCGCGGTCCAGCTGCGTGCGGCGAATGCCCGGAAAAGCGCGGTCGCCGGTGCAACCAGATGACCGTCCGGATGCCAAGCCATGGAACGACGAAATCTGGTCAGCGCCTCTGTAGTCATGAGGCTACCGTTGTGAACTAAGGCACCGGTCTCGATAAGCCGACCAATGGTGGCGGCGGCTCCCAAGGTCGAATATCCGTTCACGACACCCCGGACTGCGGGATGTTCGGCAGAAAAGCCAGCCTCAGACATCGCCGCAAGTAGATGGTCGCTGATGTAGATCGAAACGCCGATTGAGTTGACGGGAACTGTTCTGGCAATCCGCTCTAGTGCCCATGCCGCGTCCCTTACGTCATCATTGCCTTCGACCAATTCGACATCGCGGGCCGCTATGTAAGGCAGGTAGGGCATGAAGCGCCAGCTCGCCTCCCGTCCCCATGTTCCGGTCCAGACAATGATTTTCCCATGACTGCGGTCGCGGCCGAAGACTGCCAACGATAGCAGGCCGTCGCATTCCTCTATGCCCGCTGAAACGTCGCTGCACCGCTCCCGGAGTTGCTCCAGAAAAAGACCGGTCTCCGAAGCGGCTTGCCATTGCTTCGTCCACGGCAGGCTATTCATGCGGTCCGAGAGTTTGACGGTCTTCGCCGGTTTCACCGACATGGCGGCTGCCGCGAAAGGCATCACAGGGGCGATGCCGAGCATCGAGAGGAGGGAACGGCGGTTCATGTTATGCGTCGGCTTATCCATCCTCGTTACTCCTCCTCGGTGGCGCCGGGCTCCGGGCTATCCTTGTCGGCTTCACCGCGAAACGCGGCGAGCCAGGCGTCCTTCTCCGCTTCTCGATCGGCCTGCTTGAAATCGACGGGGATCGCCCTCTCCGAGAGATTTTTCCTGTAGGCGGCGCGGCCCATGCGGCTCGCCACCGCGATGGGATCGCCGTCGTCCGGCTGGGCTTGCGGCCCGGGGTCGCCGGACGACGGCTTCGGCTCGGCAGGGGCTCCCTTCCTGCCGCGCGCATCGGAGCCGGCGGGGGACGGGCCGGCCTCCGATTTCTTGGCGGCGTCACCCTTCGGTGCTACCGCCTGTTTCTTGGCTTCCGGTTCATCGCCGGCGAGCTGGTCGAGCTTGCCCTTCAGCCCGGCGGGCTGGTCGCCAGCCTTCTTGACGGCCGGGAAGACCTCATCGACGTCGGTCTCCTTGCTTTTGACGCCCTGGTACATCGCGAAGAGATCGGCGAGTTCCTCGATGCCGATTTCCTCGACGCCGGCGACGTCGATCGCGGCGAAAACCCGGTCGGGGGTCACCCCGATGCCGGCCAGCGCCTTCATGGCTTCCTCGCGGCGCTCCACCAGGGTGGTGACATCACCACGGATCACGTTTTCGGCGTGCTCGAATGCCTGGCGCCACACCGCCTTGGGGACGCCTTTCAGGATGGCTTCGCGCATGCCGATCGAGGCCGCTGCGTTGCCAGCGGTCATGATCATGTCCTGCGAATAGATGCCGCCGTCCCGCTTCGAGATGTTCTTGCGCGTCCGCGCGGTGCGCTTCAGGCCGGTTTCGAGGTCATGGAAGACGCCTTCCGATTCGACGTACTTCTCGATCTTGTCGACATGCACGACGCGGGAAGCGCAATGGCAATTCCCCCATTGTGACGCGATTATCTCGGCGAGGCGGATCGAGGGACCGCGGATCGTTTTCCCATCACGAGGCACCGCGTAGACGCATTCCTTCGCGGTCTGCTCGTCGAGCATGACGAGTTCGGTGATGTTGCGCATCACCGTGGCGACCGAACGCGGGAAGGACCGCGCGGTGACGACGTCCTGGTTGAGCTCCGCCATCGCGAGCTGTACGGCGAGGCTCTGGCCGCCCATGCCGGCGGGCAGCGTGGCGAGTTCGCCCGTGCTTCGATCGACGGTCTCGACGGCCTTGGTCTGGGAATTCATGGAATCTCCTGCTGAAAGGGTTGAGGTCGTGCCTTACTCGGCGCCGGCCTTTTTGATGCGGACGTCGATGTAGCTGGTTGCCTTGACCTCGTAGCCGGCGCGTTCCACCGTTTTCGCGGTGATGAGGCGACCGTCGGCGATCCGCGCCGCGGAGGCGCCGCGCATTTTGTCGAGCAGCTCGGCCTTGATTTCCTTGAGGCGCTTCTCGATGACGCCCTTTTCCGAGGCTATGCGGGCCTTCTCGTCGCAGATCGCCGGCAGCATGTTATCGTTGGCGAGGTCGACGATGCTGCCATCCGGCTCGTAGAGCTCTTCGATCAGGGCGCCATCACGCTTCCAATCCGTATCGGGATGCCCGCCGCTATCGGTCAGTCGCCAGAAGTCGGCGACTTCGCTGCGGATGCGCGTCATCAGCTTCGGGACGAGCGGGATCTCGATCGGCGGATGCAGCTTGAGGCCATGACCGGACACGATCAGCGCCACCATGGCGTAACTTGATTTGGTGAGCTCCGCCTCGATCAGCGCCTGGACCGCCACATAGACCGGCGGCGTGATCTCCCTGGTTTCGGGATCGATCCAGTTCTTCACCGAGTAATCGGACGCCGACTTGATCTGTATGATACCCCTGCCCTTCCGCCCAGGCATCGCGACAAAGGCATCGGGTGTCGCACCGATGCGACCCATGGGGTCGCGGAAATATCGGTTGTTGTAGCTGTGGGTGATCTTCCAGTCCGGATAGTCTTCGCGCAGGAAGTCGATCGCGATGAATTCCATGGCGCGGCCGCGGCGGAAGACGTCGTTGTCCTCGGCGTCGGCTTTCCTGCCCGTCTTCTCCGCCCAGAGCTCGAATGGCGTCTTGTAGGGGTTGACGCCAAGCAGCGTGGAGACGTCGGACGCGGTGACATCACGCTTGCGTGCCGCCAGCCATTCCGCCCGGTTGGCCGGCTTGATGATCTCGATGTTGCCGGTGATGCCGGCGGCGAGATCGCCGATGCTCTGGAATGGTTCGTCGTTCATAAGTGCTGCTCCTGTTTGTCAGTAGAGGGCGTCCCCAAGGGCCGCGAACATCGAGTTGGTTAGCTACGGAGGTGGCCGACCTTCTGCGATGGCGAGGGCGGCTTCACGGAGCCTTTCGGCGCGAGCAAAAAGCTGGTCAGCCTTGTCCATGACGTGCTTTGGAAGAGGACCTGCACCGTCGGAGCATGCTTCCGAGATGCCGGCGGCGAACGCCTTTGCTTCGGCTTCGGCCCTCAACGCCTCAACCAGAGCTGGGCCTGCCGCCAGAAGGTAGGCCGTAGCGTAGCGCTCGTCGGCGCCGCCCCAGATGGCCGCAATCTTCCGCCCGCCGGCGTCGGTGACGTAGAGGTTTGGCAGTCCGTTGCCACCGCCGGACTTCGATGCGAGGACCGCATATGGGCCGGTCGGCCACGTCAGCTGCTCCGGGGTGAGATGTGGTCCGGTCATGGCAGCACCATCGCGAGGGCGACGACAATCAGGCCGGCCGCGATGCCACCGACAACCCACACCGCGAGCGATGGTGCTGGCACCGGGCCCGATGGTTCGTGGTCACCAGCAAAATCGAGGACGTCGATACCGGGAATGGCGAGCTCGTCGTCGAGCGCGTAATCCAGCGGCGGAGCCTCGACGCGAACACGAATGGGCATCGGCTCGCCGACCGCTCTCAAACCGCGCCGACGTTCCATCTCCTCGACGTAACGAGCCGACGAAATCACCTTGGCATCCGCCCAGGCGCGAAGCATTCCTACTGGGGCATCTTTGATCGATGGCATCAATCCATCCTCGCGACTTCGAAACGACCGTCAGGCTGGATGATTGCAAAGACCGCGCCGGGGTAGGCGACGACGCGCTCGCTGCGCAGCGTAAACTCCGCCACCACAGGCAGCGGCGGATCGCCGGGGTACTGGATGCGGCCGTCCTCGAGTAGGTTGAAGCCGGCGTTCGGCGACCATCCGCCGTACTCGTAGCGCTCGTCGAACTGCTCTCGCGCCGGCCGCGCGTCGGATTGCTGGAGGAAACGCGGCACGTACCCAAGCATGTCCGGAGTAGCTCGCGGGTGGAGCATCACCCATCCGGTACAGTCGACACCGTAGCAGTTGGCAGCCATTTCAGAAGCTCTCCTCGATGCGGGCGATCTGCGCCCTGATGGCGTCACGCCGGCCGCGCCAGTGCGCGAGCTCCTTCTCGCGGCGGCCGAAGTTGTCGATCATGTCGGCGCAGGCGAGCTCGGTTTCGGCGTGGTCGAGCGCGCTGCGGAGGTCGGCGAGAGATGGGGCGATTGATGGGGCGGCGGTCATGGTTGGCGGGCCTCCGCCATGGCGATGGCGGCGTGGCCAGCGTCGGACAGCGCTTTGAGGCCCTGCCAGTATTCGACGTCGCCGCTCGACTGGCGCTGCTCGATCTCGGCATCGACTTCAGGGAGGAGAGCCTTGAGGGCCGCCAGCAGTGCGCCGACCTTCTCATCGCGAGATGAGATCGCCTGCAGCACGGCATGAGCGACGTCGTGAGGGTTGGACAGGTTGTCGGGGATGAAGCTCATCGCGGCGCATCCAAGCAGCAGGCCGCCAGGACCGAGACCACGACGATGGCGCAGGTCAGCCGAGGATGCTCAGCCAGGCAGTTCACGGCACGATCGAACGTGGTCTCGACGCGATCGACGCTTTCCAGCGCGGCGGTATAGGCGCGGCGCCGGCGGTGCTCCTGCAGGGTCTCTGGGTGCCTTGGCATCAGAGTATCCCCGCAACCATCGCGGCGGTGACGCCGAGCGCCAGGGCGACGGCGACCAGAATAGTGGCGACGATGCGCTGCCGGCGCGCCTGGAGCTCGACGATCTCGGCGCGAAGCTGGTCGACGTCGGCATCTCGGAACGGTCGTGAAGGCCTCAAGGGCATTTCGGATTTCTCCTTTGCCCGGTATTAGCGCTGAACGCTAAGATGAAGTCAAGCCCGAAAATAGCGTTGAACGCTAATTCGGCTGGCGCTCGTCGCAACTCGCGCGCGCAAACGCTAATCCCGATTCGTATGGCTCAACGTAAAGGTTGGCGTTCAGCCAACCTCCAGACGATGCGGGACACGCCACCATTTCAGGATGTAGCAGGACACGGAATCGTAGAGTGAAATCGCGATTCGTCTAACGTAGAGCTCTACGATGAAGGTTAGAGATAATCTCCAACCGAGCGTGCGAAAGCGCGCGCGGATAAACCGCGCGCTTCGCCTGGTCAATCGCTATGAAAAGAAAAACGCAGCCGTCTATTCCCGGCTCCAAGATCCTACGACCCGGCCGATGACGCGGACGGTATCGTCTTCGCCGCCCTCGATCGGAAACGGCTCTTGGAACCTGGGATCGTCCGATTCGGGAAGCAGCCAGATCTTACCGGCCTCATCTCTCCAAAGGGTCTTGACCGTGGCCTCGCGGAGGCCGTCGGCGCGCTCGCGTTCCACGATGTAGCGCTTGCCCAACTCGAGCGCAGCTCCCGTCTCGATGATATCCGTGAAGACCAGGACGGTTTTCTCCGGGTATCGCTTGTTCATCGACGGTCCGCGCGTCTCCGCGGCGTGAAGTTGGAAAGGCCGAAGGGCAGGATCATCCTCGATAGGGACTTGATACTGGTCGTCGTCGCTCCACTCCCAAGTCTCTGCCCAATGACCCGCCTGGACAAATCCCTTCACTGTGACGAGCCGCGTTCCCATCGCCGGTATTTCGGCGAATAGATCGGATACGGAGACACCAAGTTTGGCCGCGATCTGTTCGAATCTCGCCATCGACGGAGACGATTTACCGCGCTCGATCTTATTCAGATTCGTGACGTGCATATCGAGCATGTCAGCAAGCTCGCCTTGCGACAGTCCTTTGGCTTCCCGGATTTTTGCAATGTTTGTAATCACTTGGCGATTATAGCGTTTGCCGCTAACGCTGTAATTCGCGTCTGGCGCTAATCGCGCTTGACAAATCATTAGCGTTCGACGCTAATTGAGAGCATGAAACTTCGTGATTGGCGCATCAGGGAAAATAGGACCCTCAAAGAGCTGGCCGAGTTGCTCGGCATCGGCCAAGGAACCAATCCGTCGCGGCGCGTACAACGCATCGAGACCGGCGAAGCGCCTGTCGACGCCATCATAGCCGATAAGATCGTCTCTCTGGCCGGCGGTGACGTCACACTCCAGGACCTCAATGAGACGCGCCGCGCTTTCCTGGAAGCGACCAGCGAGGCCGCCGAATGAGTCCCTCAGTGGCCGCCTTTCGCCAATCTGCTGCGGCCGTCGGCGAGCAGCTTCCTGAACGCTTCATTGCTCATGACGAAATGGGCGACCGGTTTGCGTTCAGATGTTCGCTTCCCATCGTTTGTCGAAAAGCCGATCAGATGGACCAGCGCGTCTTCCAGAACGACCGTCATTTCTCCAACAAAAAGCGTTGGCTGCATTCCCTAACCCTCCCGTTTGCACGCCCCTTTATTTGGGGGAAAGCAGATCACGGGCGGAAATTGTACGAAACAAACTATTACCGGGCGTGCACAACTTTTTCGCCGGATAGTTTCCGATCCCTTTCATTGGCCGCTGCGGCTGAGGCGTCGACCCTCGGACATGAGCCGGCGAAATGTTTTGTCCGGCATGGCGAGCCGAGCCTGAATGCGGGCTTCGCGGTCGCGATCGCCGACTTCCGGCAGATCGGTCCAGAACACCAGGCGAGTGACGTGCTCCTCGCTGACCTGAATGGCGAAGCCGGTAACGAATACGGAGGGCAGCGGCTCCGGTTCGGTCAGCCGCGGCGGGGTGTCGTCTCCATCGGCCTTCATCGTGTCGTCCTTTCCCTGGATTTCCTATCGCGCGACCTCCCAACCTCGCGCGGTCGCCGGCGACCAGCCGGCATGGTGGGCCTGTCTGTCCAGGACATGGCCCACCACTCTTTTTCGTCCCACCGTTCATTGCGGTCCCCAACTGTTCTCGTCGCTGAGAATGGAGATAGCAATGACCGAGTTGCAGCGGCGCAAAGACCCTTTGCGCGAGAAGCAAAAATCCTTTGCAGGAGATGCAAAGATGTCTGACACCTACGTCGCCCAGGCGCAGGGTTGGGCCGACTTTCTCGTCAGGAAGGAGTTCCGCGGCCCAGGCGATACGGTCGATGCCGCCATGGCTCGGTGCGAGCGTAAGCACCGGATCTCGCGATCTGTTCTTTGGGGCCTTCGCTATCGGCCGCCCAAGGATATGATGGTGAGCCTCTACATGAGGTTGCGCAGTGCCTACGAGGACGAGCTCGGCAAGCTCGACCAGCGAATCGAAGAAGAACTCCGCAAAGCGGAACTGCTGGGGACAGATGCGACCAATTCGAAAGCTTATCGCGTGGCTTTGGCTGCGCTGGGAAAACAGACGACGATCGAGACGGCCGCCGGCGGAGACGCCAGATGAGCCGATCCTGGGCAAAGATGGCGCCGGCGGAGCGGATCGAAGCGGTTCGACCACTTCTCGCCCAGGGCCTCGCGCCTAGCACTATCGCGTTCAAGGTCGGGGCCGTGCAGGCCGAGGTCTCTCGGCTGGCATCGCTGATCCGCCGACAGGAATGGGCGAAGCAAGAGGATGGTGATGGCAAAGCGTCTGAACTGGAAGCAGTTGAGCGCACGCGAACCGAAGTGGTTGAAGCGCCGCCGCTCGCGCCAGGCATTGCCGACGTCGCTGCCGCAATCCAGCCGCCAGCAGCCCATGCCGATGCCGCCGCCGACCCAGCAGCAGCCCCGCAAGCTGAGGCGCGCACGCCTCGACCGGCTGAAGTACCGACGGCGCCACGCCAAGCAGCTTCAAGGATTGCGCCGCTTCCGGACTGGACCCTTATCGGTCAGGCAGAACGTGACGAGTTTCTGATCCGCTATTGTACTGACGGTCTCACCGCCGGTCAGATCGCAAAACAGTTCGTGAACGGCAGCCGGTGCGCTATACAGGGCCGCATCTATCGCCTCCAGAAAACGACGCACCCAGGCCTGAAGACCGGTGGCGTCCGAGGCGGCAACACTGGTGGATGGCCGCGCGGGGAGAACGCGAGGCCAACCAAGTCCAAGGCCGCCAAGGTTAAGGCGCCACCCCGGAAGAAAGCGCCCAAGCAGGTCGAGGGCGTCTCCTGGCGCGGTTCGAACAACCCGCACTACAACGATATCAAGGGCCGCGCCGAAATGCGGGCGGCATCGCCAGGCCTGCCCGCGCATCTCGTCGCCGGTGAAGCCCGCAAGCCGACCGAGGCCATCGGTGCCCCGGAGCCGCGAAATCTGAAACTCCTCGAACTCACCGACAAGACTTGCAGGTGGCCGCACGGCGATCCTCTCGCAGAGGGCTTCGGCTTCTGCGGCAACGATAGCGCGGAGACCGGCCCCTACTGCAGATATCACGCCAGGCTGGCATTTGAACCGGCGTCGCAGCGGCGACGTGCGCCCGGCCGAACCCCAGAGAGGATTGCATGAGCACCAAGATTCACGAAAGGCCGAACCGCGCGACGCCCAGCGAGGCCGCCTCGTTCATCGAGGAGTTCGACCGCATCGAGCAGGATCGCGAGGAGAAGCTCCGCGTCCTCGATGCCGACTTCAAGGTGAAGAAGCGAGCCATCCAGAAGATCGCGAATGACGATCAGCGGACCATCCTGGAAGACGCGAAAAAACAGGGCGTCAACAAGGGCGTGATCCGGGCGCTGACCGATGCGCAGAAGATCAGGCGCAAGGCGGAAGCCCTCATCGAGCGCGCCGAGGGCAAGATCGACGGCTTGGAAGACGACGACCACGACTACGCGGTGGATATCAGGACGGCGCTGGGCAGCAACTTCGCCAGCTTCGGGCTCGGCGCCGCTGCCGTGGAACGCGAGGAAGCCGACGATGATGAAGCCGATGACACCACGGCAGCCGTCGTCAACGCGGTGCGCGCCGGCGCCTCGAAAGAGGAATGGGATGCCGCTGGTGGTGCCGGTCCGCACTGATCCGCACCTGCGGAACGAGGTGGAGGAAGCGCTTGTAGGCTGCTCGCGACCACGCAAACGCGGCGGAACCTTCTGACCAGGCCGGGAAAGCAGCGGCCACTTCAACAAGCCCGAACGGGCAGAGGACTTGGGATGTCTGCACCACGCATTCTCGCCATCGATGCGGCACGACGCCTCGGCTACGCCTACGGCGCTGCGGGCGCGAAGCCGATCTCCGGTTCGATCGAGTGCGCCAAGGATAGCTCGTCGCGTGGCGCAATCTTTTCCGGCGCCGGCCGGTGGATTACCCGCTTCATCGATCAGCACCAGGTCGACATCCTCGCCATCGAGGCGCCGTTGCCGGGCAGCTTCGTGCAGGGCCACACCAACATCCAGACCGCTACGATCCTGCTCGGGCTTCCTGCGATTTTGGAATTCATGGCCTTCCAGCTGAAGGTCTACCAACACATCCGCGTCAACCAGGCGTCGGTGAAGAAGCATTTCGTCGGCATCGGAAAGGGCGACCAGAAGTCCGCCATCATGGCGAAGTGCCGGGCACTCGGCTGGATCGAGAAGGATGATGCCGACCAATCCTTCGATCGCAGCGATGCGCTGGCGGTGTGGTCCTATGTCGAGGCGACATCGGCGCCGCGCTTTACTCAGCCGGTAGACGATCTCTTCGTCGCGTCGGAGCGCCGCAAGCGCGAAGCCGAGGCTCTGAAAGCCCGATACGCCGAACCCAAAATCCCGGAAAGGTTCTGAAATGGACTGGCAGCCCTTCGTCGGCCAACTGGTCTGCTGCATCGATGATGCGCCGACCAACGCCTTCTGCATCACCGAAATCGAGCGAGGCACCATCTACACGGTGCGCGCCGTCACCGACCCCGACGAGTTCATCGCCTACTATCTGGGTGGCGATCCGGCAGAGATCGGCCTCATGCTGGAAGAAGTTCGCCGGGAACGTATCCCCGATCTCGGCGAGGTTCCCTTCAGGCTATCGCGTTTCCGGCCGCTTGATCCGGAGCGCATCGCGATCTTCCGGAGATTGCTCGCCCCGGTCGACGGAGTGCCCGCATGAGGCCGCATCCAACGAAACGGTACCGCGGCAACCATTCGCTCAGCCTGGCAGTGGCGATAGGCGGTCTGATCGCGGCGGTAGCCTTCGTGATCTTCATGCTCTGCGGCGGCGCCGCCCATGCGCATGATGCGAAGCCGACGTCGCTGTTGCCGCAGGGCTGGAAATACCCCTTCGCCTGTTGTGCCAACTTCGATTGCAAGGAGGTGCCTCAATCTTCGATCGGCGAGCGCCCCGAGGGCTACGTCATCAAGGGCACCGGCGAGGTCATCGCCTATGCCGACAAGCGCATCAAGGACAGCCCTGACGGCGAGTTTCACTGGTGCGCCCACCAGGCCGGCCTCGATGCCGGGAAGACGATCTGCCTCTTCGTGCCACCAAAGGGGATGTAGATGGCACCGCGCCGCGCCGAGGAACTGCTTTCCTACCTGACCGGGCTTGCCCCGGTCGGGGAACCCGTCGTGATCAGGCGTGACGTCGCTATGGCCGATCTCAGGATCGGCAACGCGAACACCTACTACCAATGCTTGCGCCACCTCGTCGACGGTCGCTTCGTGCGGCGCGTCAACACCGGTGTTGTCGTCGTCCTCCGTCGCCCGGAGGAATTCGCATGACGATCCACGAGATGTTTCCCGACCGCGCCTCACGCGACCGCATCGAGACCCTGCAGGAGGAGAACCGTCAGCTCAAGGCGACGATCGCCAGGCTGACCGGTCGCAACGATGCGAAGATGGCGCGCAAGGTCTTCGGGCTCACCGAGGCGGAGGCCAGCATCGTCATGATGTTGGTGAGTTGTGGCGAAGCCGAATACGGCCAGCTGCAGGCCTCGATCTACACCGATCGTGACCTCGTCGAGCTTCTCGATCCCGACTGGGCGATCCGGTCGCACATGAAACGGATCAGAAGGAAGACGCGGCCGCACGGCATCGATTTCCAGACCGTCTACGGCATGGGCTACCGGATGAGCGAGGCCTGCCGTGCGAAGGCACGCGCCGCGATTGCGAGGGCAGCATGATGCGCGTCGTCATCTGTTCGCCGAACCCCGCGGTGTCGATCATCATTGAAGCCATATTGATCGGCATTGGCATCGAGAACGAAATCGAAGCGTCGCCGCAGGAGTTCGGTTCACTGCTGTTCCGCGATCCGGATTCGATCGGGGTGTTCTGGGCGATGGGGTCTGCAAATGCCGCCGAGACGTGCCGGTACCTTCGCATGGGTGACGTCCGCAATCCGCTTTTCGCGTTCATCCAAAACGGCGCAGACCTTTATGGCGCCGCCGCCGGCCGGGCGATCGTCCTAAACGCCGGCGCCGACGATGTGCAGCCATGGCCGACAACAGGGCCGGAACTGGTATCGAGACTGTTCGCGCTCCAGCGTCGCCAGCGCAACGGTGACCCCTCCATCATTCAGTTGCCGGGATGCACGCTCAATATTGCCACCGGTACGCTTGTCGGCGATGTCGCTCGCGTCCATCTCACACATCAGGAAACCGTGCTGCTGACCACGTTGGCGGCGCGACCTGGTGCTGTGCTCTCCAAAGCGATGCTGATGCTCGCGCTCTACAACGAGCGTGATGAAGCGCAGCGCAAGATTGTCGACGTCCTCGTCTGCAAGCTTCGTAAGAAGATCGCGGCGGCCACCGGCGGGCTCGACGTCCTTGAAACGGTCTGGGGCCAAGGCTTCCGCTTCGTCGCCGAAGGCTACTCGCCTTCCTACAGCTCGGAAGGACGGAGGCTTTCGGCATGAGAAAGCCGATCGCGCGCGACCGCGTCAGCATCCGGCTGATGGCCAACGAGCTTCGGCGCCAGCAACCGCCGGCGGAGAAGTGCGATGGCTGAGCGGGAGATTCGAGATATCTTGGCGGAATGTATGCGCCGGGAACGGCTGGGCGCCTCGGCCTCGCCATGGTCGACGATGGACGCCGACACGCGCGAGGACGCCTGCCTCCGAGCCGACCATCTCATCCGACTCCTCTCCGACTACGGTGTCGCGCTCATCCGCCCGACCGAAAAGGAACCGCCGGCGCCATCTACCAGCGAGACCATCATCAGCAACCAGGTCTTTGGTGACCCCAAGACCTTTCGCGAGATCATCGCCGTCGACGGCAAATTTGAGATCGTCACCGTTAAAGCTGGGGTCGGCACCGTCGAGCAATCCTTCACCCTCAACGAGGTGATGCTCAACGCCGGCCTTGTTCTCTCCGGCGACCCCGCCGCCAAATCGGTCAAGGGTCTCGGCACCCAGCTCGCCGCGGCCACCGAAATCTACCGCCTCAACGCAGCCGGCCTGGCAGGTGGCAAATGACAGACGGCCGGTTTTTCCGCAGCCTCTCCGAACTAATCGTTGCCGCAGTGATGGCGCCGCCGCACCCGGCCTACGGCTGGGATGAAGTTGATCGTCGCCTCGCGTACCGCCGCGCGTCCAAGAAGCGCGCCGCTGATCCAGTGAAAAAGGCGGCCAGAAAAAGGCAGAAAAAGGCCCGAGCCATCCAGCGGAGGTCAGGTAAATGACCGGCCCGCTCGGCACCGCGTCACGCACGCTCGAGGATCTCGTCGACGTCACCGCAGATTGGTCAGTCGATCTTCTGCGCCGCACCGCCACCGACATGGCGGACGCGCTTGACGCCGCCGCGATGCGCGACGTCGAGGGTGCCGAGGAGTGGCGCGATCTCAATTCGAAGGAGGATCGTTATGCAAGCTCTCGTTCGTGAGGCGCCGGAGCGGCCGATCGACCGTCGTTTCGGGATCGTGTTTCCGAAGCCGGAAGAGATCGCGAAACTATCGCCGGCCGACAAAATAGTGGCCTCGCTGCTCGCCCAGGAATCCGGCGTGGCCTCACCGGTGAAGGTGGAACAGCCGGAGGATGAAGATGATGATACGCCGGCGCCGCCGATCGCCTCGATCGAGACCTCGGCGCCGGCGCGTGCCCTTGGCGAAAACGATATCCGTGTCGGGTCGACATCCAAGGGCGAACCCGTCGGTGTCGATCTGCCGAAGCTGATCGACGGCCGACTTCTGATCCAGGGCAACAGCGGCGCCGGCAAGTCAATGCTGCTGCGCCGCCTCTTCGAGCAAGGCTTCGGCCGCGTCCAGCAATTGCTCATCGATCCTGATGGCGAGTTCTCCACGCTGAAGGAACACTTCGATGTCGCGGTGCTCACCGCGGCCGATATCAGCCGTGTCGGCGGAAACGCCTTCGCCAAGCATCTGCGTGAGCATCGCTACAGCGCGGTCCTCGATCTCTCAGATGCAACATCGGAGGACCGCCTCGATCTCGTCGCCGACCTCGCCGAAGGCCTGATGCTCGTCGCGGAATCACATTGGCACCCCCTGCTGGTACTGATCGACGAAGCACAGACCCTGGCGCCGCATTACGACACCGGTGACGTCACCGCCGACACCCGCAAACGATCGACCGCCATGCTGGCCGACCTCATGGGTCGCGGGCGCAAGCGCGGCATCGCCGGCGTCATCGCGACTCAGCGCTTGGCGGAGACCGCCAAGGCTGTCGTTTCCAAGGCCACCAACATTGTCGTCGGCCGCACCATCTTCGATCGCGATCTTGAGCGCGCCGGCGCCCTCCTCGGCTTCACGCTCGGCCATAGCCGCGCGCTGCGCACGCTGGCCGACGGTGAGTTCCTCGCCATCGGTCCCGCGGTCGCCGGGCCCAGGCGGGTGCGCTTCAAGGCTGGACCTGTGGTGTCGCGTCACAAGGGCGCCGCACCGGTTGTCATGGCACCGCCGGCGATATCGGCCGCCGATGCTGCGGCGATGCTCCTGCAGGTGCCCGACGCCGCGCCTTCATCGGCTTCGCCCGATCAACGCCAGAAAGGAAAGCGCGGACCCGGTTGGGATGCCCGCGAAGACCAGATCATCAAGGCTGGCTATACCGAAAAACTCGCTGTCCGTGTAGTTGTTGATCGACTTGAAGCCGCAGGTTTCCGCCGCCGCTCGGTGAGCGGGGTTTCCACCCGGGCACACGATCTCGGCTTGGTCAGCGCCGCGTTCAAAGCCGATTGGTGCGAGGAAGAAGATCAGATCCTGGTCGACGCCTATGCGCGTGAAGTCAAGATCATCGATATCACCCACCTGCTCGCCGATGCCGGCTACGATCGCGGTCGCGTCTCGGTGCAGATGCGAGCCATCGCTCTCGGCATCACCCGCGACCGCGTGAACTACTGGACCGAACCGGAGAAGGCGATCGCCATTGCCGGGCTCAATGCCGGCAAGCCGTATCGTGAAATCCTGCAGGACCTCCGCGATGCCGGATACCATCGTGGCCACACCTCGATTTTCAAGTTCGCATCGAAGAACAACTTCAACCGCACGCCTGACCCTTGGACGCACGAGGATATCGAGCGGCTCCGCGAGTTCTACGCGAAGAAGACGCCGGTCAAAGAGATAGCGGCGGCGCTGGGCAAGCCCATCGCATCTGTCCGTACCCGCGCCAGCAATCTCGGTCTGAAGCAGCGGACCGCTTGGACTGAAGCTGAATACGAGCTGCTTCGAAAGGCCTCGGAAGACGGCAAGAGCCTGGTGGACACCGCCGCCGAGATCGGCCGGCCGTATGTCAATGTGGCACGCCAGGCCGCCGTGCTGAAGCTTTCGTTCAGACAGAATCGACCGATATCGGAAAGGACACCGACATGACCACACGCATGATCCCGCTCGACCAGATCAGGTTCGGCCACGAGGCCGATCCACCCATCAACGCGCGCCGTGTCGGGCGCGACGATGGCATCGCCGAGCTCGCCGCCTCGATCGGCGCCCACGGCCTGCAGACCGCACTGAAGGTCAAGGAAGGTCACGATGCTCGCGGTGTCGTCGGCATCTTCGTTGGCATCGGGAATCGCCGTCTCGCCGCCATGCGCCTGCTCGTCGAGCAAAGCCAGATGGCCGCCGATGATCCCGTCGAATGCGGTGAGTTCGACGCCACGGTCGACGCCAGGGAAGCCGCGCTGGCGGAACAGATCAACCGCGCCGCCTTGCATCCCGCCGACGAATACGAGGAATTTCGAGCGCTGGCCGACACCGGCATGTCGGAGAAGTCGATCGCCAGCCGGTTTGGAAGAGAACCGAAGCACGTCGCCCGTATGCTGGCGCTGGGCAGGCTTTCGCCGGTCATCCTGGATTGGTGGCGTGGCCAGGAACCCAGCCGCAACGTCACCGACGCCGTCAAGGCGTTCACGCTGGCGCCGTCGATCGCGGAGCAGGAGCGCGTCTTCAAGAAGCTGAAGAACCACCTTTGGGGCCACGATATACGCCACGAGTTCGGCGCCGGCGACCGCACCATCGGGAAGCAACTCGATTTTGTCGGGAAGGACGCCTATCTCGCCGCCGGCGGCACCGTTGTCGAAGACCTCTTCGAGGGTGATCACGCGGTTTCCGATCCCGCTCTGGTGAAGAAGTTGGTCGCGGAGAGGCTTCAGGCCAAAGTCGACGAGCTGCTCGCCGATGGCTGGTCTTGGGCGGCTCTCGCCGACGATATGCCCGGCGGCTGGTCGTGGTCGTGGGAGAAGTTGCCCGTCAACAAGAAGGCCTCCAAAGCCGACAAGGCGAAGGCCGGCGCAGTCGTCAAGCTGAGCGATGAAGGCAAGCTGGAAATCACCTACGGGGTGGTGAAGCCGGCGGCGCAGAAGCCGGCGGCCGCGAAGGACAGCGACGAGCCGAAAGAGAAGGCCGCCAAGACGATCTCCGATGCCCTCCACCAGCGGCTCAGCGCCCAGGCGACGCTGGCGACACGCGCCGCCCTGAAGCAGGAGCCGCGTATCGGTTTGGTCGCCTTGCTCGCCGGGTTCATGGCGCACCGTCATCTTCACACCGACAGCCCTGTCCGCGTCTACCACGACGGATTCGGGAAGCGGCAAGGTGACGACAAGGTTTCGTTCGCCGAGGCCTTCAAGCGTTTTTCATCGATGTCGGACACCGAACTCTTCCAGATCGCGGCGGCATGCGCGGGCGAAGCCGTGCACATGGAGCGAGGCCACAACGGCAGGCCACCATTCGATCGTGATGCCAGCATTCTCGCCACCACGATCGATGCGGAACACCTGACGGCCGCGCTGCATAAGACCTTTGATGCCGAAGACTACTTTAGCGCGGCGTCAAAACCTTTCGTCATCGCCGCGATCCGGGAGGCCATCAACGAGGATGAAGCCCGCAAGGCAGACAAGCTGAAGAAGAAAGAGCTCGTCGAGTTCGCCGTCAAGAACATCGTCGGCACCGGCTGGTTACCTCGCGAGTTGAGGGCGCCGACCTACAGCGGGCCAGGCGAGATGCCGGCGATCGCGACGGCGCCACCAATCGAGGATGATCCCGATGAGAACGCGCATCTCGATGATCCCGACTTCGACGAGATCGACGAGGAAGACGAAGACGAGGCGGCCTGAGCGGCATGGCTTACGGCGTCGATTTCCCAGGAAGCAACCACTTTCTCGGTCCACCACCAGGAGCTGAGAACGTCTCCGGCCTCCGCACCTTTACCAATGGGCACTGCTCGGTGTCCTGCTGGCAGATCAGTGACGCCGAGGTGGACGAAATAGTGAAAACGCGCCGCGTCTTCATCAGCATCCATTCCGGCCGTACGCAACCACCGGTGTTCGTCGCCTCCGAAAGCGTGATACGTGGCTTCCTCGTTGACTACGGTGGCACGTGGAAGGCGGTGCGGTCATGAACGACGCAGAGGTCCGCGCCGTCCCCGAATCGAACGGCTTCCGAGGCGAATTCAAGAAGGTGCACCGCTCCGATTGGGAGACCGTCTGCCATAACGGTCAGCGGCTGCTCTTCGACACCAAGGATCAGGCCGAGGTTGCCGCATACCGCGCGCTGATGAAGCACATCTTCGGCGACGGCATCGTCCGCGACGGCGAGAAAGCATCGGCTGCTCTCACCGTTGCGGAAGAGAAGTTCGGCAAGCTTCTGAGGGGCGGCGGCAAAACCGTAGCGGTGGAGCGGCGATGACCAAAGGCCCAGAATTCAAGACCGAAGCCGAGCTTTGCGCCGCGTTCATCGCGGCGTTGCCACATGGCTGGACCGCCTACAACGAAACCGCCGGTTATGACATCCTGTTCGCCCGCGCCGATGGCCTCCAGATCGGTGTCGAGGCCAAACTAAGGCTGAACCCCGAGGTCGTCGTCCAGGCGTCAAAGGAATGGGGGCGCGATCCTCTCGCTGAGGGTCCGGACTTCCGCGCCGTCTTGGTGCCGGCGGGCCGCGTCCAGCTTCATGTGAGCGCGATCTGCGAGATGCTCGGCATCACCGTGATCACCATGACGCATCCCGACGATCACACCGAGGAGCGCTACGGCTGGCGACCACCGGCGTTTCGCCCCGAATTACCAAAGCTCGACACCCGCATGTATTGGAGCGGCCGCGAGCACGACTGGTACGATCGCTGTCCTGGCGCACGCTGCAAGCTCCCCGAATACATCCCCGACGTCGGCGCCGGGCACTCCGCCCCGGTTGCCCTCACGAACTGGAAAATCCAGGCGATCAAGCTGCTCATCATCCTGGAACGCCGTGGCTTCGTCACCAACGCCGATTTTAAGCATGTGGCCATCGATCCCAGCCGCTGGACTCGCGACTGGTTGGAGCGTGGCGCCTCACGCGGTCAGTTCGTCGCCGGGAAGTCGACACCAGACCTCAAGGCACAGCACCCCACGAATTGGGCGCAGATCGAAGCCGATTTCGAGAAGTGGAAGCCGACCAAAGAGGTCGCCGCCTAGCATGTCAGCAGAGGAGTTCTCCAAGCTGCTCGCGCAGCATATCGAGCCGGTCTGCCGTATGCTGCTCGGCGAGCCGAACCCGCACATGTCGAAACCGGGCTCCGAACTGCGCTGGGGTGCCGCGGGATCCTTCTCGGTAGACCTTCAGAAGGGCGTCGCCTTCGACCACCAGGACAATGAGGGCGGCGGCACGCTTTGGGTGCTGGGCAAGCTGCAGGGGCTCAGCGAAGGCGAAGCCGTGGATTGGCTGCGCGACAACGGCTTCCAGCTTCCGGAGCGCACCCCTCAGGCCGGCAGCAACCAGCTCGCCGGCCCTGGCAAGAAGGAAACCGTTCAGACCTGGGATTATACCGATCGTGAGGGCGATCCCGTCTTCCAGGTCGCGCGCGTCCAATACCGAATGCCGGATGGATCCTGGCGTCTCAACAAGTATGGCAAGATCGAGAAGACCTTTGTGCAGCGCCGCCGCTTCGAGGAGGAAGCCGGCGTCTGGATCACCGGCCTCATCGATGATGACTACATGCGCAAAGGGCGAGGTCACAACTGGACCCGCTACAGCGCCGCCAATTTCGAAAAATGGAAGATGACGGAACGCCGGCATTTCGCCGGTGTTGATGAAGCCCCCCTCTATCGGCTGCCCGAGGTTCTCGACGCCATCGCAATGGGTCAAGCCATCCACATCGTCGAGGGGGAAAAGAAGGCTGATGCCCTCTGGGCGGCCGGGATCGCGGCGACCTGCAACGCCGGCGGCTCCAAGAAATGGGCGCCGCATTACAATGACGTCCTCGCCGGCGCCCACATCGTCCTGATCCCCGACAACGATGAAGTCGGCAGGGTTCACATGCAGCTTGTCGGATCGCAGATCCGCCCCGTCGCCGCCTCCGTCCGCATTCTCGACATCCGGGCGTTCTGGCCGGAGGCGCCGAACAAGGGCGACATCTGGGATTGGGCGCAGACCGGGGTCGATGTCGGCACGCTTTACGACCTCGTCGACACCCACGCGAAACCATGGACGAAGGAATTCCCGAAATCGCGCTTCAACGCGGTGCCGTTCTCCCGCATCGATGAACCCGGGCAGGAACACGAATATCTCATCCACGAGATCCTCACCCGGCATGAGGTCGCCGTGATCTACGGCGAATCCGGATCGGGGAAGAGCTTCGAAGCCATCGATCTCGGCATGGCGGTCTGCCGGGGCGTGAAATTCAACGGTCGTGACGTCCTTAGAGGCGGCGTCATCTATCAGGCCGGCGAAGGCGGCGTCGGTGTCAAAAAGCGACTGCGCGCCTACCGGCAGACCTATATGGACCGTGATGAGAACCCAGACCTCATCCTGCTGCCGGCTCGCGTCGACCTCTTCGCCAGGGATGAAGAGGACGTCGAGACATCACGCGGCACCGATGCTTTGATCGCCGAGATCAAGGCTTGGGCGGATACCTTCTCGAAACCACTCGAGCTCGTCGTCATCGACACCCTGGCGACGGCGACGCCCGGCGCCAACGAGAACGCCTCAACGGATATGTCGGTGGTGCTCAACAATCTTGAGCGCATCCGCGACGAATGCAGGACTGCCGTCCTGATGGTCCACCACAAGCCGCGGAACGGCAACAATCCGCGTGGTCACTCCTCGCTGTTCGCCAATGTCGACAACGCCATCGAGCTCGAGATCACGGCGAGGCAGGATGTCTCCCAGCGTGACGATGGCACCGTCCTGGTGCGCCAGATCCACCGCGCCACCGTCCAGAAGAACAAGGACGGCGAACGCGGCCACGGATGGGACTTCATCCTGAAGCAGGTTGTCCTCGGGAAGCGGCCCTCGGGCGAACCGCTCACCAGCGTTGTGTGCGCCACACCTGGTGGGCAGGCCCCGGAGGTCAACGACGATCGCAGTCTGTCCGACCAACAGAAGATCGCGATGACGGCGCTGATCAAGGCGCTTGAGGAGTTCGGCGAGGCGCCATCACCAATGCTGAAGCTGCCACGCAGCATCGTGCGCGTCGTCCGCATGGGATACTGGCGGCAGGAATATGCGGCCCTCAGCCTGGTCGACGACGAGGATCCGAAAAAAAAGACGGAACGCATCAAGAAGGGGCTGCAGCGCGCCGGGGAGCGCTTCCTTGGTGCGAAATGGATCGGCCGCGCCGAACCGTATGTCTGGCTGACCGGCAGGCCGGTGCCCGGCTTCAAATCGGCCGGCGGCTACTATTTCTCGAACCTTGAGCGGCCGGATGAACCGATCAGCGCCGGCATGGCTGAAATGATCGACGGGGACATCCAGCTATGAGGACGATGTCCCGCTTCGGATTTCCCGATGAAATAACGCAAAGCCTTATAATGCAAGGCGTTGCGCTGGCTTTCGACCGACATCGTGCGCAGGCGCTGAATAAGCGATTTGTCCCGTTGTCCCCGGAAATGTCCCGCTGCGATGTCCCGCTTTCGGAGGTCGCATGACCGACGAAACCCGCGTTGAGGCCATCGCGATCGGCAGTCATTATGTCGCCGCGTACAGGCGCACGGGGCAACCCGATCAGCTGCTCGATGGTGCCGATGGAAAACCGCAGCGTTTCGCCTCCGCCAGCGATGCGATCCGCGCCGCTCGCGGCGCGCTGGTGTTCCGCCGGCCGGCTGAGATCGTTGGCGACATCCTCGGCGCCGATCGCCACCACGAGGTCAGAGCGGCGCGCGAGGTCGAGCTCCAGCTCGACACTTTCGGTGGCGTCGTCATCGATGGGCGCGTCGTTCCTGTCGAGGTTCGCCGCAAATGATGGTGCCCGACCACATCCGACGCCTGTGCGACGAATTCTCGATCCAGATCATCGACGGTCATCGCTACCCCGATATCGGGCAGACCCGCGCGACGGAAACGCTCTCCCGTATCTGGCGCCGGTACGGTGAAAACCACCTCCGCCTGGTGCTTTCCACCTTGGCGGAGACCGCGAACAACAAGCTGCTGCTCGACGAAGTCGGTCTTTGGATGGCGTCGGACATGGTGCTCAAATCGGCGTCTCTGATCGAGGACCGCGCCGGCGACTGGCTCGAGCTCTGGGACGCCATGCCGGTCGGCCAGTTGCAGTTCGTCTGCCAGGATCTCCGCGGTTTGATCCCTCAGCGTTATGCGCTTGGCGGAATGGTGTATGAAAGGATATTCAGGCGCTTCGGAAAGAATTCTGATCAGCTCGATCTCTTTGATGACAGGAGGCAGCGTTGAACATCGGCGAGATCGCCGAACTCTTCATCCGTATGGCCGAGGTCGACCGCGCCAGTCACGAGCATGTCGGGCCATCACAACCGCGCTCACTTGCGCTGCCCTACGTCCATTCGCAGACCGACAAAAACGGTTGGGGTAAAGCACCAGGCGACTTCCTCGCCGTTGGCGAAGATCCTCTTGCTGATGAACGTCGCGCCTTCTGGGAGCGTCTCGGCGCCTTACCAACCGCGCAAGAACTATCGGCGCTCGAAGAAATCTTCGATTGGCTGAAGGCGGTGGAAAACGAAAAGGAGCGCCGCGCCCTTTTGGCGTGGTCACGATCGAAGGTCGGCGGGAAGTCGTTTAGGCGTTGGTGCTTCAAGGTCGAAGGCATCCATCCTGAGACGGGGAGAAGGCGGAAAGACCGCGCCTTGGAAAGAATTCGGGCCAAACTCGTTCGCAGTCCATCGGAGGAGAGCGAAAACCCCGTTTCAGGGGTGTTGCGAAGTGGCGACGAAAAAGGCCACTTTTCTGGCACCATAGAGGAAGATGGGGGCGAGCGGGAAGGCCTCGATTACTGGGCCGCTGATGGCGCCCTCTCCAGTTTCCTCACCGACGGCAAAGATGACTTCTCTTGGGCGACGAAGCGCAACGAGCGCCGCCGGCAGCGTGAGGCGAAACGGAAGCGGAAAGCGGCGTGACCAACCCGAATCAGGTCTACCCGCAATCACGTCAACCAATTTCGAGGGCGTGACGGGGACACTTGAGGGGACAATCGCGGGACACCCTGCCCGTAGCCCATATGTCCCCAAGGGACAAACGGGACCGAAACAATTCGTGATTTCCCATAAGCCGCTGAACTCGACCATCTTCTCGCGCATCCTCCCCTCGCGTAGACGCTAACTTCTGAGACGGCGCAGTTCTGAAGGCGAGCGCGTCAGCGCGCAGCCGCCTTCATAGAGCTCTACGACTCCAGGTTAGCGCTAAACAGAAGAATCCGGATTCGAACATGAAGCGCGAGCTGAAGCTCGCTCATGTCGGGAGCTCCAATGGCAAAGATCATCAAGCCAGGACTCCGCAGCGTTGATCTAAGAGCGGCGCGTCCTATCGAGAAGAGGGCGGATCCCGAGCTGCTCACCGCGGAACACCGCGCCTGGCGTGATCTCGTCCTGCAGCGTGCCGTCTACCAATGTGAAGCGGTCGACAACGGCAGGCGTTGTTCAGTCAGGTTCCCTTCCCGTCTGTTCGCCGACCACATCATCGAACGCAAGGACGGTGGTGCACCACTCGACGTCCGCAATGGGCAGTGCCTTTGTGGCAAGCATCACAGCCTGAAGACAGCGGCGGCTCGAGCCGAACGGATGAAGGTTAGGTATTGATGCGCGGCTCTGGACTGACCAAGGCAATGGTGGAAGCGCTGCCTACAGAGAGCAGCACCGTCGTAGTGCACAACTCGGCCATGCGCTCTTACGTCGAGGCGATGATCCGCGACGTGCGCGGCACCGAGATGTGGCGGCGCACGAAGGTGGTCGTGATTGCGAGGCAGGGCGACGTCCAACAGCTCTACGGCCTTCGCGACCACATCGCTTTCGACCATGCCTTTGATGACAGCGTGCATCCGGCTGTCTCGGCGGAGGCCCATCGCTTGGCCACACGGGCCGCTTCGATCGCAGGCTGACCGGGGGGGGGTCTCGATCTCTGGGGCAAACCTGGGGTCCAACCGCCCGGGGCTCACGTTCACAAAATTTTTTCCGCCGGCCTGAAAATCGGCTGTTTCACGCAAAAGTGACCGAAAAACAGCATGGCGACACGAGGACGGCCAGCCTGGAAGCCGACTTCGGCGATCCGGCGTACGGTCGAGGAGATGCGGTCCTGCGGCGAGAGCGAGAACGTCATCGCCAAATCGCTGAAGGTCGACGTCGACACCTTGCGCAAGCATTGCGCCGCCGAACTCGACAACGGTTTCTCCAACCGCCGGCGTGAGGTCATCGGCATGCTCTACAAGAGCGCGCGCGGTGGCAACGTCACCGCACAGAAACGTCTCGAGGAGATGACCAGGGTCGCCGGCGCTGCGGCCGACTTCGACGCCAAGCAGAAAGAGGCTGGCACCGCGGGCCCGACGACGCCGGCGCCTCGCATGCTGAAGCGCGGCAAGAAGGAGATCCAGCAAGAGGAGGCGCTGAACGCCGGCCTCAACTCGGAATGGGGTGAGGATCTCGCGCCGATCGCCGGAACGAAGCCGAATTGACGACCTGGTCGACGGCGAGCCCCGACTGGGAGGCCCGCATCATTGCGGGCCGGAGCCTGATCCCGGATGGCCTGCCGATCGACGAGGCGCGCGCTGGGAAGGCGCTGCGCATCTTCAAGCGGTTGCGTGTCTCCGACATCCCGGGGAAGCCGACGTTGGGTGAGGTCTGCCCGGACTGGATATTCGGTCTCGTCCGCGTCGTGTTCGGCGCCTTCGACAGCGAGAGGAAGCGACAGCTAATCCGAGAGTTCCTCGTCCTCATCGCGAAGAAGAACGCGAAATCGACGATCGCCGCCGGCATCATGGTCACCGCCCTGATCATGAACGAACGCGCCATGGGGGAATACCTCATCCTGGCGCCGACGAAGGACGTCGCCGACAACAGCTTCACCCCGGCATACGGGATGATTAAGAATGACCCCGCGTTGCTGCAGCGGTTCAAGCCCAGCGACGTGACCCGGGAAATTACGAACAGGCTCGACGGCACCGTGCTCGCCGTCAAATCGGCTGATGCCGATGTCGTCGGCGGGCAAAAGGCGATCAGCATCTTCGTCGACGAGCTCTGGCTGTTCGGCAAGAAGGCGTCAGCCGCCAACATATTGTCTGAAGCGACAGGCTCGCATGCGTCGCGGCCGGAAGGTTTCGTCATCTATGCGTCGACACACAGCGACGAGCCGCCGACCGGTGTGTTCTCGCAGAAGCTGATTTATCATCGCGGCGTTCGTGACGGCAAAATCCACGATCCCACGACGCTACCGTTGCTCTACGAGTACCCGGAGGAGATGGCCAAGGCGAAGCCCTGGCAGAATCCTCAGACCTGGCACATCCCGAACCCAAGCTTGGGGTATTCGGTCGACCATGAGTGGTTGACGACGGAGCTGCGCAAGAAGGAGATCGAGGGTTCCTCGGCGCTTAGCCTGTTCGTCTCGAAGCACTTCAACATCGAGGCCGGCCTCGGGCTGAAGTCGGATAATTGGGCCGGCGCCGAATTCTGGCTGGGCAACGCGGAGACCGGCGTCTCCAACATCGATCGCTCGCTGACGCTCCAGGAAGTGGTCCGGCGCTCGGAAGTCATCGTGATCGGCATCGATGGCGGCGGCCTTGACGACCTTCTCGGCGTCGCCGTCCTCGGCCGCGAAGCCGAGGAAACAGAGGTCACCGTCGAGGTCGACGGCATCTCGACTGTTCAGCGCGTGAAGCGGCTGCTGCTGTGGTCGCACGCATGGGCGCACGAGATCGTGAAGCAGCGCCGCACCGAAATCGCATCGAAACTCGACGAGCTCGCCGGATTGAAGCAGCTCACCTTCGTCAAGCTGCCCGGCCAGGACGTCTACGAGCTCGCCGCCATTGTCGCGGAGGTCGACGGTTCTGGAAAGCTCGCCGCTGAAAACGCGATCGGGGTGGACAGCTTCGGTGTCGCCGCGATCACGCGGGCGCTTTCTGGTGACGACGGCGACATCGACAAGGAACGCATCGTCGGCATCTCGCAGGGCTGGAAGCTCAACGGAGCGATCAAGGATACCGAGCGAGATCTCGCCGGCGGGGTCCTCATCCATCCCGGCCAGGAGCTGATGAGCTTCGCCGTCGGCAACGCCAAGATCGTTCCGCGCGGCAACGCGATCTCGATCGACAAACAGGTCAGCGGATCCGCCAAGATCGATCCGCTGATGGCGGCTCTACACGCCAAGGTGCTGATGGGCTTGAACCCGGAAGCTGCCGGCTTTCCCGCGGACTACGACCTTCCGGTATGGGCTTGATCATATGGCATGGTGGAAAAATCTCTTGGGCGGCGGACCGGCGGCCCAGGATCGCTATGTCGATGACTGGCTGAAGGGTATCGAGCCCGGCATCATCGCGGCAACAGGCATCCGCGTCACCCCAGCCGACGCCCTCACGGTCCCCGGTATCGCCGCCTGCGTCCAGGTCCAGTCCGAAGACATGGCGAAGGTGCCGCTCGACCTGAAACGGCGCACCGGCGCCGGGTACGAGCCCGCAACCGAGCACCCGCTCTATACTCTGCTCAAATATGGACCATCGCCGTGGCTTTCCCCTTACAAGTGGCGAAAGACCATCGTCCACACTGCGATGTCGCAGGGGAACCACTTCTCCCGGGCACGTCGCTCCGGAATCGGAATGATCGAGCGCATCGCGCCGATCCAGATCGGCAGCACGATCGTTCGCTGGGGCGAGGATGGTGAACCATTCTTTGATGTCAGTTCGCCCACGGGCACCGAACGCGGGCTATCATGGCAGGACATCATCCACGTCGGCTACCGGGATTCCAGCGATGACGCCTGCAATGGTGGTGTCCTGGGCGTGTCACCCATCATGCAGAACAAGGAAACCGTCTCGCTGATGATCGCATCGGAGCGCTTCGCCGCGCTCTTCTTCGCGAACGGCGCGCAGCCATCGATGATCCTGGAGTATGACAAGAAGCTCCCAAACGATGAAGTCGCCAAGCGCATTCGCGCCGGCATCGAGCGTGTCTACGGCGGCATCGACAACAAATGGAAGGTGGCGATCCTCGAGCTCGGCATCAAAATGCGGGAGACCTCATCGGATCCCGCGAAAAGCCAGCTGATCGAGACCCGGAAATATGGCGCCGAACAGGCGTGCACCATGTACCGGACACCGCCCCACAAAATCGGACTGCTGGAGCGCTCCACCAACAACAACATCGAGCACCAGTCCATCGATTACGTCACTGGTCCGATCTCGGCTCTGGCGAAATCGATCGAATCCGCGATCACCGTGGCATGCCTGACCCCTGCAGAACGCGAAATATACAAGGTCGAACACAATCTTGAAGGGCTGATGCGCGGCGACATGCTCAGCCGCTACCGCGCCTACGCGATCGGCCGGCAATGGGGCTGGCTCTCCGTCAACAAGATCCTCAATCGCGAGAACGAGAATGAGATCGGTCCCGACGGCGATCAATACCTTGTCCCGCTCAACATGGTGCCGGCCGGCGACGATCCCACGAAGGATCCTCCTGCTGACCAGACGCAGCCAGGCAACAACGCCGGTGGTGGCGTACCAACGCTGTTTTCGTCGTTCAACCCGAAGCAATTGAACGGCCATCGCCCGCCGATCCGGCGGCTTGCATCGATCATCGGCCCTGCCGGCGAACCCCTGTACATCAACTGAGGATGACAACATGACCCGCGCCTTCCAGGCCGTCACGGCAGAGCCGTGGGCCATCGAACCGTCATGGCTGCCGCTGCTCGCCGCCATTGCCTCCCGGAATCAGTCCGGCCCCGAGATCGATGCGGCGAAGGACTGGCAGAAGCGCGACTTCGACCTGATGGCGGGACCGACGGCGCAGCGGCTCGCCGGCGCAAGCCGGACCTATGTCGCCGGCGGCGTCGCCATCCTGCCGATCACCGGACCTATCTTCCCGCGGGCCAACATGATGACGGAGATGTCGGGCGCCACCTCGATAACCATGCTCCACAACGACTATCGCGCCGCCCTGGACAACAAGGATGTCGGCGCGATCCTGCTGTTGATGGATACACCCGGCGGTGCGGTCTCCGGGATCAACGGCTTTGCCGATGCCGTCGCCGCCGGCGCCCTGAAAAAGATGACCGTCGCCCATGTCGTCGGCTCGGCGGCATCGGCCGGTTACTGGATCGCCAGCGCGGCAAACGAAATCACCATAGAGAGAACCGCTCTCGTCGGTTCGATCGGAGTAGTTTCGGCGGTGCCGAAGCAGGTCGAACCGGATGCCGACGGCGAGATGCTGATCGAGATCGTCTCCACCAATGCACCGAACAAGCGACCTGACCCATCCACCGAAGATGGCCGCGGCGAGATCGTGGCCGTCCTCGACGCCATCGAGCAGCAGTTCGTCGCCGATGTCGCCAAGGGCCGCAAGACCTCGGTCGACAAGGTGATCGCGGATTTCGGCAAAGGCGGCGTCAAGGTCGGCAAAGCGGCGGTTTCCGCAGGCATGGCAGACAAGGTTCAGAGCCAGGAAACCACACTGGCCGGGCTGCAGCGGATGGTCAGGAATCAGCAGCGGCTTGCCGACCTCAAGCGATAGAAATTCGGCGGCGAAGGCCGACGATCGGCGGGGCGCTTCGGCGCCCCTTTCAACGGGCGAAAGGAGATATCTATGCCCAAAGACCTCGTGAGCCTTCGCCAGGATCGAGCGAAGGCCTATGACAAGATGGAATCTGTCCTGGCCGGAGAATCCGAAACCCGGCAGGCCGATTTCGATGCCGCGGCCGCGGAAGTCGAAGCAATTGACGGTGAGATCGCCAACGCCGAAAAACTGCAGAAACTTCGCGGCGAAAAGGCGAAGGGTACGCCGGAATCGAATGGTCTCGGGTCCGATGTCGTCCAGGGTTTCATGGCCAAGTATCGCGGCCTCCCGGATGCCATGCATATGGTACCTGAAGGTGGCATTCTCAGCGCTGCTCAGAACGCGGCTTTCGGCGATCTTCTCTTCTCGGTCCGGCGCGCCGCCCTCGGCCGCGGCATGGACGAGCGTCTCGTCGAAGTTGAGGCGTCGACCGGAGCCAACGAAGGTGTCCCTTCGGATGGCGGGTTCCTGGTCGAAAAGGATATCGCCGACGGCTTGCTCCGCCGCACCTTCGAGATCGCCCGCTTGACCAACCGGGCGCGGCGTATCCCGATCTCTGCACGCTCCAACGGGGCCAAGATCAATGCGCTGAAGGACGACAGCCGGGCGACAGGATCCCGATGGGGAGGCATCCAGATGTATCGCATCGGCGAAGGCGATTCTCTGACACCGACCCGGCCGAAGCTGAGGCAGATGAACCTCGAGCTGAAGAAGTATGCCGGGCTGATGTATGCCACCGGCGAAATGCTGGCCGACAGCGTCTTGCTCGCCGGCGTGATCCAGCAGGCATATCCGGAAGAACTGGCGTTCATGCTCGATGACGACATGTTCGAGGGCCCCGGCGGCGCCGGTATGCTCGGTTTCATGAATTCCGGCTGCAAGGTTGCCGTGGCCAAGGAATCCGGCCAGGCAGCCAAGACGGTGCTATTCGAAAACATCACTAAGATGTGGGCCCGTCTCCCGGCTGGTTCGATGTCGCGTGCGGAGTGGTGGGTTAACCAGGACGTGCTGCCGCAGCTCATGGGCATGTCGATGGTGATCGGCACCGGTGGCATCCCGGTCTATCTGCCTCCAGGCGGTCTCTCCCAGTCGCCGTATGGTACCCTGATGAGCCGGCCGGTGATGCCGATCGAATACTGCAACACGGTCGGCACCGAGGGTGACATCGCTCTCGTCGACCCGTCGCAGTACGTGATGATCGACAAGGGTGACATCCAGTATGCCACCTCGATCCATGTCGCCTTCCTGACCGATGAGCAGGCGTTCCGGTTCATCTACCGGGTCGACGGCCAGCCCGTCGACGACAAGCCGATCACCCCGTTCAAGGGCACCGACAAGCAGTCGACGTTCGTCACGCTCGCGACGCGCGGCTAAACGCCGGCGGGCCCGATCTCCCAAGCCGGGCCCGTCGCCCACCCTCCCATTTTTTCTCCAGCTCATAGGAGCCAAATTCAATGTCCGTTCTCAGCTTCGGCAAGCGGCACATCGTCAAGGGACTTGATGCTGTCGCCGACGCCTTCTCCGGTACGGTCTATTCCGACGTCGTTGCGATGAAGGAATACGCCGCCGCCAGGTTCATCATGCACAAGGGCGTCGGGGCGCTTGGCACCTCCACATTGACGATCGAGGCCTGCGACAACGCCAATGGCGATAATCCGGTCGCGATCCCGTTCAAGTACCAGGCCTATGTCGGCGCCGACGACCTTCCAGGCGCCGTCACCGCAGCCACGACAGCCGGTTTTGCCACGACGGCCGGATCCAGCCAGCTTTACGTCCTCGAGGCGGATTCGCAGTCGCTTGGCGCCAAAAGCTGGGTCCGGCTGAAGGCAGTCGAGGTCGTCAACGATCCCGTGCTTGGCGGTATCCTGATCGAACTGATCGGCGCTCGCTACGCGACGGATATCCCGAACACAGTCATCGCCTAGTCGGCATTCTCGCCCTCGTGGCGGCCGTCGGCCGCCGCGTCCTTCTCGCCTGCTTTCGTCGGTAACGGCGATCCCTTTCAGCGGATCGAAATCAGGAGAACACACCCATGACAACACGCTCTCTCTACAGAAATGGCCGCATCGAGTTCTACGATAGCGTCTCGCTCGAGCGGATGCTGCCGGTGGCTCCCGTCGTTTTCTATGACGACTTCCTCGGCAACGCTCTCGACACCTTCAAATGGGGTGCCCGCGACACCGCCGGCGGCGCCGAGGCCGTCGTCGCTGATGCGCCGAACGGCGTTATCGGTCTTGCCCTTGATGCCACCAGCGAAATCCAGCTCGCAGGCATCGACTGGGCTGACCAGCGCACCCTGGTGCTCAACCAAGGCCTCATCTTCGAGGCCCGCTTCCGTCTTTCTGTTCTTCCGACAGGCGCCGTCATCGTTGTTGTTGGTCTGGAAGGCGACCACAACGCCGCCGTCGACACCGTGGCCGAATCGATCTGGTTCCGCGCCGACGGCAATGGCCAGATCACCGTCGAAAACGACGACACCGCCAACGAAACATCGAAGGTGGCGACTGGCGTCACCTTGACCACGGCGGACTGGATCATCGCGCGGATCGACTGCACTGACATCGCCGATGTCCGCTTCTTCATCAACGGGGAGCGCGTCGCAGCGAGCACGACGTTCAACATGAGCACTGTCGCCGCGCTGGCTCTGCAGCCTGTAGCCCGCGTCAGCAAGGGCGCCGCAACCACGGTCGGCACCCTGCAGGTCGACTATGTGCGTATCTGGCAGAACCGCGCCTGATCTGGAGCGGATGACGTGCTGACCATCACGACGCCGGCGACGGATCTCAGCCTGCTCACGCTTGCCGAGATGCGCGCCGCCGCCGGCGTCACGGCCGGAACCGCGACCTATGATGCCGCCCTGGTCGCCATGGAGGCGCGCTGTGCCTCGCTGATTATGTCGGAATGCGGCATCGCCGTAGGTGCCGGTGCAAACCCGACGCTTCGATCGGAGCGCGTCACCGAGACGTTTCGCAACGTTCACTCGCTCGAGCTCATACTGGCGCGTCGCCACAACATCGTCATCATCAGCATCGTCGTCGATGGCGCCACTCTCGATACCACCGAATACGAGGTCGACCCGGAGTCCGGCTTGGTCCAACGGCTATGCGACGACCATCCGATCCGGTGGTGCGGCCGCAAGATCGTTGTGGTCTACACCGCCGGTTTTGCCGTTGTCCCCGCCGACCTGAAGCAAGCGGCATCCGATTTTCTGCGGTCGACATGGCTGGAGAAAAGCCGCGATCCCCTCGTGAAGAGCGAGCGCACCAACATCCCAGGAGTGCAGGAGAAGGAAATCGCTTACTGGATCGGTGCGGTGCCTGGGCAGTCGAGTGGAGGTGCCGTCCCCGATCCGATCGCAGCGCAGCTCGCCCGCTTCATGAACGCGGCGATCGGCTGATGACATGATCTTCGTGCGCGCCGCCGACCAGGCGCTGGTGTGGGGCGCCTGAGATGACCTTGCGCTATGTCCGCTCCGGCGCATCCGGCGCCAACAATGGCACAAGCAAGACGGACGCCTATACCACGCTTGCCGCCGCGATGACGGCGGCCGCCGCCGGCGACACGATCTACATTGCGAGCGATGACAGCGAGAGCCAGGCGTCGCTGCTCAAATACACGTCGGCAGGCACGGCTGCATCGGGGGTCAAGGTCGTCTGTGTGGACTTCAGTGGCTCGACGCCGCCCGTGTCTGCCGATATCAGAACGACGGCAGCGATCACCACGACGTCGGGCGCGGTGCTGGCCTTCGACTCGTCGGACAGCTTCACGACCTATGACGGCATCCAGTTCACATCGAATTCGACGTTTAATCTTGCGTGGAACCCGCGTGTCTCCCTCAAATTCCGCAATTGCGCGCTAAAACTCAGTGGAGCCGGCGGCCAAGGGTTCGCGGCAACGCAGGCCGGTTGCCGCACGGTGCTGGAAAACACGACGCTGCAGTTCGGGGCCACGACAGGCCAGAACATCCTGTCCGACGGCGAGTTCTTCTGGCGCGACACTCCGTCCGCCATCGCCGGGTCGACATTCCCGACAACCCTTTTCTCTACGCCGAGCGGCTATATCGAGCTTGACGGCGTCGACCTGAGCGCGCTGACCGGAACGATCTTCGGCGCATCAACGAACCAGATGATGAGGGTGCGGCTGACCGATTGCAAGATCAACGCCTCGGCCACGATTGCCGCGACGCCGACGCGATATGGTTCGATCGAATATGCACGCATCGATTCCGGCGGCACCAACTACAAGCACGGCAAGATCCTCAACTCGGGGACGGAATCGACCGAAATCGCCATTGTGCGCACCGGCGGCGCATCGGACGGCACGACGGCTTTCGCGGAAAAGATCGTCACCACCGCCAATGTTAGCGAATTGTTCCCGTTCGACAGTATCCCGATCGCCTTCTGGAACGACACTGTCGGTTCCCCCATCACGGTCACCGTTGAGGGGATTTCCGGCCTCGGCGCGGTGCCGAACAATGACGATGCCTGGTTGGTAGCGCAATATCTTGGCTCGTCCTCGTCGTCGCGGGCCTCCTTCGCCAGTTCCGGCAAGGCCGACATACTGGCGTCGAACGCGGCCCTGTCGACCAGTTCCGAGGCATGGGGCGGGTCTACCACAGCGTTCAAGACCTCGGTGACCTTCACGCCGCAACAGAAGGGACCGGTGCTGCTGCGCTTCATGGTCGGGAAGCCATCGTTCACGGTCTATCTCGATCCGAAACCGACGATTTCCGGCGTGACATTCGCCAAGACGCACGCGCCACGGCCCGGCATCATCGTGAACGAACTGCAGGGCGCCGGTGCTTCGGGCGGCCTGCTGGCGCATCCCGGCCTTAGCGGAGGCATGGCGGCATGAGGACGATCAAGAAGGGCGCCGCCAGCCAGAGCCTCTATTTCGAAGTGCTGGATTCGGCCTCGACCACGGGCGGCCGCAAGACCGGTCTCGCCTACGACACGGCGAGCCTGACCGCCTACTACTCCCGCAATGGCGCATCCGCCACGGCGATCACCCTGGCGACGCTGGCGGCTGCGAATTCGTCCTGGTCGTCGGGCGGCTTCAAGGAAGTCGACGCCACCAACATGCCCGGCCTCTACCGGCTTGACGTGCCGGATGCCGCCTTTGCTTCCGGCACCGAAAGCGTCGTGGTGACCATCCGCGGCGCCGCCGGCATGGTGCAGGCGAGCTATGACGTGCAGCTGGCCGACAACACCGCAGCCGATGTCTATGCCCGCCTCGGCGCGCCTGTCGGCGCTTCGATCTCGGCGGATGTCGCGATGGTCAAGGTCGATACGGCGGCGGTGAAGGTGCAAACCGACAAGATCACATTCACCGTCGCCAACCAGGTCGATGTGAACGTGCTCGATTGGAAGAGTTCGGCGGCTCCTGCCATGACGGGCGATGCCTATGCCCGCATCGGTGCGGCCGGCGCAGGGCTGACCGCTCTCGGCGACACGCGTATCGCGCATCTCGATGCGGACGTGTCGACCCGCTCGATCTATGCCGGCGCCGACACGGCCGGCACCACGACGCTGCTTGCGCGCCTCACCGCGATCCGCGCGGGCCTGCTCGATCATCTCGACGCCGACGTCTCGAGCCGGCTTGCCGGCGGCGCCTACATCGCGCCCGACAATGCTGGCATCGCGTCGATCGAGGCCAAGACCGAAAACCTTCCGAGCGATCCCGCCGACCAGTCGGCGATCATCGCCGCCACCGACGCCATCATGACCAGGATCGGCGCTCCGGTTGGTGTCGACATCTCGGCCGATATCGCAGCGAAGGCAACGCAAACCAGCGTCGACGATCTGCCGACCAATGCGGAACTGACCACGGCGCTTGGTACGGCTGACGATGCCGTTCTGGCGGCGATCGCAGCTCTGACTATCCCGACCGCTGCAGCGAATGCGGCGGCGCTGCTCGCCGCCGCCTACGAGGGTTCCGAGACGGTGCAGGACTTCCTGCGGCTGTTGCGTGCGGTTTCGTACGGCAAGGCCAACGCGCTGAACGGAGCTACGGCTCACTATCGTGACGCCGCAGACACCAAGAACCGCGTCACCGCCACCGTCGATCCCGACGCCGGAACCCGCATTCCAACCGCTCTGGATGCGACCTGATGGGCTATTTCGGAAGCTGGTATGGGCAATGGTTTGGTGCATGGTTTGGGGCCGTGGGTGATGTCGCCCCAATCGGTGAATCGCCACTACTGCGCGTCGCCCTCGACGGCACGAAACGGGGTCTCACCGTCGCGCTGGACGGTGTGATCTCGTCATCCGGCCTCGACGGCGTCCTGATCCGAAAGGATAGCGGAAATTGAGCACGACGGATTTCACGATGTTCGCCGGCGACGCCAAGGTGCTGGTGATCACGGTGCGTGATGCCGCCGGCGCCGCGGTCAACATCACCGGTGCCACGATCACATGGGAGGCCGCGCGCTCCACCGAAGACGCCGCCGTCATCACGAAGACGACCAGCGACGGCATCGAGATCACCGACGCGACGCATGGCGTCTTCGAAGTCACGCTTGATCCGGCGGATACCGACGACCTTTTTGGTCTCTATTACCACGAGGCCGAGCTCACCCAGACCGGCGATCCCTTCACCGTGCTCACCGGCAGCCTGGTCGTCGAACGCACCTTGATCAGGGCGAGCTGATGACGCCGAACGAGGTCAAGGCGGACTATCGGGCCTTCCTGGCGGAAGCCGGGGATACCGACGTGGTGATCCGCCGTTATACCGGCAGCGGTGCGGATAGGCCGTTTACCGACACGCCATCTCTGCTCGCCCGTGTCGTCGGCTACGATCCGAAGGAACTCGTCGGCCCGATCCAGCAGGGGGATCGCAAGGTGATCGTTTTCGCCGACGACCTCGTCGACGCCGGCTTCGAGCTCCCGGTGCGGCGCGGTGACAAAGTCGTGGTGCGCGGCGAGGAACTCAACATCGAGGCCGCCGACGACAGTACCCGCCGGGTCGCCGGCGTGCTGATCGCGATCGAGATCAGAGCGAGAGGACATTGATGCTGTCTCGACGTTCGTTCTTCGGTGCGGCTGCCGGTGGCGTAGCTGCGGCGCCGGTTATCGCAGCTGAAGCTGCCAAGGCACCAGCAATGCGGACCCTCGGTCTGGCGTTTCCGGATGCCAGCCCATTCCGGTCTGCGATCGGTGAGGCAGTACAGGTTATCGGCCAGGCTCGGTCTATTTCGTTCGCACCACTGGCCGGCGAACGCCGGGGGCAGGATAGGTACATTTATCGGACCGGTGATCCTGCCATTGATGCATTGAGATCGATTTCGGGGGTCTACAAGGAGCGCATGGAAAGGAGGAGGCGCTGATGGCGCGCCTTCGGCCAGGATCCGTCACCTTCGAGATCGTGATGCAGCAAACGCTTGCGGCGACCCAACGTGTCGTCGTCGAGACCGCGAAGCGAGAGCACGCCGTCGTGATGCATACCGATCCGCGGCCGAGCTCCTACCAGCGCTGGGTTGACGGGCAGCAGGGGGTCCCGGAAGAGGCGGTGAAGCCCACCGGCGTCATCGTCTATCGCTACCCGCGCCTTGAGGAAGTCATCGCCTTCGCGCTGCAGACGCTGGCAGACCTCTCGCCGGAACTAACGGGCGCCTACAAGGCGGCGCACACCCTGTTCCTGAACGGGGCACCGGCGGCGTTATCCGCCTATCAGCCAGGCGACGACGTCGCGATCACGAATCCGGAGCCATATAGCCGCAAGATCGAAGTCGGCTCGATGAAGATGAAGGCGCCTGGCACTTCGATGGTCTACCAACACGCACGGCGCGTCGTCATGGCGCGCTTCGGCAACATCGCCAACATCAAGTTCACCTATCGCGGCCTCGTCGGCGGCTTCTCCGTCAATCAGCTGAAGGCGGGCAGCACAGGCCAGAAGTGGTGGCTTGGCGGCGCCGCGGCACGCTCGGCCTCCGGGCTGCTCGAAAGCGCGATCGGGGCGAAACACGGCCGCACCGCGCATAACAGATCGAACACTCGCTTCCCGGTCCTCGAAATCTCGGAACGCTGAAAGATGCCGGATTACGCTGGGGCGAAGGCCGCGATCCGCGAGCGGTTCGAGGACGGCTGGGCGGATCGAACACGGATCGCCTTCATCAACGAGGATCCAGAACAACCTTGGCCGCCGAAGCGCGACAGCGGCGGTCCGGCGCCTTGGACGCTGATCGAGATCAAAGGATCGGGTAGCGGCATCTGGACCTTCGGCACCGACGGCAATCGTGGCTGGCGGTATGATGGAGTCATTCTCGCCCACATCTATACCCCAGTCGGCGAAGGCACCGATGAAGCCGACGAACTCGCTGTCGCCGCCGGCGAGATCTACCGCGCCGCAAAATTCTATGACGACGTCGAGGGTTACTACGTCCGGACGCTGGCGCCGGAGGTCCTCGATGGCGAGGACGGCGACGAAGACGGGAAATGGTTCGTCACCACCATGACCGTCGAATTCACCTATTGGCACCGCGGCTGAGTTTCCGCACCTCTCAACCTCTTCTAGCAGAAGGATGGCTTGGCCATGGCGTACTCTGAGAATTTCAATGGTTACACCGCCTACAAGGTGCAGTCCGGCCTTGGCGTGCAGGCGAGCGGCGCCGACGCCAAGGTGCTTCGCCAGACCGGCGGCAACGGCACCCGGATGACGAAGGCGAACACCGAAAGCAAGGAGGTCCGCCGCGACGGCCTCTCCACGCGCGGCCGCCACGGCATCCAGAACGTTTCCGGCGCCTTCACCCACGAGCTCTCCGTCGGCGGTTACGACGACATCCTCGAAGCGGTGATCCGCGGCACCTGGAGCGCCGCCGATCTCCAGATCGACGAAAGCGACTTCACCTCGATCACGACGGGCGCCAACACCATCGTGTTGGCCGCGGGGTCGCCGATCACCCTTGGCCTCAAGGTCAACAACATCATCCGGCTGACGAACCATTCCTCGGCTGGCAACAACAACCGCAACCTGCGCATCACCGGCTTGTCGTCGACGACGATCACGGTGGCGGAGACGCTGACCGTCAACGCGGTCGCCGACACCGATTGCGAGATCACCAGGCCCGGCCGCGTCCTCATCAACCCCGGCGCCGGCAATCTGGTGAAGCGCTACTTCACCGTCGAGGAGCACGAATACGATCTCGACCGTTCCGAACTGTCGACGGATTGCTCCTGGTCGTCGTTCAAGCTGACGATGGCGCCGAACGGCCTCATCGATTTCGAGACCGCTTTGGCGGGCACCGGCCAATTCGATGCGCTCGATACCGCGTCGTCGCCGTTCTTCACGTCGCCGGTGACCTCGACCGGCGATCCGTTGGCTGTTGTTGAAGCCACCATCCGTATGGGTGGCGTCGACATCGTCGATTTGACCTCGTTCGATCTCATGGTGGACTGCCAGACCCAGGCCCCGCCCGTCATCACCAAGGCGACGTCGCCTTATGCGCCGGCCCTGTTCACTGGGACCGAGCTCGTCACGATGAACCTGACGATGCTGCGCAAGGACATGCAACTGCTGGCGGATTTCATCGACGAGACGCCGTTTTCCCTGCATGTCCTTCTCGCGGAAAACGAGGCGGAACCAGCATCGTTCATCTCGTTCGCGGTGCCGAATTTCACGCTGGGTTCCGTCGACAAATCGGGCCTCACCAAGCAGGGCGGGCCGCGCACGCAGACGATCGCGATCCCGCCTGCCCTGATCGGCATCGACAACACCGGCGCCGGCTACGACGCCACGGCCGTTGCGATTCAGGTTTCGAACGCGACCTGATCAACCTCAAACGAAGGAGTATAGATCATGGATCCACTTGAAAAGGCGGTCCGCGACGCCGCGGCCGCGCTGAAAACCGCGATCGCTGCCGCCGAAGCCGGCGGCTACCGTGTCGATTTCCCGCGCCATGCCTCTCAGCTTGAGGCGATCGCGGTCAGCAGCACGAGGAAGAACCACAAGCCGGAGCCGAAGGCGGATGCCGACGCGAAGGCCGACAAGAAGGTAGCGGCGAAGGAACCCGTCGCGGCCACCAAGGAAACCTGACCGACGATCAGGCGAATTCTACGCGCGTAGACGGCCGGGCGTTGTCGGACGCCCGGCCACCCTTTCCCCGACAAGAGGGCAAATATGCTGAGATTTGAAAATACATCCGGCATCGGCCGGGAAACAGGCGTCGTCGATACGACAACCGGCGAGGACATTGGCAAAGTCCTTGCGATCTCGATGGGGGCTCAGATCGTCATCGGCGAATTCGTCACATGTCATGCGACGCTGTCGATGATCGAGATCGACCTCGCCGTCGACAAGACGGAATTCCACACCAAGAATCCGGTCACCGGCGGCTACGAGCCGGTCGCCGCGATCGAGTTCCGCGACGGGACCCGCGTCGAGATCGCCGAAGACGGCACGCCCTCGGTAACAACCAAATAATCCTTTCCGATAAAGAGGACATCGACAATGACAAACGACACCACGCCGGCCGTCACCGAATTCGGCGCCGGCGCTCTCGATTCCGCCGACGAAGCCAGGATGACAGTCTCGATCGGCGGCAAGCTCACCACCTGGGTGTGGACCTTCGCCGGTCCCGGCCACCCGAAGTCGATCGAGCAGGGCAACCGGATCTCGCGCGAAAAGCTGCATGACAGCCGCATGAAGGAGCAGGCGCGCGTCAACGGCAAGAAATGGGTGGAACCCGAAGAATCCGTCGACGAAGCCCGCGCCCGCAACGTCCGGATGATCGCGGAACGCGTCCTCGGCTGGACGCCGGTCCGCATCGATGGCGAGGATCTCGCCTTCAGTACCGAGAACGTCACCAAGCTGCTGCTCGACCCCCGCAAGATCGACATCTATCTCCAGGCGCTCGAATTCCTCGGCGGGGAACGGTCTTTTACGAAGAGCTCCGCGACAGGCTGATCGCCTACGCGGAGCGCGAGTTCGCGCTTTCCGCCGTCGATAAAGACGGCGTCAGCTATCGGGAGGTCCTTCAGGGGCTTCTCGGACGGCGCACCACCGACAAGAAGCGCGCCGCCTACGAGGCGGAACTCGCAATGCCTTCATTCCCGACAGAGGTCGATTATCTCTGGCGCGCCTTCCACCGGCTCTCCGCCCGCCGCGGCTCAACTGGCTTCGGGCCGGCAGCGATCTCATGGTTCGACCTTGACGCCTTTCAGCGCTTCACCGGCGCAAGCTTCGCGCCGTGGGAGGTCGAGACGCTTGAGCGCCTCGATCAGGCCTATATGGCGGAACTGGGCCGACAGCGCGCCGGCTAGATCTGCGATAGCGCAGCCGCGGCGGTGAGCTTCCGGCGGACGTCATTCTTGTGGTTCTGCACCATGCCTGGGATCAGGAAGGCATCAACTATTGCCCATATCCCAAGAACGACCAGCAGCAGACTTCCGACCACTATCGGCACCGTGATTACGCCGACGACCAGCAGCGCGAGCATGGCGAAACCGGTGCCGGAACGGCCCAAATAGAAACGATGTGCGCCGACGCCGCCGAGTAAGAACCAGAGCAGATACGCGACACCGATGGACTTCGCTTCATTGGTGACGCGTTGCTCGATCAGAATCTGTTCTTGAGTTGAAAGTGCCATATCCCGCTCCCCCTATTTTGAGCGGAAGCTAATCCAACAATTCATTTAGAGCAATCATGGCTGACGAAACCCACACGGTCGTCACCGAACTGACCATCGACGCCCGCGGCGCCGAGGCCGGCTCGGCGGCCTACATCCGCGCTCATAAGGCGGCGCAGGCTGCGGTCGATCGCACCATCGAGCGCGAGCGCGCCGCGACGGAAGCGATCGAGCGCCAGGGCGCCGTCATGTTGGCGTCGTCGGGTTCGATCACCTCGACGTCGCGGGCGTGGGACCGCCTTCGCGCCAGCGTCGATCCCTCGGTGCGTTCGGCGCAGCTGATGGAACGCGCGATCGTCACCGCCGATTCCGCGGCGAAAAAGCTCGGCGTCGACAGCGCCGAGGTCGCCCGCGTGCTCGGTCTGGCGAAGCTCCAGCATGACGCCACGGCGGCAGCAGCGGAGAAGCAGGCCGCCAGCTACCGTGAGCTCGCCGCCGCAGGCCGCGAAGCCCTGGCCGCGGAACAGGCGCAGGCCAACATCAACAGGACGCTCGGCGTCGGTGGCGCCCCCGTCGCCTCGGCACGGGCTTCGGCATCCGTGTTTTCGACCGAACTCGACCGCATCGATGAGATCGCGGCGCAGCGTGCCGCTCAGGCCGGCCAAATATTTGCGGCCGACCTCGAAAACAGCATGGTCGCGGGCGTCAGCAAGTCGGCGCGCGAGTCCGCTTCGGTCTTCGGCGCCGAGCTCGACCGCATGGAAACCATCGCGCAGCAGAAAGCGGCGCAGATCGGCGCCGCGTTCCAAGCCGATCTCAATGCTTCATTCGGTATCGGGGCCGCCGGCGGGTCCGCACGGGCTTCGGCGTCGACCTTCGAGGAGACCGCACGAGCGGAAGACGCGCTTGCCGCCAAGGCGGCCCTCCTCCGCGCCGAAATCAACCCGCTCGGCGCCGCGCAGCGCCAGCTGAACGATGAGCTCGAGCAATACGCGACATTGGCCGCAAAGGGCGCGATCTCGACTGAGGAACTCGCCGCCGCCCAGGCGCTGGCGCAGACCCGGTTCAATCAGACGGCGGCGCAGATCGCGGCGAGTGGCAAGCTGGCGTCCTTCGAGATGCGAAACCTGAAATTCCAGCTGATCGACATCGCACAATCGATCCCGCTGGCGTTCCAGTCGCCGCTCTACTTCCTGCAGAATCTCGGCTTCCAGTTCGCTCAGATCGGCCAGATATTCATGGGTAACGGCGGCATCCGAGCCGCGCTTGCCGCGGTGGGAGGTGTTCTCAGCGGCGTGCTTTCCATGCTGGCACATTTCGCCGCGCCGCTGACCGCCATCGCCCTTGGCTTCAACTATGTTCGCGACGCCGCCGCCGATGCGGAGCGCCGGACGGTCGGATGGGGCGAGACCTTTGTCGCCACCTACCAGGTGATTCGAGATGGGCTGAAGGACATCTTCGGTCCAGCGGCGACCACGCTCGCCGATCCCGTCATCTATGCGCTCAAGCAGCTTGCCTCTGCGGCTGTCGATATCGCCGAATTGATCATCAATTCCTTCCACGCCGTCTTTTTCGACATCAAGGCGGTCTGGGCGGCGCTTCCCGACGCCATCGGTCTCGTCTTCGCCAAGGCGGCAAACTTCGGCATCGAGACGCTCAACCTGCTCATCAAGAAGTCATCCGATGCGGTCGACACCATCATCGCCGCCTTCAACAAGCTTGGCGCCGGCATCGAACCGATAAACGCGAAGGCGGAAACGATACCGCCGATCGATGAGAGGCCATACATCGCCAGCCTGAACAAGTTGGTCACCGATCGTAACGCCGCGATCGAGGAGATCATGAAAGCAACCCCGATCCGCGACTTCGGGCAGGCCATCGTTGACAAGATCCAGACCAACCACGCGTTGGAAGGCCTCGATGCTCTCGCCAACGTCGATTTCGGCAAGTCGATCGGCGGCGTCAACGCTCTCGGCGCCGGCCTCGGCGCGGTTGGCAAGCAGGCGGATGGCGTCAAGGTCGAGTTCGGCGGCATGGTGCAGCAGGCGATCAATGTCACCAAGCTGTTCGACGACGCGAAGCGCCAGCAGCTTATCGGGCTTGAGCAAACGCAGCAACAACTCATCGGGATGAAGCATGACGCCGCTGAGCTTCAGAAGACGCTCGAGGCAGCGGCTCACGCGCCGGTCAAAGATGTTTTCGGCAGCATTTTCGATGGCGCCGGCGGTGAAGCCGCCATCGCCAACGCAGTATCGACGGTCGACAAGCTGTTCAAAGCCTGGGATGACGGCCGCCAGACCGTCAGTGGCGTCCATGACGGCATCGAGATGGTGCGACAATCGCTGATCCAGATGGGAGGCGACACGCAATCGATCGACGCCTTTGTCAACAAAATCGTGAACGGCCAGCTTCTGGTCAGGCAGTTGGCCTCGAACGTCGACAGCCTGTCGCGGACTATCCGCGCCATCCCGAACCGCACCGTCACCATCACTGTCGTCACCCGCCAGGTCGGTTCCGGCACGCAGTCGCTCTACGATGTGCCGAATAGCTCCGGCGGCACCTCTACGGTTGGCGTCACCCGTTACGGCGGCGACGGCAGCACGTCCGGCCCATCGATCTCATCCAGCAGCGTGCCGCGCACCAGCGGCTACGGCAGCATGGGTGGCTCCGGCGATCTCGGCTCCACCACCGTCAACGTCACCCGCTTCGCCACCGGCGGCGTCATCCATCCTGGCGACAGCCAACACGTCCAGTTCTTCAAATCCCCAGACGAAACCGTGGCCATCCTGACGCCGCAGCAGCGCACCGCGCTGGCGGACCCGCAATCCGCCTTCACCGGGCGTGATGCCACCCGTGATGACGACCGCATCTGGCAGGTTCTGATGAACGTCGAGGCCAACACCAGGAAGACATATGAAAGCGTCGACAAGCTGGTTTCCTCAGCCAGCTACAGCGCGAGTTCGTCGTCGTATGGCGGGTCCGGCGGCTCGGGTGCCGACACCAGCCAGCAGGACCAACTTTCCGCACAGTACATGAAGGTGCTGCAGCAGGTGAAGGCCAATTTCCAGGCAGCTGGCATTATTGGCCGGGGCATCATCGGCTACGGCCTGGATGGCTTGGCCGCCAGCCCACAAGAGATCGCCCGGAACCTGGTCTATGGCGGCGCGCAGCCGCTCGGAGCCGGAGGTTCGACCCAATATCAGAGAAGCGTGGCGCAAAGCAGTGCTCTGGATGCTTACAATACCGCCCAGAGTATCAAGGCGGGCGGCCTTGGCTTCGACACCGGTGGGCAGATCGCGCCCGGCGACACGCAAAAGGTCGAGTTCTTCAAGAATCCGAACGAGCGCGTCATCATCGCGCGGCCGGATCAGTTCGAGGATCGCCGTAGCGGCGCCGGTTCAAGTCAACCGGTCATCAATCAGTATTACACCAATCATTTCGGCGCCGGGGCCACAATGAGCAAGGACAGCCTGGCGGAACAACGCCGTCAGAACGCGCTTGGCACCCGTGACGCGCTGCGGTCGGTGAACGGCCGTGGCTAAGCCGATCCTGAGCGAGCGCGTCGCCTACGGCTTCAAAGGCGGCCCACGCTTTTCCACCGCCAAGTCGAGCGCCGTCAATCAACAGGAGCGCCGCAAGCAGAACCAGACGAAGGCGCGGCACTACTTTGCGTGGACGCAACAGAACGCCGATGATGATCTGATCGCGGAGCTTCGCGCCTTCTGGTACGACATGCGTGGCGACTTCCGCACGTGGCTTCTCAAGGATTGGACCGACTATCTCCTCGTTGGCGAGGAGATCGGCATCGGCGACGGCATCAATGCCGCCTTCCAGATCACTAAAACCTATACCGCCGGCTTCAACCCCTATGTCCGGGTGATCCGCTATCTGAAGGCCGGCACGCTTGTCGTCAGGGTCGATGGCGTCGTGAAGACGTTGACCACCCATTACACCGTCAGCGAAACCGGCTTGATCACTTTCACGGGCGGAAACATCCCGGCCGCTGACAAGGTCGTCGACGTCGACGGTGAGTTCTACGTGCTCGTCAGGTTCGAGGGCGACGCCTTTGAACCATCGATCCCGGGCGGGCTCGCCGATATCCTCAACGTCGACAACCTGCAGGCGATCGAGAAAGTCGAATGAGGGACTGGTCGCCAACCATCCTTGCCAAGCTTGCCGGCGAGGAGGTCACCTGCTGCTTCATGATCGAGCTCGATAACGGCATCACGCCGATTGTCAGGCTGACCGATATCGATCAGGATCTCACCGTCGGCGACGACGTCTTCGCGATGTCGCCCGGCTTCAACGTCAGCAAGTTCACCGTAGCGAACGGCGGCCGCCCCGCCGGGATCGATGTCGACTTGCCGTTCGACGATGAAGGTCCGATCTTCATCGACCACGTCAAGCGAGGTGTCTGGCGCGGCGCCGAGGTAACGGTCTGGATCGCCGGCGACTTCAACGACCCCTCCGATCGCGAAATCCTCGTCTCCGGATTCGTCGGGCTCACCCGTTCCGACGATCGCATCGGCGGCTATATGGAGTTCGTCACCAAGGCCGATGCTCTCGCCGACATCGTGCTGCCGACCGTGCAGCCGAAATGCTGGTATCATTTCGGGACCGCGCCCTGTCCAGTCGATCGCGGTCCTTTGACGCTGACCGCCGTCGTGGCGACCGTGACCAACGCGTCGAAGTTCACGGTCACCGTCACCAACCCTGGCAACCTGAACTTCACGCATGGCGACGTCAACTTCACTTCGGGCGACAACGCCGGTGCCGTCGACCTCGTCCGTCTGTGGACGCCAGGAACCAGTCTTGTGGAGATGGTCGTCGGCTTTCCCTTCGAGCTCCAGATCGGCGACGAACTCACCATCAGCGCAGGTTGCGCCCAGGATCGACCCGCCTGCGCCGGATATGGTGCCGAGGACAGCTACTCCGGCTTTGATTTCACTCCGGGCGAGCTGCTGGGCGACAACTGATGGTTTATGTGACAGGGGCGCGCCCCACCCTCCGGCTCGGCGGCTACGCCGACGATACCGCGAAGCAGCCGGAACCAGTTTCGGCGGATTCTCCCTATCAGGTGACCAAGGTACTCGGCCGCTCGATCTCGATAGTGATCGGCACCGCGCCTGTCGACGGCATCCCAGTCATCGGCGGCGCCAGGACAAGCTCAAAAGTCACCGGCTACGAAACGCAGCATATCGGCTGGGGATCGCAATCGGGGTATCCCCCCGGCACGAAATTCATCGGCAACGGCTTCGCCGGATATGACGCCCAGATCCCGATTTCCTCGTCGGAACAGGTGGCCGTACTCGGCTACCTTCTGGCCTTCGATCCATTCGGCGACGGCTACCAGCTGATCCGGCTCGAGATCAACGATGAGGTCGTCTTCGACGCCGAAAACGGGATTGGCGCCTCCGAGACTTTCCGCTTCTATGGCGGCACCCACAGCGCGATAGACCCGATCACGAAGGGCGTCATCGGGGCCAACGCCGGCGCCTGGAAGAACTTCGCGATGGTTTATCTCGACGGCTACGCGTCGACCAGCGCCCCTTCGGTCAAGGCTGTGATCTCGAATGCGGCCACAGCCAGCGGCGGCACCCAAGAGATTGTCTGGATCACCGACGATGTGGTCTCGCTCGCCAGCGATGGCGCCGGTGGCGGCGCCTTGGCGGCGGCCTATGACATCGCTGACGGCATCATCTACCAGGTATTGACGTCCTTCCATGTGCCCGGTCTGACGCAATGCTATTTGTCCGCGCTCGATGCTGGAACCCACATCGAACTTTACCGTGTTCCACTGGCGCAGAGCGAAGCCTATCTGACCGGCACCGCCGAAGCTCTCGCGATGGCAGGTTCCGGCTTCCTGCTGATCCGCCTTGCCGTGGGGAGCGAAGCGCAATCGCCGACGCGCATCTACAACGCCACCACCGGGGCGATCGTGGCGGAATGGCGCGAAGCCAGCGACGAGACAATCGAATGGCGCTGCGGCATGCAATTCGGCGCGAAATTCCTGTTCGCCGGCACCGATCGCGACATCAGCGGATCCTCCGTTTCCTCTTTCTACGCTGTCGCCGATATCGCGCTTTCAACATTGGCTGTCAGTTCCGACCTCACCTTCGACATCGGTCTTGCTGTTCGTGGCCGCTCGCTGGCAGGATCTGTTTCCTTCTTCGTCGCCGATGCCGACACGACCGACCTCGTCTATGAACTCACCTTCGATGGTGATGCCTGGACGAGAACGCTGGCCTATGACGCCGCCGGCGACGTCTACGGCATCCACTACGACCCCAAGACCGGCTACCTGATCGCTTCCGTCGACGAAGGCGGCGGTACCCATCGGATGGCCTATGTCGATCCCGACAGCGCCACGCTGGTCGATTCCTTCACGGGCTCGCAGTCCTACATGAACTCGGGAACCTTGAATGCCTATGGCTACGAACGCATGTGGGCGAAGCCGGGGTTCGCGCTATTCCAGAAGATCGGAACGAGCGAGGTCTACCTGCTGAGCATCGAAGCGAAAAGCTTCTCCTTGTTCGCAACCCTTCCGGAAAGCGCCGACCGGGTGATGTCCGGCATCTTCGATCAGAACCGGCAGGCGTGGTTCTACGGCTGCAACGATGATGTTTGGACCGAGCATCGACTGCCGAACACCATCCCGGGAAGCATGGCGCTTTCCGCGATCATCACCAAGGCGGCCAAGCTCGGGAAGTACGATCCTTCGGAACTCACCTTCGATGGTTTCGCGGGATTGACTGCATATGGGTTCGCGATCGTCAACGACACCAACACTCGAAGCATTATCCAGTCGCTGGCGGACATCTATGGTTTCGCCTGGTGCGACACCGGAAGCGGTCTCTATTTCAAGAAGCCGGGACGCGACGACACCTTCTCGCTTGACGCCGCGCTGTCCACGGCCGATCTGGTCTTCGGAGAGAACTCTGCGATCGAGACTGAAGACGACGCCGACATCCGCCAGGTCTCCAGGGTCGAGCTAGAATACATCTCGAAGAATCAAGGCTACACGTCGCGGCCGGCGTCCTTCACCATGCCGGCGATCAGCAACGCCATCAGGGTCGAGAAATATTCCTCGTCGCTGGTGCTCACCGACGCCGATGCGCAGACGTTTGTCACCGAGAAGTTTTTCGAGTTGCAGGCGCGACGGCGTGGCCACACCTTCTCCCTGACCGGTAGGCCGGAGTTTCTGCCGGGCGACGTCGTCTCGGTGCCAAGCGGCCAGATCACCTATACGGTCCAGCTTGACACCGTGGCGCTGAACCCCAGCGACATGACATGTGACATCGCGGCGACCGATTTCCAGACCGCCGTCTCGACCACGGTTACGGCGGTCACCAACACGGGGTTCGGCAATTCGGTCTTTGCGGTCAGCTTGGCGACGCAATACATCCATCTCGACGTCCCGCTGTTCCGCTACGCCGACGATCTCGGCGGTACCGGGCTGCGGCAGTATGGTGTTCTCGTCGGGCGCGGGCAGGCCGGCTGGAGCGGTGGCATCCTCTATCGCGGTGACATCCCGTCGATCCAGGCACCGCTGTTCGATCAGGCGCCACATGGCGGCGTCATCGGGATCTGCACCACGGTTCTCAACTATCCCGCGGATCCGTTCGGAACCACCGATGCGTCAACGGTGACCTTCCGCAAGACGGCCGGCGATGCTTCGCTTCTGGTCGACAGGACGGAGGCGCAAGTCCTCGCCGGCCAGAACGCCGCCTTTGTCGGCGCCCCGGGCCGATGGGAGGCCGTCGGCTACAAGACGGTCGTCGACAACGGCGACGGCACCTTCACGCTGTCAGGCTTCTCCGTCCGTGGCTATCGCGGCACCGAGGTCTTCGCCGATCAGCATCAGCTCGGCGACCTTTTCGTCATGGTGGGCCCGGACTGGCTGAGGTCGGCGGTTCATCCGCTCGCCGATCTCGACGCCACCAAATACTACAAGGCGGTAGGCATCGGCCAGGATCCCTCAACTGGCATCGTCCTGCCGCATCTCATCCGGGGCGCAGCGGAAACCCCATACGCCTGCGTCAATCTCGATGCCGTCGTGGGGTCACCGGATGGCATCGACATTTCCTGGGATTACCGTTCCCGCCTCGCCGCGGGGTTGAACCCGGCGAACTTCGGTGAGGCCGCGCTTTCATTCGAGATCGACATCATCGACACCGACGGCGTCACCGTGGCGCGCACCCTGACCGCGACCACGAATTCGAAGCATTATGCCACGGCCGATGTCGTCGCCGACTTCGGTGCTGACCCGCCGACGGAGCTGTTCTTCGACATCTACATGATGAGCGCCGTCGTCGTACGCGGTTACCGCGCCCGCCATCACGTCTATTTCTCCGGCATCGGTGAGCCTCTCGGGCTTCTCCTCGCACTCACAAAGGCATGACTAAATGAGCGACAACATTGATGTGACGCCCGGCACCGGCAAGACCATCGCGGCCGACGATATTGGTGGCGGTGTCCTCGTCCAGCGGGTCAAGACGACGTGGGGTCCGGATGGCACCGCCAACGATGCCGATGTCGCTTCGGGCAAGGCGCTGCCGGTCCAGCTGCGCAGTAGCGCGGGATCCGATCTTCTCGCCGGCGAGTATGAGATCGTTGCTGCCTCGCAAAGCGCTCAGGTGCTCGGCGGTAGCGGGGCCGCAGGCGACTACATCGCCGGCATCCTGGTCATCCCGGCAACCGTCGATCCGGGCAATGTCATCCTGCTCGACAACGCGACATCGATCACGGTCTTCACCGGAGGCACCGGAAGCGTTTCCAACCTGGTGCCGTTCTTCATCCCGCTCGGGATGATCAGCGTTTCCGGCGCATGGAAGATCAGCACCGGCGCCGATGTCCACTGCATCGCGATCGGAAATTTCACCTGATGCTCCATCTTATACGCAGGGGTTTCCTATCGCAGGTGGCCGCTCTATCACCACCTGCTGGCGGCGGCGGCGGTGGCCCGCTGCTGGCATGGGCGGACTTCAAGGCAGCATCCTATGGCGTCGGCGAGACGGATTATGACGATACCGATATCGTTGATCTTGCTGGCGGCCCGTCTGGCGGAGGCGCCGTCATCACGCCGGGCGTTGGCGTCCGTCATCCAGGTGGGGCCGGTCCAAAATCCTTCGAGTTCAAATCGCTATTCGCCGATGTAGTGATCGGCCATGAGGTCATCATCGTCGTGACCTTCTATGTTGCCACAGGCGATGTGGTGGAAGCCAAGATCGGCGGCCAGAGTGCAGGCGGCGGCAATAATTTCACGATCAGCGCCTACGACCACAGCGGCGGATTCGGCTCAGTCTTCGACAACAACGGTCCGAGCTCGGTCGATCTGACCGGAGCCTCATTGGACGCTGAAATCAAGGTCGCGGTCGACTACACGTCGGTTTCCTACCGCGCCTCATACAATGGCGGATCTATAGGCACCGCTACGATGGGCGCTCCTGAGGCGCTGTTGGACGGCACGCTCTTTGGCCGGTTCGGTGGTGCCGCATCGCCCGACATCGAGAGCGTCTACATCTACGAGTATGGCGGTGATCTGCAGGCTTTATCGGCGGCCTAGAGCGGATCACCGGAGCATTGGCGCATCGCTTTGGCAAACGCCGCCATCGCATCGGAATAGGCCTGCATCGGTCCGAGCGCGGCCTTCCTGGTGCGCTCCATCTCTGCTGCCGCGAACATCTGATCCGGCGGCAGGTTTGAGATCACATCCGCCATCTTGTCACCTTTGGTGGCGGCAACGACACCAGAGATTGCCATTGAAGCCTGTTCGGCGGATTCGGCGAGGAGTCGGCATCCCTTGGGCGATATCGTGTCAGCGGCGACCGGCTGGACGCTGAGAAGGAGGATAAGGAGTACGGCGCGCTTCATCGGTAGAGTTGGGCCTCATCGCGCAGGAAGTTGTCAAGCGATCCGTTGCCCGCCTTTGTTGTGATGTCGACGATCTCGCCATAGATGTCGGCGGACGGCGGCGATCCTGCGGGCTCGGTGACAAATATGCTAGCGAAGGCCTGCACGGGGTATGGACCTTTCGACCCTTGCACCTGATTGGCCACGCAATCGATGATGGCGACATAGATCATCCTGCGCTTCGGATCGCTGAGCCAATTATTGTTGCATTGCGGCAAGGTTGCCTCGGGTCCGCTGGTCAACTCCGGGTGCGTTATCTCGTAGTTGTAGACGGTCCACCGGCTGGAATCCGCGGGGAGATCGGCTGGCAGCGTCGAAGTGCCGTGGTTGACGAGCCAGTAGTTGGGGAGATCCCAGACACCGTTCCCGAGCCGATCGAAGCCGGTCAGCGAGGCGCAATTGGGCATGCAGTTGTCGCGGGGCAGCCCCATATATTTGCCGATCTGCGTTCCCGCCGGAGCGACATAGGAGCAGGCGCCTTTACTGTCGATTTGCGCCACCATGCCCTTCCGCACATTCGGCGCTGGTGGATAGGTCGTCGGACTTAGCCCGTTCTTCGCATAGATGTCGAACCGGACATTGATGCCGTCATTGACGGGGGGCACATTGCCGGGCGCGGTCTCGACGCCATCGTCCTTGTAGCAGGATAGTGGCTTCGTGGAGGCGAACATGTTCGTCAAATCGGGTGTCGCCTGGCTCCCGTCCGGCGTTTTCAGGAAGCCGTAGTCGCCCGGTCCATACTGGACGCTGCCACCACCGCCCTGAGCCTTGAGATAGACCATCGGCCGTTTGTTGCCACGCAGTGTGTCACCAAGGGATTGGATGCTCGAATACGGGTTGCAGATGAACATCGGCGTGAAGTCGCAGACGCTCGATGAGAAACCGGCAACCGCAGTTGCCCCGACATTGAAACTGCCAGTGGCCGAACTGCTCAGGAACGAGACCGGGAAGATTGCGGCAAAGCCGACTGGCGTCACCTTGACCTCGATGTACCTGGCCTGTGCCGCGTCCGTCACCTCATCGGTGATAAAATCGGTGAGGGGACGCGCGTCTCCAGCCACCCCGGCCTGATCTTTTGGGATCGTGCGGAGGTAGCGCCTCGTCACCCCCGCTGCCTGCAAGGTCTGCGCTCCGGGCGTGGCCGAATCCGAGAAGTAGTATTGGTTGGAGACGAGGGTCGCGAGCGCCCGATCCGCTCTCGTGATGCTGTCAGATTTGCCGTCCAGTTCGGCCGCTGCCGCCAGCGCAAAGGCATCGGCGCCCTTCTGCAGATCGAAATGCATGTTGTTCGCGCGGCTCATGTCGATGACGAGCAACGAGAAACCAATGATCGCCGGCAGCATGATGCTGACCAGGACAAGCGCCATGCCGCGCTGATCATTCCAGAAATTCCGCAACACGCGAAGCATCGCAGCGCCCCTCAACCCCGTTAGCCGCAGCTCTTTCCCCGTGCCTTGAGCATAGGACCGGCCGCCTGAGGCGGCAAGGGGTCCATTAGTAATTGGTTAAAACCCCGCAGAATCCGCAACTTCCGCGACCACTGAAAGGAACTGCCATGGACCGCAACTTCGCGCGGGCGCTCCGCCGACCTGCCGGCGCTTACGGCTTGATGCCTTTGCCGATCGAGATCATCGGCATGTCGTCACCTTCGCCTCGCATCGTGAATTGCACCAGGGCGCTGATCAGGTCCTCGGCGCTCTGTTTGTCGAGCGCCAGTTCCATGTCGCAAGGGTCGCCATCTTCGTCATAGGCGACCAGCGTGAGCGTGCCCTTCAGTGGGTTGCGCGAAACCACCGCGATGTCGTCGCCCAGATATTCGAATTCCTTCGCCATTGCGGCGATCTCCCCATCACAAAACCGCCAGCATGCCGCCGGCGCCGCCCGAAAGCAAACCCATGCGCCTGATCGAGAACTGGAAGCCCGTCCTCTTTCGAAGCTGGGCCGTCTGGGCCGGCGTGCTCGCCGCCATTCTCGGCGGCGCGGCGACCAGCCTCTACTTCTACACCGCTTCGCAAGCATACCCGTCGACCGGGCTGATCATCCTCAACGGGGCGTTGACGGCCGCCGCGGGTATAGCCGGTGCCCTCGTGCCGCTGTTGCGCGTCACGCGCCAGAAGAACATTTCAGGAGACCCCGATGCCGATCAATAAGATCGTCTCGACCAAGCGCGGCAGGACCGCTGCCGTCGCGGGCGCCCTGTTCGCGGCTGCCAGCGGCTGGACGGCGTTCATCGCAAGCCAGCCGGACCCACGCGTCGCTGCTATCCACGAGGCGATCGCGCAGGGCTACACGCCGCCGGCGGTGCGCCTCGCCGTCGACAATCTGATCAAGCCTTGGGAAGGTCTTCGGCTCGTCGCCTACCAGGACAGCGTCAAGGTCTGGACGATCTGTTGGGGTGAAACCAAGGGCGTGAAACCAGGCATGCGTGCGACGCTCGAGGAGTGCGATGCCAAGCTGATCAAGCGCGTCACACACGACTATTATCTGCCTCTCGTCGACAACGTGACGGACTACTGGCAGGCGCCGATCGCGGTGCAGGCTTCGATGCTCTCCGGAGCCTACAATTTCGGCGTCGGGTCCAAGAAGCCACGCCGCGGTCAGATCGGCTCCAGGGCTTCGGAGTTTGTCACCAAGCATGAATACCGCCACGCCTGCGAAGCGCAGACGGCATGGAACAAGGCTGGCGGCGATGTTCTCCCGGGCCTGGTGAAGCGTCGCGAGATGGGCGACGCGCAGCGCCTTGGTGAGGCAGAGCTCTGCGTCTCGGGGCTGAACTGATGGGCGCGCGCGGCATCCTGCGAACCGGCGAAGGCGGCCGGCTGCACTTCTGGTGCCTAGGGTGCGACGAAACTCACGTCGTCGGCCCGAGTTGGTCATTCAACGGCGACTACGACCGCCCGACCTTCTCGCCGTCGATCAAGGTGACCGGCAAGCGCCGCATCACCGACGAGGAATACGATCGCATCATGGCCGGCGAGAAGGTCGAAATCCCCGACATGTGCTGCCATTCTTTCGTGACAGACGGGAAAATCCAGTTCCTTGGCGACTGCACCCACGACTTCGCCGGGCAGACGGTCGCGTTGCGCGCCTTCGATGAGGAGCCCGGCTGATGGAAAACCTCGCCTCCGTCTTGGCCGAACTGCTGCGCGACATCTGGCAGGCGCTGGCTCCCTATCTCGTCATGCTCGCCATCGCGCTGGCGCTCATGGTGTGGGCGTGATGGTCGCCGTCCTCGCCGCCTGGCGCATCATCCGCCCGATCCTCGCCTTCGGCGTCACCCTCCCGGTCTGGTTCTTCCTCGCCGCCGGCGCCTGGCTCTATTTCGACAAGACCTCCGCCATCCGCCATGCGGTCGACAAGGCCACGACCGAGATCGTCGCCGGCGCGCAGCTCGACGCCCTGCAGGCCGAAGTCGCCGAGGAGCGCCGGCTTCGCGCCTGGGTCGAAGGTTTCGCCGCCGAATCGAGCCGGATCGCCGAGGCGGAGCGCGCCGCCAGAACCGACCTCGAGCAGCAGCTCACACTCTCCGACGCGGACAGAAAGGCAAAGCAGGATGAACTCGACGCGATTGCGCAGCGCTCTCGTGATGGCATCGGCCGTGTCGGTCCTCAGCAGCTTGACAGCCTGCGGAACCGATAAGGCGAAGCTCAGCCAAGCCTACGTCGATAAGGCAAAGGTCGATGCCGCCCAGGAAGCCACCGCGGCGGCGGCAAAACTGATCGAGGAGGCGCGGCGGATGCCGCCCTACCCGGGACAGTGCGAGAAGCACGGTCACACCGGTGTTGTCCTCAACGATTGGTACGACGTCGCCAACCAGAAGGCCGACAACACCGTTGGCGATCTCAACAAGCAGATCGACTGGTGCGCCGCCTGGTACCATCGGATCTGGAAATCGCGGGAGCCGAAATGACGATCGCAGCACAGCAGCATGAAAGGCATCGGGGCTGATGGCAGATTTCAATTCCAACATCGCTTTCCTGATCACCGTCATCGGCTTCGTCGCCGGTATCTGGTGGCGGATCGAGGGTGCCATCAAGGCGGCCCGGGACGAGGTGAAGAAGGACGCGGCGAGCGCGCATACACGAGCAGATGCCGCCCTGGCAGCGATATCCTTGGTGACGGATCAACTGGCCGCCCACAGGCTGCACGTCGCCGAAACCTACATCACCAAAGCCGGTCTGCGGGAGTTCCGCGACGAAGTGATGACCGGGGTCCGGGACTTAAAAGGCAGTGTCGACACGCTGCACGAGCGCATGGATCGCGTGATCGAGGGCGACAAAGTGGGCCGACGGCGTTCGCCGCCCTAACCGGTCAATCCCCCAATTAACTCTCAAGACGTTGCCCGTCGGCTCACGCCGGCGGGGCTTTTTTGCGTTTCAGGCGTCCATCTCAAGCGCTTCGTGCTCATCCTGCTCGTGCCATAGCACCTGCCGCATATCCCGGCAGTCAACCATTTGGCCGCAGGTCTCGCACCGATAGAAGTCGGAGTCGTTCTTGGCGCTTGGCTGCGGGTGCACCGTGACGGCGTGTCGTGGCCCAAGATCGGAAAGCTTCACCATGCTGTCAGCTTTTCTTAAAATTCTTCGGAACTAATATACCCCGGATCCCTTGAAGGGCGGTTGGGGTATTGTGCATGCTTAACGCCAAAGAGCGTCTGAAGTTCATCCCGCCAATGCTGCCGAGGCTGGTGGCGAAGCCGCCGAAAGGTGATGGCTGGATCCACGAGATCAAGCTCGATGGCTACCGAACGCAGATCGTCATCGACGGTGATGATGTCCGGGTTTTCACCAAGTCTGGCGCCGACTGGACAAAGCTCTATCCCGGCCTGGTCGCCGCCGCGCGCGAGCTCGACGTCGACAGTGTCATCATCGATGGTGAAGCCGTCATCACCAGCGCCGCCGGGCTGCCCGATTTCGCCGCATTGCAGAAAGCGGTGCACGCGAAGTCACCCGACGTCCATCTCGGTGCCTTCGATCTCCTGCATCTCGACGGCCACGATCTGACCGACGTCGGCCTGAAGGCACGGCGCGAGATGCTTCATTCGATCATGAAGCCGGGCAGCCTTATCCAGTTCAGCGAGGCGATGCCGGGCGATGCCGACAGCATCTTCTACCTCGTCGATCAGGCCGGCATCGAGGGCATGGTGTCGAAGCGCGTCGATTCGAAATACCGCAGCGGTCGCACCTCCGCCTGGCTGAAGACGAAGAGCTACACCGTCAGCGAGCTCGCTCTCATCGGCGTCGAGCGCGAGCCCGGCAAGCCCGCCTTCGCGCTGATGGCCGAGCTCGGCACAGGCCGCTATGTCGGCTCGGCTTTCATCACCATGGGCCGCGAGATGCGCGAGCATCTCTGGCAGCGCGTCAAGGACTATGCCGGCTCGCCGCCGCCCGAGTCTGTGCTGAAGGGTGCTGCCAGACGGCCGGCGACGCAATGGCTGCGGCCGGGGCTGGTCGGACGGGTCAAGCATCTGCGCGGCGAGGAGAAGCTGCGCCACGCCTCGCTGCTGGATTTTCGCGAGGAGGATTGACGGCGGCAGGAATTTGTTCTTATTTCGTTCACGTCACGGGAGAACAAAGAGCCATGCCGCGCCGCCGCCGCCGCGACGATATTTCACAAGCCCATCTCTTGGCGATCGAGGCGCAGATGCGCAGTCTTGACGGCGCACTGGACGCCGCCACCTTGTCGCTCACGCCGTTTCGCCCGCATTATGATGCTATCGGCGTTCTGAAAAAGCAGATGCGCGAGGCGCTGAACCTCTTGAAGGATCGGCCTATCGACTATGAGCGGCCGCATGCGGCACCGATGTCCGGTCCCGGCCTGCCACCGCCGGACTTCAAGGGCTGATCGTATGGTCGGCGCAGATGGCGATCGAGACAGTCCGTGATGTCTGGCAGGCCGGCGGCAGGATACATTTCCGCTGCACCTGGGGCCGCCGCGCCGGCCTCAAGACGATCCGCGAATGCGGCTTCCGCTACGATCTCGACCTGATGACATTCATGATCACGCGCGGCCGGGCGTGCCTGGTGTCCGAGCTCAAGGGCAAGGTCCGCTGCCCGATGTGCGGCTCGCGCGACGTTGCGATCGGCATCACGCTGCCTGGGAGCTCGGACGCCGCGGCCGTGGTGGCGACATGATCTCGCGGGAAAGGTGCGCTGGACACTTTGCCAAAAAACCCAATGATTACGTGGGAAGAAAAAGTGTCCAGTGATCGCGCAAACTGTTGATTTAGCTCACTTGATGCAGTCCGCCTCTGGGCACCATAAATTTCCAAGTAAAATCAGTCCGTTACGGAAACGCACGGCACCTAGTCAGACTTAAGTTCCTGGGCCTCTCCTCGCATGAAATGTTACCAGCAGTTCAGGCGGTAATGTTGGCGCTGTCGCCCCCCGTCACATCATATGTCGCTCCCGAAACCATGTAAGCGTTGTCGCTGGCGAGAAAGACCACCGCCGGAGCAACGGATTCGGGAGGAAGCCAAGGCACCCCAAGCGGCGATTTGGCGGTGAGCTTTTGCTTTGCTTCGGCTTCCAGCTTCTCCAACGACTCGGCATTGGTCAGATCATCGATCGCTTGTGCATAGCGCTGGCGGTGGCGCGTGAGCGGCGTATCGATGAGACCCGGAATGACGGCGTTGACGGTGATCCCGTATTGACCGAGCTCCAAGGCCGCGGACTTCATCAGGCCGATGATGCCCCATTTCGAGGCTGAATAGGCCGCCCCATACTTCGTGCCGTGCTGGCCTTGGGTCGACGAGGTGACAATGATGCGACCGCCGCCATTCTTGACGAGATAGGGCGCGACCGCGCGGATCGCGTTGCAGGTGCCCGTCAGATTGACGTCGATCTGATCATGCCAGTCGGCGTCTTCCATCTCCAGGATAGGCTTGAAAGCCTGGATACCCGCGTTGGCAAATAAGATGTCGATCTTGCCGAAGGTTTCGGCTGTCCACGCGGCGGCCTCGCGCAAAGCAGTGATGTCCCGCTGGTCGAGCTGGCGAGCGCCCCATCTGCCTCCCGCCGCCTCAACGAGCCGTCCAGTTTCATGCAAATCCGAGATTGTGGCGGGCTTCACCTCCAGCGTCTTGCTGATCGGGCCTGCGATATCGATGCCTACGACCGTCGCGCCCTCGCCTGCGAAAGCGATTGCCGTCGCCCTTCCAATGCCCCGCGCGGCTCCTGTGACGATGGCAACCTTGTTCTCCAGTCGCTTCGATGACATGGGCGGCCTGTTCCTTCTTGGTATATGGCCGATATCTTCCTATTTTGATGCCTTCCCGGCAAACTCAACGGTAGGCAGACGTTGGTAAACGAACCCTCACCTGAGGAGACCGGCTCCCCACCTCCGGCAAGCAGGAAAGCTCCATAACCCAAGAGGAATTCGCCAAGAAACTCGTTGTCAGCCGAGCTTTGAAAGAAGCCGATCCATCCAGGTCGGGACGTTGAAGAAGATATGATTTGCGGGCGTCAAGACACGTCATCCAGTCTCCATTTGCCGACGTAATTCTTAGAGGAGCAAAGTTCGAGGCTAGAACTTGAACCCACCGATGGTCATGCCTCCGTCAACGATCAACATTTGCCCCGAGTAGATAGCTTGACGCACTTGAGTGCAACCAAACGGCGGCTTGTGCGATGTCACTTGGCTTGCCGCCTCGCTTGGCGGGATCGCGGGTCGTCTGCGCGACGAAGGACAATGAGCCCAGCGATCGGATCACATCGTTTATTGCGTTACAGTTAATCAAGACGAGATGACTTGGCTGCTCGGCAACCGGATCCTGGCGATCAGCCCCGTTGGCCGCCTGTTGATCAATTCGAGCGTACCCTCATGCCCCTCAACAATCTCCTTCACGATGGAGAGCCCGAGCCCGACGTTCCCGAAGCGGTTCGATCGCGACGGGTCGAGACGGACGAAGGGCTCGATCACGCTCTGTAGCCGGTCTTTGGGAATACCCGGCCCATCGTCCATGACGTCGACGGTGACGACCTCGCCTCCCACCGATGCGGTGATCAGAACGGATGAGCCGAAATGCATCCCGTTCTCCACAAGATTGGTCAGTGCCCGGGTGATCGCGTTGGGCTGGCGTCTCGTCCGAGCGCCTGATTTTCTTAGTGAAGCGGCAGCGTGATGGTAGCCACGAGGCCCCCTTCCCGCCGGTTGGCAAGAGTTACGTCACCGCCGTGACTCCTTGCCACCGCCCTGGCGCTGGCAAGGCCAAGGCCGGTGCCGCCGGTCGCCCGGTTGCGTAATGCTTCCAGACGGTAGAATGGTTCGAACACCTTCTCCAGTTCCGGCACTGGAATGCCCGGTCCATTGTCCGCCACTTCGATCAGGATCCGGTTGTCCAGGCGTCGCAATTGCACGCGCGCGCCATCGGCATAACGCACTGCATTCTCAACAAGGTTGACGAGCAGCGCTCTCAGCCCCGCAACGTCGGCGTCAACCGTCAGCTCGTCGCCAGGTAACACCGCAACGTCCGCGCCGCGATCCGCCATCTCGTCGACCACGCTTTCGACCAGTGTTCGCAACTCCAGACATTGTCTGCGACCTGGATTGCCGGCATCACGACCAAATGCAAGCGCGCCGCGAATGCGGCTGTTCATTTCCTTGATCACCGCCTCAGCTGCCGATTTCACGTCGGAAGGGGCGTTCTCCAGCAGCAGCGTCAGACGCATCAAGGGCGTGCGCAGATCGTGCGCGATCGCGGCGACCATAGTGGTGCGATCCTTGACATAAAGTTTGAGCCGCGCCTGCATATTGTTGAACGCGACCACCGCTGCGGCGATCTCCGGCGGCCCGTCGATATCGCCAAGCGGCGGCACGGTGGGATCACGCCCGAGGCGCTCCGCTGCTTCTGAGCTGTCATGATGACAAACAAGGAAGAGCCCGTAGGGGCTACGCTGCTGGTCGTTGATCACGACGTGGGGATACGTTCATTGCCAACTCAGCGAGCGGTCAGTGATAGTAAATGCCGCCGTCGACGTTGAGCGCCTGGCCGGTGACAAAGGCAGAGAGATCGGAGGCGAAGAACAGCGCCGGGCCTATGATATCCTCCGGCGCGCCGAGGCGCTTCAGCGCGGCGACGTCCTCCCAGTGGCGGATGGCGGCTTCGCTGCCCAGATTGTTCTTGCCCATTTCGGTCAGGATGATGCCGGGGCAGATCGCGTTGACGGTGACCCCGTCCATGCCGACCTCCTGCGCCAGCACCCTGGTCAGCGTGATCACCACCGCCTTGGTCGCTGCGTAATGGCCTTGCGTCGGCACGCCCTGTCGGCCGGCGATCGAGGCGATGTTGATCACCCTGCCCGATTTCCTGGCACGCATATGCGGCAGCACGGCCTGACACATCATCAACACGCCCTTGGCGTTGATGTCGAAATGCGCGTCCCAGTCTGCCTCGTCGAGATCCTGGAGCAGGCTGGGCTTGAGAATGCCGGCATTGTTGACCAGCACGTCGATGCTACCCGCAGCCTTGAGCAGCGCCTGCGCGGTCGCTTCGATATCCTTCTTCTTGCTGACGTCCATCGTGTAGACATAGGCCTTGCGGCCGGCCGCCTCGATCTCGCCCTTGGTGACGTCGAGCTCCGCCGCCTGCGAGGGCAGATCGGTGATGGCGACGTCGAAGCCCGCTTCGGCGAGCCCCTTGGCGAGCGCCCTGCCGATGCCGCGGCTGGCGCCGGTGACGAGAGCCGTCTTGCCCTTGGCCTCAGGAAGAATGGTCATGCTGCTTCCACCTTTGATGTCTTGACCGGGAGCGAATTCATCGCCGCGATCGTATCGTCGAATGAAACGAGTTTGCCGTCGGAGCCAAGCCCCATCGCCACCTTGGCGGCGACGGCGCTGGCAAAGCGCGCGGACTGCTTGAGGTTCCAGCCCTTGACGATGCCGACGATGATGCCGGCGGTGAAGGAATCGCCGCAGCCCGTGGTATCGAAGACCTCGACTTCGAAGGCCGGCAGATGAAAATCCTCGCCGTGCTCGGGCGAGACATAGACGCCGCCGGCGCCAAGCGTGATGATACAGTTCTTCACGCCTCTCGCCTTGAAGAAGGCGGCGACGCGGGCCGGATCGCGGTCATGCGCCATCTCGCCGGCCTCGTCGATGCTGGGTACGAAATAGTCGATATAGGGAAGGCACGGCTCGACCAGCTTCCAGGTCTCCGGCGTCGCCTGGATGAGGTCGAAAGTGGTGACGCGGCCCAACTCCTTGGCGCGCTTCAGCAGCCTGACGGTCGGCCCGCCGTCGAAACGTTTCAGCAGTCCGGTGCCGCCGACATGGACGACCCTCGCATCGAGCGCGGCGTCGAGATCGGCATCGGCGACGTCGAACAAGGTGGCGGTGCCCGGCACGTGCAACGCGGGCCGCTCGCCGTTTGGCCGCACCGGCAGGATGGTGGAAGAAGTCTGGACGCTGCCGTCGCGGCGGACAAGGCTCGTCTCCAGCCCATATTTCTGAAGTTTGGCCAGGAACCAGTCGCCCATGTCGTCGGTGCCGAGCGTGGTGACAGCCCGGGTCTTCAGCCCGAGGATGGCGCAGTCCATCCCAGTCGCGCCGGCCGTGCCGGCGACAGTCATGCGGATCTCCTCGATATAGTCGGCGTGGCCGCCTTCGGGGATGCGCGAGACCGGCCGTCCCAGGATGTCGAGGACGTAGAAGCCGATCGAGCTGACGTCGAATTGTGGCATGGCTGACTTGACCTTTCGAACTCAATGGGCGGCGCGGCGCAGGCCGAAGCTCGCGGCCAGCACCAGAAAGACGAGCACGCCGATGCCGACCTGCTGCCAGTAGAAATTCCAGCCGACGAGCAGCAGCCCGTTCTTGACGATGGCGAGCAGCAACACGCCGAGCAGCGTGCCGATGACCGAGGGCTTGCGTTCGCGGCTGAGCGTCGTGCCTATGAAAGTGGCGCCGATCGCGTCGAGCAGGAAGGCATTGCCCGACAGCGGCACGTAGGACTTCACCGTCGCGGACAACACTATACCTGTGACGCCGGCAAGCAGCGCGCACAGCACATGCACCATCGACAATTCGCGCGGCACGCGGATGCCGGAATACCAGGCGACGCCGGGCTGGGCGCCCATGGCCTGGACATAGCGCCCGAAGACCGAGCGATGCAGCAGGAGATGGACCGCGACCGCCAGGACGATCAGCACGATGACCGGCGTCGGTATTCCGAACAAATCGGTGCGGGCAATGGCGTTGAACTGGTCTGCTGCATAGCCGCTTGTGAGGTAGATGGGCTGGCCGCCGCTGGTGGCGAGCTGCTGCGCGCTCTGGCCGATGAAGAGCACGCCGAGCGTCGCCAGGAAGGGGCTGATGTTGAGCCTGGTGATGAGGATCGCATTCAGCACGCCGACGATCAGCGCGGCGCCGAGTCCGCCGGCGACGCCGACCACGCCGCTGTAGCCGGCGGCGAGAAGCATGACGAAGATCATACTCGCCATGTCGACGGACACGCCGACGGAGAGATCAATGCCGCCCGACGAGATGACGATGGTCAGCCCCAGCGCCACGATCGCCAGCATGACGACGTTGTTGACCAGCACGTTGAAAAGGTTGGCCGGCGTCAGGAAGGTCGGGCTCGCCACCGAAAAGAAGATGACGATGGCCGCGAAGGCAATGAGCACGCTGTATTTGGCGAGGAAGCCGCGCAGGCTCACCTTGGCGGAGTTGTCGTTGGCAGAGACGCTCATCGCGAACCCTCCGAACCGCGGGCAAAGGATGTGATGGCCACCACCAGCAGGATCAGCGCGCCCTGCACCCCGTTGACCCAGTAGCTGGAGACGTTGAGCAGTTGGAAACCGTTGGCCAGAAGGCCGATGAACAGAACGCTGAGCAGCGTGCCGCCCATGGTCGGCACGAAGCGGCGGGAAAAGACCGTGCCGAGCAGTGCCGCCGCCAGCACCGACAGAAGCAGCTCGCCGGAACCGGGTGTGCTGGCCGACAGGCGAGAGACGGTGAGGATGCTCGCCACAGCAGCACAGAAGCCGCTCAGCACATAGGTGAAGGACACGTAGAACGGAACGCTGAGACCGGCCGCGCGCGCCGCCTCGGGATGGCCGCCGACAGCGTAGAGCCTGAGCCCGAACGACGTGCCATGAACGACCGCGATCATGATCGCTGAGAAGACGATCAATGCCCAGGCAAGCGCGGAGATGCCGAGGAAGCTCCCCGAAACCAGCACGCCGAGCAGCGGGGAGGATGCGCCGACGACCGTGTTCTGGGTGAGCGTGAGTTCCATGCCGGCGGCGACATTGAGCACGGCAAGCGTCGCAAGCAGCGGCAGGATACCGAGCCCGACCACGGCAAGGGCGTTCAGCGCGCCGACCGCCATGCCCACGGCGATGGCAGCAAGCACCGAAAGGAAGTCGCCATAACCCATCGACAAAAGTGTCGCGTAGACGGCGGCGCAGAGCCCCATATTGGCGGCGATCGACAGGTCGATGCCGCCTTCGGTGACATCGGAGCCGCCGCCGATGATGACGGCCGTCATGCCATAGGCGAGCACGCCCAGGATCGCCGACTGCTCGATGACGTTGATCAGGTTGAAGGTGGAGGTGAAGCCCTGCGCGAAGATGGCGAAATAGGCCATGATCGCGGCGAAGGCGGCGATCGCGCCAAGCCGCACGACCAGCGCGCCGAAGCGCCGGCCCGCGCTCTTTGCGGCGGCTTGTTTTTCGTCGGACACGCCGACTTCGGTGTGAAGAGCAGTCGCGCTCATACGGCCGCTCCATCGGTGTTCGAGCGCGCACCGGACGAAGCCGCCAGCAGCGCGTCGCTGTTCATCGCAGGACCGGAGAAGCTGCCGGCAAGCCGACCGCGATAGACGACCAGAACGCGGTCACAGACGCCGACCAGCTCCAGCAGGTCGGAGGACAGAAGCAGGATCGCCGCTCCCTCGCCCGCCAGGCGGTTCAACAGATTGTAGATCTCGACCTTGGCGCCGACATCGACGGCGACCGTCGGTTCGTCCAGCACATAGACCCGCGACTGGCAGCTCAGCCATTTGGCCAAAGCCACCTTCTGCTGGTTGCCGCCGGAGAGCTCGCGCACCAGCGCGTCGCGATGCGGCGCCTTGATCGACAGTTCCTTGATCAGGCCGTCGACCGCCTTGTTCTCCAAGCCACGGCTGACCATGCCGCTTCGCGAATAGCGGCGCAGGCTGGCCAGCGAGATATTCTCGCGCACCGACAGTCCGAGCGCCACGCCATGCGCGCGGCGGTCTTCCGGCAGCATGGCGATGCCGTCGCGCACGGCCTTGACCGGCGTCGACAGCGCAAGCTCCCTGCCCTCGACCTTGACCTGGCCGCCATCGGCGGTCTTGAGGCCGAACAGGCACTGGACGATTTCCTTGGCGCCGGAGCCCAGCAGGCCGGTTAGGCCGACGATCTCGCCGGCGCGAACGTTGAAGCCGATATTCTCGAAGCTGCCACCGAGGCGAAGGTTGGAAACCTCCAGCACCGGCGCGCCAAGCTCGACTGAGCGCTTCGGAAACATCTCGCCGACATCCCGGGCGATCATCATCGAGATGATCTCGTCGATCGGTGTCTGGCGCGGATCGACCGTGCCGACATCCGTGCCGTTACGCATCACGGTGACGCAGTCGCAGAGCTTCTCGATCTCCTGCATATAATGGGAGATGAAGACCACGGCGATGCCGTCGTCGCGCAACCGGCGCAGCACGTCGAACAGGCTATCGACCTCGCGTTTGACCAATGCCGCCGTCGGCTCGTCGAGCACCAGCACCGATGCCTTTTGCGCCAGCGCGCGGGTGATCTGGACGACCTTCTGCTGCGCGGTGGTCAGGTCTTTCACCAGCGTACCCGACGGCAGTTCCATGCCGAAGAAGCGCTTCAACAGGTCCGCAGCCTTGCGCTCCATGGCGCGGCGGCTGACGAACGGACCGAGGCCGATCTCGTGGCCGAGGAAGACAGCTTCGCCGACGGTCGCGGTTGGCACCAGGAGCCTGTCCTGGTGGATGAAATGCACGCCGAACTTTTCGACCGAAGCCGGCGTGAGCGAGGCGATGGCCTCGCCGTTGATGAGAATAGTGCCGCTGTCCGGCTTGATGATGCCGGCCAGCACCTTGATGATGGTCGACTTGCCGGCGCCGTTCTGGCCAACAAGGCCGAGGATCGAGCCGCGCGCGATCTCGAGGTTCGCGTTCTCCAGCGCGCGCACCGGACCGAACCGCTTCGATATGCCCGTCATCGACACAGCAATGTCACGCTTTGCTGGCTGCATGGCCGTCAACCCCGATTGAATGTGGCGGGCAGCCGCAACGCCTTGGCTGCCCGTTGTTTCGTTCCGCTCTATTTAACGCCTGCCTTTTCGGCGGCGTCGAGGAACGGCTTTCCTTTTTCGGCGGCATTTTCCTTGTTGATCAGCACCGCGGGAACGAAGGTGAAGGGCGGCACCTTCTGGCCGGCCAGATACTTCGCGACGTTGTCGACCGAGGTCTTGCCGATCTCATAGGGCTGCTGCGCCGCGACGGCGCCGGCCGACGATTTCGGGTCCATCACCATCTTGATGACTTCCGGGCTGCCGTCGATGCCGTAGGTCTTGACCTCGTTGCGGCCGGCAGCCTCGACCGCCTGCGTGGCGCCGATCTGCGGCACGTCCCAGCAGGCCCAGACCGCGCCGATCGAACCCTTCTCGGGCGATTTGGTCAGCATGTCGGTGACGTTGGAATAGGCGCTTTGCACCGTGTTCGGAATGACGTCGCGTAGCTCGGGCTCGACGATCTTCACATCCGGGAACGAGGTCAGCACATATTTCAGCTGGTCGTAGCGGATCTTGCAGACCGGCACGCTGTAGAAGCCGTTGAAGACCAGCACGTTGCCCTTGCCGCCCATATCGGCGACCATCTGCAAGGCGATTTCGGCGCCGATATTGTAGTTGTTGGAGGTGGTGTTGTTGATGGCGTGCGGGGTGGCGGTGTCGACCGTGAACAGCGGGATGCCGGCGTCGCGGATCTTCTGCAGCCACGGGTTCAGCACTTCGAGATTGCCGAGCTGCTCGATGATGGCGTCGGGCTTCTGCGCGATCAGCGTTTGCAGCTGTGCAATCTGCTGCTGGTCCTTGCGGCCGGCGTCGAGGGCGATCACTTCGCCGCCGAGTTCCTTCACACGATCCTGGATGCCGCGAAACGCCATCAGGTCCCAGTAGTGGTCGGTGCCTATTGCCGAGACGCCGATGCGCTTGCCCTTGAGCGACAGCTCCTCGGCGCTCGCGCCGGAGACGGCGGCAAGGCTGCAAGCCGCCGCCAGCCCCAGGGCGAGCGCCTTGACGAGGCCTTTCATTGATCTGGTCATTTCATTTCCTCCCTTGTTGATCGCTCCGGGCCTTCCGGAGGATTCTGCCTGATGGCCGCCGCTCAGGCAGCGGCCTCGTTGTCGCGCAGGCCGTAGCTCGCCATGCGCTTGATGACGTTTTCGATCTCCTCGTCTGACAGCACCGGCGGCTCTCCGATCTGCAGGGCGCCGTGATACTGGCGCGCCAACGTCTCGACCTCGACGGCAAGCCACATGGCCTGAGCGAGGCTCGATCCGACTGCGATCATGCCGTGCTGGGCAAGCAGGCAGGCCTTGCGGTCGCGCAGCGCCTCCACCGCATGCGCCGAAAGCTCCGCCGTGCCGAAGGTGGCGTAAGGCGCGCAGCGTATGTCGCTGCCGCCGGCGACCGCGACCATGTAATGGATTGCCGGTATTTTCCTGCCCATGATGGCGATCGTGGTGCAGTAGGTCGGATGCGCGTGGACGACGGCGTTGACCTCGGGCCGCGCCTTCATGATGTCGAAATGGAAGCGCCATTCGCTCGACGGCGGCAGGCGGCCGTCAACCTCGCCGTCCCAGCCCATAAAGACGATGTCTTCCGGCTGCAGCGTGTCGTAGGGGGTGCTGGTCGGCGAGATCAGCATGCCGTCGCCATGGCGACAGCTGATGTTGCCGGATGTGCCCTGGTTGATGCCAAGTGCGTTCATCTGGATGCAGGCGTCGATGATTGCCTGGCGCGGCTCTCGGTCCGAAACGGTCATGCGATATTCCAATCCTTGCTCAATCCGTCACCAGGCCGTGTAACCGCCGTCGATCGACAGGATCGCGCCGGTGACGTAGCTCGACGCCGGCGACGCCAGGAACAGGATCGCCGAGGCGATCTCCTGCGGTGTGCCCAAGCGCCCCATCGGCGTCATGTCGATCCAGGTGTTGAAGAGTTCGGGACGCTCGCGCATCTTCAGCGTCATCTCGGTGCCGACGTAACCCGGAGCCAGCGCGTTGACGCGCACGCCCGATTTCGCCCATTCGACGGCGAGCGCCTTGGTCATCATGTGCACGGCGCCTTTGCTCACCATGTAGGACGGCGCGGTCTGCGGACGGTTGATGATCAGGCCCGACATCGAGCCGAGATTGACGATCGAACCCTTGTTGCGGGCGACCATCGAGCGGCCGAAGGCGCGCGAGGCCCAGTAGACGCCGTTGACGTTGACATCCATCACCAGGCGCCATTCCTCGTCCGGGGTGTCGAGCGCGGTGTTGAGGCGCGCGATGCCGGCGCTGTTGACCAGGACATCGACCTTGCCGAAGTCCGCGACGATCGCGGTTGCCATCGCCTCTACCGCCTGTGGATCCGTGACATCGAGCACGCGGCCATCGACGCTTGCGACACCGGCCGTCGTGAGCGCCTCGGCAGCGGCTTTCAGCCCGTCCGCATTCATGTCGAGCAGGACGATACGCGCGCCGCAAGTCCCGAGCGCCTTGGCCGCCTCGAGACCGATCCCGCTGGCGCCGCCGGTGACGACGGCAACCTCGCCTGTCAGGTCGAATTGCGACTGGTAATCCATGCACGTCCTCCATCAGGACGAACTTGAGCGCGGGCAAAATACCACCCTCGCCGCCGAAGCAGCGCCGCAAGCCGACCGGTCCTGATAATGCCTCCGGGTCAGGCTCCTCCCGACCCCATGACAGGGACGTTACAGAAGCTTCCTGGGTCCGTCAATCTGGTAATAACCAGAAAAGGGAAACTTTTTTGGACGAGCGCAATTCAGGTGCGATCGACGCCGTTCACGGTCGCCGACGGCTGCTCCACCGCCATGTGGATGCGGGCCACGGAGGAGTTGTAGAAGGCCTCGTAATATTCGAGCGCGGCGCCGTCGGCGTCATAGGCGATCGACTCGATCTCGATCAGCGGCGTGTTGGCGGCGACACCCATCTCATCGGCCTCTTCCTTGGTCGGAAGTGCGGCGCGCAGCCAGCGGTCGGCGCGCTTCACGGTCAGGCCGAAGACGGCGCGGATGGTGCCGAAGATCGACTGGTTTTCCGACAGGATGTTCTCCAGCCCCGGCACCCGATGTCCCGGCAGGCTGATGCGCGTCATGGTGATCGGCGAGCCATCGGTCATGTAGACGCGGCTGATGCGGACCACGCTGCCATTGGCGGGAATGCCGAAGACCTTGGACTCCTTCTCGCTCGGCGGGCAGCGGTAGATTTCCAGCGTGCGGGTCGAGACCTTGTGGCCCTTGGCGGTCAGGTCGTCGAACACGCCGAGGTTGGCGGTCATGAAGTCGACATGCTCGCGCGGTGCCGCGACGAACATACCCTTGCGCGGCATCTTGATGATACGGCCTTCGTTGGACAGCGAGCCGATCGCCGCGCGCACCACGGGACGCGACACGCTGAAGAATTCGCAAAGCGCCTGCTCAGAGGGAATGCGCGAATTGGCGGCAAGCAACCCGGTGTTGATCGCTTCCTCGACCTGGTTGCGCAACTGCACCCAAAGCGGGGCCGCCTCATCGCGGTTGAGCTGAACCTTTGAGCCGATCGAGCGGAAAGCCTCGGCCGCCTCGGCATCTTCCTGATCGTAACGAGGACGCCCGCGCATTCTGGTTGCTTGTTGCATTCGGTCCTGCCGCAATTCATTGCCGCGACTCAACGAGCGGCGGCGCCTCCCTAGCGGAGACCTGCGGCCATTTTCACGCTCTCCGGCAAGTTTCGCAACCATAGCATCGCGGCAGCCCCCAGAAGCGGCCCGGGAACCAGCAGCAGGAAGGCCCAGCGCCAGCCACCGATGAAGTCGGCGAAGCGCGGCGTCAGCCAGATGGCGAGCACCGTCAGCGCGAAACCCAGTCCAAGCTGCACCGACAGCGCGGTGCCGACGAAGCGGCGGTCGGCAAGCTCGGTGACGGCTGCGGAGAACTGCGCCGAATCGCCAATGACCGAAACGCCCCAGACGACGGCCACCAACATGAAGAGCCAGAGTGGGCCGGTGAAGAGAAAGCCCATCAGCAGTGCGCAGCCGCCCGAGACGAGCATCATGCCGGCGGTGGTGATGGTGCGGCCGATACGGTCGGACAGATAGCCACCGAGCAGGCAGCCGAGGATGCCGGAGGCCACGACAAGGAAGGTCGAGAGCGAGGCGGTAGCGGCGGTTCCGATCACCTGCGCCTCGAAAGCGGCGCGCGTATAGGCAAGCAGCCACGCCCACATGGCGTAAAGCTCCCACATATGGCCGAGATAGCCGAGATTGGCGAGCAGCAGCGGCTTTTCGCGAAACACCTGGCCGATGCGCGAGGGCTCGAAGACGGCCTTGCCGAAGGGGTACGGCCCTTCTTTGGCGAACAGCAGGAAGAGCGACGCGCCCGCCGCCGTCGCCACGCTGGTGGCGGCGACCACCGGACGCCAGTCGAGCGCGGTCGAGACGGCGCGGAAGAGATGCGGCAGCGCCGAGCCGACAGTCAGCGCGCCGATGACCGCGCCTAGCGCCAGCCCCCGGTCGCGCGTGAACCAGGTGGCGACGAGCTTCAGCGCCGGCGGATAGACGCCGGCAAGCGCGGCGCCGGTGACGATGCGCGCGGCGATCACGCCGCCCGGTCCGGGATGAAGCAGCAGCGTCGCGTTGGCTAAAGCGGCGACAAGGGCCGCGGCCGCCATGAGGCGGCTGAGCCGCACAAGATCGGGAAGATTGACCAGGCTCGCCGCCAGCGCGCCGATCACGAAGCCGACCTGAACGCCATTGGTCAGCCATGCTTCGGCGCTCGCGCCCAGTGCGAGTTCCTGCTTCAGCTCAGGAAGTATCGCGGTCGCCGAAAACCAGGTGGTCAGCGAAAGGACGACCGCCAGGCAAAGCAGCGACAGCACGCGCCAACGCTCGCTGTCGGCCGCCATGCCAAGCCGGCCGCCCCCGACCGTGCTCATGCGCCTTGCAGCGGTACGGTGAACACCGTGGCCGTGCCGGTGAGGCAAAGCTCGCCCTGGCCGTTGCGCACGCTGGTCTCGATCTTGCAGATCGGCTTGTCGGGCCGCACGTCCTTGACCTCCACGCGTCCGGTGATCTCCTCATCGACGCCGACAGCCTTGACGAACTTCCAGGCCACTTCGAGAAACACGGTTCCAGGTCCGGGCAGATCCTCCGCCACCAGCGCATTGAGGATGCCGGAAGTGACGCCGCCCTGGACGATCAGCTTGCCGAACACCGACTTCTCGGCCAGCGCGCGGTCGTAATGCAGCGGGTTGCGGTCGCCGGTGATGTCGGTGAAGGCTTCGATGTCACTCATGCGCGTGCGCCGCGTGCGCTCGGCAAAGGCGCCGACCTGCGGGCGGCCCTTCACGACACCCACCCAACCGTCTTTCGTCTCGGTGCTCATTTCGGCTTCTCCTCTGCTCTGGGTTCGATTGGTTTGAAGGCAGGCAGGACGCGACCGCCGATGGCTGTCGGCGCAAGCCGCAGTATGTCTCCGACATGTAGCGGCCGTGTGCCGGCCAGGATGAAGCTCAGCATCGTCGGGCCTTCGGCCAGTTCGACCAGGCCGACCACGTAAGGTGCCGCGGGCAGCCAGCCGGGATGGCCGGGCTTATGCACCTCGGAAAAGGATTTGAGCTGCCCCCTGCCCGATGCGTCTTTCCAGACCAGCCGCCTGCTCCAGCAGTGCGGACAGATCGGCCGCGGATAGAAGACGGCCTTGCCGCAATCCTCGCAGCGTTGAATCGTCAACCGGCCTTCGGCCGCGGCATCCCAGAACGGCCGGGTGAGCGCGGTGATGGTCGGGCCGGCGGTCTTGAGCGTGTTGAGATCGACGGACATCAGGCGGTTCCCAGCACGAGTGCGGTCGCTTCGCTCATCGTCGCGCCATTGCCGGTGACCAGCGCGAGCCCGGCTTTGCCGATCTGGCGTTCGCCCGCCTCGCCGCGCAGTTGGCGCACCGCCTCGACGACGTGCGTCATGCCGCCGGCAAGGTCCGGCTGGCCGAAACCCAGCTGGCCGCCATGCGTGTTCAGCGGCATGTCGCCCTTGTGTGATAGATCGCGCCCGCGCAGCCAGGCGCCGAATTCGCCCGGCGCGCAGAGGCCGGCATCCTCGATCGTTGTGGCGACCATGATGGTGTAGCAATCATAGAGCGAGAGAAGGTCCATTCGGTCGGCATTGGTACCAGACTGCGCGAAGGCTCGCGCCATGGCGCTCTTCAGCGGGCCGGAGGTGAGGCTGGGTGCCTGGCTGACGGCCCGGTGCGTGACCTTCTCGCCGGCACCGAGCAGATGGACGGGCGGCTTGGACAATGATCGCGCGCGTTCGGCCGAAGTGACGACGACCGCCTCGCCGCCGGCGACCGGCATGACGATTTCGAGTAGGTGCAGCGGCGAGGCGATCATGGGCGAGGCGAGCACCGCTTCCACGTCCGCCGGCTTGCCGAAGAAGATGGCGTCGGGATTGGACTGCGCATTGGCGCGCGCCGCCGCCGCGATCATGGCGAAATCCCGTGCCGTCGAGCCATATCCCGCCATATGCGCCTGCATCAGCAGCGCGTAGGAAATGTTGGCGCCCGAGGCGCCGAACGGCACATCGAACTCGCGGATCGGATTGCGGTTGGGCGAGCGGGGTGCCGCCGCCTCGCGGTTGTTGGCGAGCACGCACAGAACCGCCTCGCACATGCCGGCCTCGATCGCTGCGGCCGCCCGCCAGACCATGCCGGCGCCGGATGCGCCGCCGAGATCGACGACGTTGGCCATGGTCGGAGCGAGACCCAGATATTCGGCGATGGTCGCCGGGACATGTTGCGGCGTCTCGCCGACCTGCGGCCCGACCAGCAGCCCATCGATGGCTCTCGGCTCCAGCCCCGCGTCGAGGACCGCCAGGCGCGAGACCGCGGCAATCATCTCCAGCGTCGTCACGCCGCTGGTCAAACGTTGCGGCTTCAACTCGCCGATGCCGACGATCGCTCCCTTCGACCGGCTCATGCCGCCTTGCTCCGGTCGAGCGCACGATATTCCTCGAGACATGCCGGATTGGCGAGCGAGGCCATGTTCTTGACCGGCTTGCCTTCGAGCGTGGTGCGGGCCGCGCCCTCCACCCGCTTGCCGTTCAGCGTGTAGGGCACGGCCTGCACCGCATGGATGCGGTGCGGCACGTGGCGCGGCGATGCGCCTTCGCGGATCGCCCTGCGGATTTGCGCGGCAAGCTCCGAGGTCAGCGCATACCCATCATTGAGCTTGACGCAGAGCACGATCTCTTCGTCGCCTTCGACGGGCGCGCCAAAAACCAGGCAATCCTCGATCTCGGCAAAGTCTTCGCAGGCCGCGTAGATATCGGCCGTGCCGATGCGCACGCCACCGGGCTTCAGCGTCGTATCGGAGCGGCCATGGATGATGCCCGAGCCATAGGCGGTCATCTCGGCGATGTCGCCATGTGTCCAGATCTCCGGGCGCGCGGCGAAATAGGTGGCGTGATAGCGCGCCTCGCCATCCTTGCCCCAGAAGGTCAGCGGCATCGACGGGAACGGCTCGGTGCAGACGAGATCGCCCTGGCGGCCAATGATGGGCGCATTGCGCTCGTCCATCACGCCGACCGCGAGGCCGAGCCCTTTCACGGTCAACTCGCCGCGCCGCACCGGGTGAAGGGGCGAGCCAAGCAGGAAGCAGCCAATGATCTCGGTGCCACCCGAGATCGAGGCGAAGATCATATCCTTTTTCACATGCTCGTAGACCCAGTCGAACTGACCGGGGGAGACGGGCGCACCAGCCGACAGCAGAGACCGCAGCGACGAGAGATCGAACAAGTTGCCCGGCGCGTAACCTTCGGCGGCGAGTGTGGCCAAATATTTCGGGCTGGTGCCGAAATGCGTGACGCGGGCACGCTCGGCCATCGTCCAGAGCGGACTGGGATCGAGCCCGTCGCCCGATTTCAGGATCGGCGCGCCGTCATAGAGCACCACTGTCGCGTGGCAGGCGAGGCCCGAGATCAGCCAGTGGTACATCATCCAGGCGGTGTTGGTGTACCAGCTCATGACGTCGCCGGGGCGAACATCGCCATGCAGCAGATGCTCCTTCAGATGCTGGAGCAGCACGCCGCCGGCTCGGTGGACGATCGCCTTCGGCGCGCCCGTCGTGCCGGAGGTGTAGAGCACATAGGCCGGATGGTCGAAGGGCACGCGCTCGAAGCTGAGCGGAGCGTCGCGGCCGAAATCGTCGAACGAAATGCAATCCGCCGCGCAGCTTGGCCTGGGACCCGGTTCGCCGGTCAGCACCAGCGTCGTCACACTCGGCATCGCGGCGACGATCTCCGCCAGCCTGCCGGAGATGTCGTGCTCCTTGCCCGCATAGCGGTAGCGAGGTGCGGCGAACAGCACCTTGACGCCGATCTGGCCGAGGCGGTCTACGATCGCGGCGGCGCCGAAATCCGGCGAGCAGGACGACCAGACGGCGCCGACGGAAAGCGTCGCCAGCAATGCGACGAGACCTTCAACGCGATTGGGCAGGATGCCGCCGACACAATCGCCCTTGGCGATACCGGCCGCGCGCAGGCCGTCGGCCATTCTAGCCACGAGCCGGCGCAATTCGGCAAGCGTGATGGTCCGGAAATGGCCGCTCTCGTCGGCCTCGATCACTGCGACCCTCTCGCCGTCGCCACACAGCAGGTTTTCCGCGAGGTTGAGCGAAGCGTCCGGCAGGAATCGGCTCCTGGTCATCGGCGCATTCTCGTCGCGCAGGAAGGAGATGGCGCCCGGTTCGCCGATGACCCCGGCGAAATCCCACACCGCGCGCCAGAACGCGCCAGGATCGCCGATCGACCAGCGATGCAGCGTCTCGTAGTCGCGCGGGTCGAAGCCGTTGGCTATCGAAAAGCGCGCAAGGTTGGACGATTGGAACGCGGCCGGCGCCGGCGTCCAAAGCACGGATGACATGGATTCCTCCCGCAACGCAGGCCCGGCTCGATGCCGCGGCCTTGCCTGCCGATGCGTTTCAGATTATTGGTTATAACCAGAATGTCAAGCTGCGATCGTGGACACGCCGTTCGCGTGTAGAGGACTGGAAATGGATGCTGTTTACATCGTTGCCGCGAAGCGAACGCCCATCGGCAAGCTGAACGGCGCGTTCGCCAGCCTTTCGGCGGCGGAGCTGGGGGCACAGCTTATCCAGGCGATGCTGGCGGAAACGCAGTTCGCCCCCGATGCCGTCAGCGAGGTGATCATGGGCCAGGTGCTGACTGGCGGCGCCGGACAGAATCCGGCGCGACAGGCCGCGCTCAAGGCAGGCCTTCCAGTCAGCGTTCCCGCCATGACGGTGAACAAGGTATGCGGTGCCGGCCAAAAGTCGATCCATCTCGCCGCCCAGGCCGTTCGCTGTGGCGACGCCGATTGCGTGATTGCCGGCGGGCAGGATTCGATGACATCGGCGCCGCATGTCATTCACGGCGCCCGCGCCGGCATCCGGATGGGCGACCGTACCGTCAAGGATTCCATGATCACCGACGGACTGTGGGACGCCTTCCATCAGGTGCATATGGGCGTGACCGCCGAGTCGCTGGCGCAGCGCTACCAGATCACCCGCGAAGAGCAGGACCGTTTCGCGCTGCGCTCGCAGGAGAAGGCTGACGCCGCCATCCAGACGGGCCGATTCGACGAAGAGATCGTCACGATCTCGATAAAGGCCAGGCAGGGCGATCTCGTCATCGACCGCGACGAGCATCCCAATCCCTCCACCACCATGGAAGGCCTCGGCCGGCTGAGGCCGGTCTTCGATGCGGCGGGAACGATCACGGCCGGCAACTCCTCCGGTCTCAACGACGGTGCCGCGGCGGTGCTGGTGACGTCGGAAGCGCGGATGAAGGAACTCGGTCTGACGCCCCTCGCGCGTATCGCGTCTTATGCTTCCGCCGGTGTCGAGCCGATGAACATGGGGCTCGGTCCCGCCGCTGCTTCACGTCTGGCGTTGGAGAAGGCGGGATGGCAGGCCTGCGACCTCGACGTGATGGAGGTCAACGAGGCTTTTGCCGCCCAGGCCATCGCCGTCAATCGCGAGATGGGCTGGAACGAGGACATCATCAACATGAGCGGCGGCGCCATCGCGCTAGGACATCCGCTGGCCGGTTCCGGCTGCCGCATCGTGGTGACGCTGCTCTACGAGATGATCCGCCGCGATGCGCGCAAAGGATTGGCATCGCTCTGCATCGGCGGCGGACAAGGAGTGGCAATCTGCCTTGAGCGGTGAGCCCGACACTTTGAGCAGTAATTGCCTGAGGGAATTGGGCAATGGGCCTGGCCACGACAGCTTTGGGTCTACGATAGAGCTCAAGACTACGGCCAACGTTGGGCGCAAAGCTGACGCCATTCCTTACGCCCATGCCTCACGGAATTGTCTCCCGTCCGCCGGTTCAAATCGTCACTGCGACACTGGGCCTGTCGCCTGGTTCGGCAGGAGTGGCGGCCATAGTCACACCGGAGTCCGGAATGTATCGCGATCGAGTCGCTTAATCAGCGTACTTTCTTCGGACGTCCGCGGCGACTTGGCGAGCGGGTGCGCGCTGCAAACAGGGAACCGTCATTTTGAGATCGTATTCGCCGGCAAGGGTCGGTTGGCTAGATCGCCAGCCCATCCTCAGGGGTTTCGCTCCGCGGTCATCGATTCTGATGCAGGATCGTTTCAGCGGCGATGAAGCCCCAGGTCAGATTTGGGCCGAGGGTGGTGCCGGCGCCCACGGCGCGCGTGCCGATCGGGTTGGCCATGGCAAGACCGGCCGCGTAAAGACCAGGAATGATCGAACCGTCCGGCCTCAAGACCTGCGCCCGCTCATTGGTGCGGGCTCCCCCCTTGGTTCCGAGTATAGAACGATTGAGCGTCATGCCGACGTAGGGCGGCTTGTCGATGGGCTTCAGCCGATTTTTAGGGCCGTGCGCTTTGTATTCCTCCCAGCCGTTCTCACCACGCCGAAAATCCTCATCGCGTCCCTTCGCGCAAAAGCTGTTCCAGCGGGCAATCGTCTCCTCGAGAGCCGATGCCGGTAATCCCAGCCTTGCAGCGAGGCCGCCGATCGTGTCGGCTTTCTTGATCCATTGCCGCTCGTAGGACGCGTACCAGCGGAAGGGCAGAGACGTCCTCAGGAAGCGATGATCGCCGACCAGATAGCAGGGCAGGTTCACCGGCGTGCCGTCCGGCCCGCGCGCGTCGATCGCCTCGCCGATATTGAAATCGTTCTCGCTGACGAAGCGTCTGCCATCGCGGCTGACGACGATCGAATGCGGTTCGGCCTGGAAGGTCATGGGCAGGCCATGCGGCTTGCCCTGGTAGCGCGTCGGCAGACAGGGATAGACATTCGCCTGGTCCATGCGATCCAACTCCGCGCCGACGGAAGCGGCAAGCTTCTGGCCGTCGCCCTCGTTGGTGGGAGGACTGCCGATACGATCCAGGGCGCCAGGGAAATGGCGTGCCCGCATCTCGGCATCCCATTCGAAGCCGCCGGTCGCGATGACCACGCCGCGTCGGGCAAGAAGCTTCGTCCGCTGGCCCTCGCGCTCCACCTCGGCGCCGGTCACGCGGGAGTCCGGATCCTGGATCAGACCCACGGCGCGGGTTTCCAGCCAAAAGGTGACGCCCGCATCGAGGCATCCCCTGATCAGCCCGGTCATGAGAGCAGTGCCTTGTCCGCCGGAATTCGTCAGCTTTCGCCAAAGCAGCTTCGGCCAGAGCCTGAGGCCGGCGCGTATGGGGTGATGATAAAGATCGCTATCGACGATCTCCTGGTAGCTGAAACTGTGCGGCAAGGTGGAGGGACGCAAGCGCGCCGCGAATTTGCCCAGGATGCGTCGGCTGAGCGGCAGCGGTGAGACCATGCGGCCGAAAAGCTTGCCGCCGGGCGCCTCGGCGAAGGGGTCCGGCTCGTTGACCAGACGGAAGTCCAGAGGCGTGCTGCCGGAAAGGAAACGCAGCATATCGGGAGCCGCTCTGACGAAAGCGCTCCAGAGCGCATCCTCCTTCCGCGCCCAATCCTGGGGAGACACGGCGCGCAGATAGGTCAGCGCATCGTCCCGGCTGTCGGCGACGCCGGCATCCGCGGCCAGGTGATTGGCGGGTATCCAGACGCCCGCGCCGGACATGGCCGAGGTGCCACCCAGCCATCCGCTCTTTTCGATCACCAGCACTTTGAGGCCGCCCTTGGCCGCTCTCAATGCCGCCGCGCAGGCCGCCGAACCGGAACCGATAACCAGAACATCGAATTCGCCCATCGGCTTCCCCCAGACTGTCACCGCGACGTCACTATAGGTGCGGGAAATTAAATCTGTCTACTATTGTGTCGACACTTTTTGCATTATACGTTCCGTTGGTGAGCGGCATGCACCCGCACGATAATCTCAAGCCCCTTTTCGACAGGCAGAGCCATGGATGATACTCACCTTCCGCCAGCTCCATCCGGCATTCATATCTCCGGGTCCGAAACGCGCGAAAGCTACTGGCAGCCGGTGCCGGCGAACGGCCATATCGACGTGGCGCTAGCACCCCACATCGTCGGCATGGAGCACCCGTTCGCGCTTGGCACGCAGTCTGTGGCGCCCGGCGGCTATGTGCGCGAGCACACGCATGAGCGCAATGAGGAAGCGATCTATGTGATCGAAGGCCACGGCCGCGCCGTCGTCGACGGCAAGGAGTATCCTCTAGGCCCCGACAGCGTGGTGTTCCTGCCGAAGAATGTCAGGCACATGTTCATCAACGATGGCGAGACGCAGCTTCGCTGGCTCTGGCTGATCGTGCCCAACGGGCTCGAAGACTTCTTCCGCCTCATCGGCAAGCCGCGCAAGCTGGGCGACCGCGTACCCGCCAATTTCCCACGCCCCGAAAACGTGCTGGAGATCGAGCGCAGGACCGTCTTCGGCGCCGATCTCACCGACAAGTTCGATCCCGTGAGCCGCGGCTCCTGAAGACGCCGGATGACGACGCTCGGCCTCATCGGCTACGGAGCCATCGCGCGTGACCTCGTCTCGGCCTTTCCGCCCGACGCGGTCGATTGGCTGGTATTGCTGCGCGAAGGCGCCAGTCCCGAACTGCCGGCGAATGTCAGCGCGGTCACCAAGGTCGAGCGACTGATCGAGGCAAGGCCGCGGGCTGTGGTCGAGGCAGCGGGCCAGGGGGCAGTGGCGACCTACGTACCTGCCTTGCTCGAAGCCGGAATACCAACCGTCGTGGCATCGGTCGGCGCGCTTGCCGATGCCACGCTTCACGCCCGGATCGCCACCGCCGGCCGCAGCGGCGGCGCGCGGCTCATGCTGCCGGCGGGAGCGCTGGGCGGCCTCGATTATCTGCGTGCGATAGCGGCCCTTCCCGACGCGCGGGTACGCTATACCTCGCGCAAGCCGCCGGCGGCCTGGGAAGCCGAGCTCGCCGCGCGTGGTCTATCGGTCGAGCGCGATGCCGTGACGCTCTTCGAGGGGTCCCCCGCCGAAGCGGCATCCGCCTATCCCAAGAACCTCAATGCGGCCTTCGCCGTGGCGCTGGCCGTGGGCGCCGAAAGGGTCACCGTGCGGGTTGTCGTCGACCCGAAGGCGACCGGTAACAGCCATGAAATCGAGGCCGAGAGCGCTGCCGGCACCGCCTTCTTCAGCATGGTCAACGCGCCCTCGCCCGGCAATCCGAAGACTTCGGCACTGACCGCGCTGAGCCTCGTCGCCGCGCTGCGCGATCTGCTCGACATCGACCTGCCCGAGACGGGAGGCCGCCGCTGATGACCTTCTTCGCCGCCGCCGATGGCTGCCGCATCCACTACGAAACGTTCGGGGCGAAGGGGCCGCGCCTCGTCCTCATCCCGGGACTCGGCGGCGACGGACGATTCTGGTCCGGCGTCGTGCGCCTGCTCGAGGCTGATTACCAACTCATAGTCACCGATCATCGCGGCGCGGGCCGCAGCGACCGCCCCGACGGCCCTTACTCTGTTCCGCTCATCGCCGGTGATGTCGCGGGCCTGCTGGCGCAGACGGGTGGGCCGGCACATGTCGTCGGGCATTCCACAGGCGGCGCCGTCGCCCAGAGACTTGCTCTCGACCATGCGGATCTCGGGGTGAGCTACACGATCAGCAGTTCCTGGGGGCGGGCCGACAGCCGCTTCCGCGCCCTCTTCACCGCGCGTGCCGAACTGCTCGAGGCAGGCATGGCCGAGACCTACCAGCGCCTCACCCATGCGCTGTGCCACGAGGCTTCCTACCTGGCGATCCATTTCGCCGAGCTCGAGATGGCGGTCACCACCGCCTCACGGACCCTCGCCCCGCTGCATGTCGCCGCGGCGCGCCTGCGCATGCTGCTCGACCATGATTGCCTCGATGACCTCGCCGGGGTTGTCGCTCCGGTGCAAGTAATCGCCGCCACGGGCGACGTGCTGATCCCGCCCGCCCTGACGCAGGCCATCGCCGAGGCGATACCGGGCGCCCGATACGCATGCGTCGACGGCGCGCATTTCCATCCCCTCGCCAGGCCAGAGGGCGTTGCCGCTGTCATCCGCCGTTTCATCACCGAAGCCGAGCAGCAGATATCATGACCGCCGACATCGTCCCCGTTCTCACCGATCCGCGTCTCAAGCCGGGCTCAGACCTGCTCGCCGAGGGGCGAACCATGGCGCGCGACTGGGGGCTCGGGAGCTGCCGTTTCCTCACCGAAACCGGCATGCCGTCCGAAGCCGCTTGGAAACGCAAGGCGGTCGCGGAAAGGCGCGTCATGCAGCATGCTCACATCGGCTTCCGCAGCGTCGACCGGACCATCGCGGCGATCGGCGAAGTGCATGAGCAATGCCGCAGGGCGGGGGTGACGGTCGATCGCTTCGGCATCACGCTGGACTGGTCGATGGGCTATCCGCAAGCCATGCGCGCCAAGGCCGCGCGCGGCACGGGCATCGTGCTGACCGGTCCGGAGGATTTCGCGCGCATCACCAATGCCGCTTCCGCGGCCGCGCATTTTGGGGACTTCATGCTCGGCCTGCCGGGCGCGGTCGAAAACACCCGCGCCGCGATCGCGGCCGGGGCGACGGCCATCGGCAATCTCGGGCAGTATTTCACCTTCCGGCTGCCCTACTGGGACGACGACGTGGCGACCACCGAAGCGACCGTCACCGCGCTTGGCCTGATCGCCGCGCAAGATGCGGAGATCCTTGTCCATTCGAATCTTGACGACGGATTCGCCGGGCTTTTCATCGACATGGCCTGCGCGCTGGGCATGGTGCTGATGGAAAAGCACATTGTCGAGACGCTGATCGGCGCAAGAATCGCGCATTGCTACGGCCATCACTTCAGCGACCCGCTTTCTCGCACCGCCTTCCACGCGGCACTCGTGCGGGTCACCGACACGCCGGGCACCATGATCTTCGGCAACACCGTCTCCTACCAGTCGAGCCCTGCCGGTAACTATGCCAGCCTGGCGAGCTATCTGATGGCCGACATACTCGCCATGGGGCGCTGGCCTTCGGGCCATGCGATCAATCCCGTGCCGGTGACGGAGAATCAGCGCATTCCCGACGTCGACGAGATCATCGACGCGCAGACATTCGCCCACAGGCTGACGCTGCACGCGCCTTTCTACGACCCGGTCTTCGATTGGGCCAAGACCGAGGCGATGGCCGACGTGCTTGTCGAAGGCGGACGGCGTTTTGCCGATGCCGCTCTCGCCGGCCTCGCGGAACGAGAGGTCGATGTGGACGATCCTGCCGCGCTGATGCTGGCTATCCGGCGCATCGGCCCAAAACGCCTGGAAGCGCTTTTCGGCCCGGGCGCGACCGGTCCGCGTGGGCGTGTGCCGCTGATCCATGCCGAATGGGCGCGAGAGCTCAACCACAAGGCGGCAACCTGGGTGGCGGGCCAGAAGCGGATGGAGGCGGCAAGAAACCTGACCGTCTGCATCGGCACCACTGATGTGCATGAGCACGGCAAGTATCTGGTCGAACAGGCGCTCGAAGGCCTTGGTATCGCCATCGCCGACGCCGGCGTCGCTGTTGACCCGGAAGCGCTCGTCACCCGTGCCACCGAAACCGGCGCGGACGCCATCGCCGTCAGCACCTACAACGGCGTCGCGCTGCGCTACGCGCAGGCTCTGAAGGCCGCAATGACGGCGCGTGGACTTTCCTTGCCGGTGCTGATCGGCGGACGGCTGAACGAGGTGCCGAAGGATTCGAATTCGGGCCTGCCGGTCGACGTGACCAAGGATATTTCCGACCTGGGCTGCCTGCCTTGCGCCGATCTCGACGAGATGCTTGCCGCTCTTCGCTCCATCCCGCCTGTCGCCTGATGTCGCGAGCAGGGCGCCGCCGTTATGTGACGGACGCCTGCTTACCAGGCGGTCATGCCGCCGTCGACCGTCAGGATCGAGCCGGTCGCGAAAGAGGATTCATCGCTGGCGAGCCACAGGATCGCATTGGCGATTTCGACCGGCTGCGCCACTCGGTTCATAGGCGAACGGGCGTTCAGGGCCGCGACAAACCCCGCGGGATCGGGATGTGTCTCCAACATGCTGTCGAAATAGCTCGACCAGGTCACGCCCGGCGCCACGGCGTTGACGCGGATGTTTTCGCCGGCATGGTCGAGCGCCATGGCCCGCGTCAGCGCCGCTACGCCGCCTTTCGAGGCGACGTAGGCGGCCCGGTCGGCAAGCCCGACATTGGCGACATTGGAGGCGGTGTTCACGATCACGCCGCCGCCGCCCCCGGACATGACGGGAATGGCATGTTTGGAGCACAGAAAGACGCCCTTCAAATTGACCGCCATCAGCGCGTCCCAATCCGCGGCGGCGGTCGTGACGACCGAACCGCGTATGCCATAGCCGGCGTTGTTGACCAGGATGTCGATCCGGCCAAACGCTTCCCGGGCGCGATCCACCATAGCCGTGACGGAAGCCTCGTCGGAGACGTCGGCTTCCAGTGCCAGGGCGCGGGCTCTGGCCGCCACTTCGCGGACCCGCGACCCGTCGCGGTCCACCGCAAGGATGCGCGCGCCCTCCCTCGCGAACAGTTCCATGACGGCCGCGCCAATGCCTGCACCGGCCCCCGTGACGATCGCCGCCTTGTCCTTCAAGCGCATGTCCGCCTCCCCTTTTCCAAACTTGTTTCGTCGCATCTTGCAGAAGCGCTTGCAAAGTGTCGACACTTTTGTATTTAATTTCAGCGCAACTGGGAATAGCCCGTGAAGAACACTCCGTCGGTCGAACAGCATTTGGAGATCTATCGCCGGATGCTGCTGGTGCGGCACCTCGAGGAAAGACTGGGGGTGCTCCACAAGGAAGGGCGCACACGCGGTCCTATCCATCGGTGCGACGGCCAGGAGGCCGTGGGCGTTGCGGCTACGGCTGTTCTGGAGCCCGGTGACAAAGTTGCCACCACCCATCGCGGCCATGCCGTCTATATCGGCAAGGGTATGGCCATGCGCCCAGTGGTGGCCGAGATATTCGGCAGGACGACGGGCGCATGCGGCGGACGTGCCGGCCATATGCTGGTGGCCGATGCCGAAAAGGGCGTGATCGGTGGCAACGCGATCGTCGGAGCCGGTATCCCTGCCGCTGCCGGCATGGCGCTGTCGATGCAGATCCTGGGCACGGGCAACGTCGCCATGTGCGTCTTCGGCGACGGCGCCGCCCAGACGGGCATCTGCCACGAGGCGATGAACATGGCCGGTCTTTGGAAGCTGCCGGTCGTCTTCGTGCTCGAGCACAACCAGTTCGGCCTGACCGTTCCTTCCGAAGTGCAGTCGCCGGTCGCGGATCTGTCGATCCGCGCCGCCGGCTACGCGATGCCGGCCGAAATCGTCGACGGCAACGACGCGGTCGCCGTCTATCGCGCCGTGTCGGCGATGGCGGAGCGAGCGAGGCGCGGCGAAGGTCCCGGCATGGTCGAATGCAAGACCTACCGCGTCGAAGGTTTCTCGACGTCCGACATGGGCGGTTACCAAAGGCCAGAGGATATAGCGGCCTGGAAAGCGCGCGACCCCCTGGTCGTCTCCCGCAAGGCGTTGCTGGACGATGTCGGGGAAGCACGGCTCGCCGCAATGGAAGCCGCGGCCAAGGCCGAGACTGACGAGGCGTTCGAGGCCGCCCTTTCCGATCCGATGCCGGAGTTCCTGGTCGACGAGGCCTGCAATCCTTACAGCGAGGCGCACTGACATGGCGATGATGCGATACGCCGAGGCACTCAACGCCGCGCTGCGCGAGGAGATGCAGGCCGATCCTTCCGTCTTCCTGTTCGGCGAGGACATCGGCCGCTATGGCGGCGTGTTCAAGGTGACAAAGGGGCTGATGGAGGAATTCGGTCAAACGCGCGTGCGCGACACGCCGATATCCGAACAGGCGCTGACCGCGATGGCGGTGACCGCCGCCATGACCGGCACCCGGCCGGTGCTGGAAATCATGTATGCGGATTTCGTGCCGCTCACGCTCGATTCGCTGGTCAACCAAGCCTCAATTTACAATTACATCTGGAACGGCCAGGTGAAGATGCCCTTCGTGCTGCGCACCCAGGGCGGTGGCGGCGCCGGCGCCGGCGCGCAGCATTCCAAGGCACTCGATTCGATGCTTGCCCATATACCTGGCATCAAGGTCGTCGCGCCTGCGACCCCCGCCGATGCCAAGGGCATGCTGAAGGCCGCGATCCGCGACGATCAGCCGGTCGTCTTCCTGGAGCACAAGCTGCTCTACAATGTTCGCGGCGAGGTTCCGGAAGGCGACGTGACCGTACCGCTCGGCAAAGCGGCAACCGTGCGCGAGGGCGGCGACATCTCGATCTTCGCCACTTCCAAGATGGTGGTGGAAGCGGCAAAGGCGGCCGATCTTCTCGCCACGGACGGCGTATCCGCCGAGATCGTCGACCTCAGGTCGCTGCGCCCGCTCGACGTCAATACCATCGTCGCCTCGATCGCCAAAACGCACCACGCGGTGGTAGTCAACGAGGGCTGGCGCTTTTGCGGCTACGCCGCCGAGCTTTCGGCAACGATCATGGATCATGCTTTCGACGAACTGGACGCGCCGGTCGCGCGCGTCACGCTGCCGGACATGCCGATCCCCTATTCCGAGCCTCTCGAAACGGCGATGCTGCCGAGCGCTGAGAAGATCCGCGCCGCTGCGCTGAAGATTTTGAAGTGACGGAGGCGGCAGATGGCAACCCATCCGATCAGCATCGACAGCGCCGGCGGCGAGTATATGGAAGCCGTGCTGGTGATTGCCTGGGCGGCCAAATCCGGTGACCCGGTCAAGGCCGGCGATCTCATCGTCACCGTCGAGACGGCCAAGGCGGCGACCGAAATCGAGGCCGATCGGGATGGCTGGCTTGCCGACATCTACTTCATCGAGGGGCAGGAGGCGCCGGTCGGCGCCGTGCTCGGCACCATCGCGGACGAAAAACCCATGGCGGGCCAAGCGGCTCCAGCCACGACAGCAGGGACGACCGATCCCCTTCCGGTAACCGACGCCGCTCCGCCCGCCCGCCAGTCCGGCACCCGTGCGATCGCAAGCCCGCTTGCCCGCCGGCTTGCGGCGGCCGCGGGACTGGACCTGTCGACCGTAGCGGGGACCGGTCCAAGGGGACGCATCAAGAAGCGCGACATTGACGCCGCGCTCGCCACGCGTTCGGATCGGTCCGGCGGCATCCAGGCGGAGCCAGCCGCGTCCCCGGCATCGCCCGTCGCCACGCCGGCGACAGCGCGACAAACGACGCCGGCGGTCCTCCTCCACGGCTTCGGAGCGGACCGTTCCGTTTGGCGGCAGGTCGTGCCTTTGCTCGAACCAGGTGTTGCGACGGTCAGCCTCGACCTGCCCGGCCACGGCGCGGAGGCCGCGCGGCCGGCAAGGAGCATCGAGGAGATCGCCTTCGCCCTTTCCGATCGACTGGAGGCCATGGGCGTCTGGGACGTCCATCTCGTCGGCCATTCCCTGGGCGGGGCGGCCGCTCTTGCGCTCACTCGGCTCGGCCGCCTCACCGTGCGCTCCGTGACCCTTCTCGCGCCGGCCGGCCTCGGCCCCGAGATCAATGCCGGCTTCATCGCCGGGCTTGCGCGCGCGACCACAGTCCAGGCGCTCGAGCGCTGGCTGGCGGTCATGGTGAGCGATCCGCGAATCCTGCCGGCCGGCTACGCCCAGGCGGCGCTGAGGCAGATGGAAAAAAACGGCAATAGGAATGCGCTGGCCTCAATGGCGGAAGCACTGTTCCCGGATGGAACGCAAGGCTTCGACCTGATGCCCGCTCTCGCCGAACTTGGCGTGCCGACACGGCTCGTGTGGGGCAAGCTCGACCGCGTGGCACCTGCCGCTCATGCGGCCCGCGCGCCCGGCTTCGCCGCCGTTCACCTGCTCGACGGCGTTGGCCACGTACCGCAGATCGAAGCGCCGGCACTGACGGCCAGGCTTATCGCGGAGACGGTACGAAGTTGCGGTTGATACGACCCGCGCTCGGCGCGCCGGCGAAGCCGAGCCGGACAAGACTTTTTCTGGCCCCACGGGGCCGGAACAGAGACCAAAAGGAGTGACCGATGATCTTCGACCACCGCACTTACACCGCCAGCCCGAACAAGCTGTCCCATTTCCTCAAGCTCTACGAGGATGTCGGCCTGCCCATGCAGCGGCATTATCTGGGAGAACCTTTCGGCTTCTTCCAGACCCACATAGGCGATCTCTCGCGGACCGTGCACTTGTGGAAATACGAAAGCCTTGCCGACCGTGAGGAGCGTCGCGACCGCATGGAAGCCGACCCGGAATGGCAAGCCTATCGGCGCAAGGTGATCGAGACCGACTACCTCCTCGACATGCGCAACCAGATCCTGAAGCCGGTTTCGTTCTTCAACCCGGGCAAGTGACATGCAGCTCGTTTTCTCGGCCGAGGGCAAGGCCTGGCCTATCCAATTGAACGGCGACGCCCTGCGCACCCGCCGCTCGCTGCTGGCCGCCCTGCCCCTGCGTTTGCAACTGCACACGCCCAAGATCGCCGGCAGCCATATCTACTGGCACGCGCCCTTCGTCGAGGACGTGGAGGGTGCGACCCATGTGCTCGACGCCAAGGCCGGGGCCTTCATCTACTGGCCGGTGCGGCAGTTCCTGGAGATCACCTTCGCGCCGCTCCAGGCCGAGACGGCGGAGATCACCGTGCTCGGCCATCTCGATGCTCCGGTCGAGGGCATCGCGGAACTCGCCGCGGTGCTCAAGCGGGAACAGGGACGCCGCGTCATCGACGGGACCCTGGCGCTGGCCGACGGAGGGACTGAGGAGGCCCCGCCGGCATCGATGCTTCCACACGACATCGTGGCGGGACGCAAGGTGATCTGGGACCGCATGCCCGACGACATAGCCCGTATCACCGCTTCGCGGGCCATCATGCATCCCGCCGGACCGGTCTTCACGGCGGAGGCGGAGGCGCGCGTCCTGCACGAACTGCTCTGGTGGATCCGTTCTGAGCGAGGAAGCGTCAACGAGGCGGTGCTGCGCCAGACGGCGGCACTTGCGCTGAACAAAGCGGCGACACGGCTGCGAGACTTCTGCCATCTCGAGGAAACGCCATCGCTGCTGTTCCGCCTCGAGAGGGCGATGGAGGAGCAAGTGCCATTCGACCCCCTTATCAACGAGGCGATCCTCGTCGCCGGCCGTATCGGCGCCTGGCTCGACCTGCTCATCCCATGGAACGACCTCAACGAGGCGTTTCGTGCCGCGCTCGATGGCAGAAGGGCCTGAAAGTGGAGAGACTGACCATCGGCATCGTCGGGTTCGGCGTCATCGGACAGCGCTGGGCAGCTTGCTTTGCCCATGCCGGTCACGACGTGCGCGTATATGATCCGGCGGAGCGGCGGGAGACAGTCATCCACGAAGTGCTGTCGGCGCTTGCGACAGACCTGGACGGCTTGAAGGGTCCCGCGCCCGCGCCGGGGGCGATCAGGCTTTTCCCGACGATGGCCGAGACGCTCGAAGGCGTCGACTTCGTGCAGGAGAACGGTCCGGAAGACCTGTCGCTCAAACGGCGGCTGCTTGCCGAGATCGAAAACCATATCGGCGACGAGGTCATCGTCGCTTCTTCCTCCTCCGCGCTGCTCGTCTCCGATATCCAGGCCGAGTGCCGTGTGCCTGGCCGCATCGTGCTTGGTCATCCGTTCAACCCGGCGCATCTGATGCCGCTCGTCGAGATCGTCGGCGGCAAGGCGACCGATCCGCGGGCAATCGCGCGGGCGCGCGCCGTCTACGAAGCTGCCGGCAAGAAGCCCGTTACGCTCAACCGGGAAGTGACGGGCCATATCGCCCTGCGCCTGATGGGCGCGATGTGGCGCGAAGCCATAGCCTTGGTGCGCGACGGCGTCGCGTCGGTCGAGGATGTCGATCGGGCCTTCATGTACGGACCGGGACCGAAATGGACGTTGCAGGGCTCATTCATTTCCAACAGCCTCAATGCCGACGGCATCGAGGACTTCCTGCGCAAATACGGTCCCACCTATCAAGCCATCTGGGACACGCTGCTCGACGCCAAGCTCGACGCTGACACGATCCGGGCGGTTTCGGCGTCGACGGGCGCGGCGACGCGTGGCCGCGGCTCCGAGGAACTCAGGGCAGCGCGGGAGGCCGGGCTGGTCGGCATCCTGAGGACGGTCGCCGAACATGGCGCGCTTTGATCATATGAACTTGGGAGAACGCGCATGGACTATCGCACCGCCCTCGTCACCGGAGCCTCCAAAGGCATCGGCGCGGCGATCGTTGAGAGCCTCGTGGCGGAAGGGCTGACGGTTTATGCGTTGGCGCGCAGCAACGACGCGCTGCTTGCCTTGCGGGAGCGACTTGGGCCGCAGGTCAAGCCCGTTGCAACCGACGTTCGTGATGGCGAAGCGATCATGTCCGCGCTGGGCGCCGCCGAAGTCGACGTTCTGGTCAACAATGCCGGTGGCCTGGCGACCGTCCGCCCCTTGCATGAACAAAGCGCCGAAGAGACGGCGGAGGTGGTGGAATTGAACCTCACCGCGCCGCTGCAACTCATCCGCCTTCTCCTGCCCGGCATGATCGCGCGCAAGCGCGGCCACATCTTCACCCTGACCAGCACGGCGGCGAGCGGTATCTTTGCCGGCACGACAGCCTATGGCGCGGCAAAGGCCGGCCTGTCGCAAGCGGGCCGCATCCTGCGCTTCGATCTTGCGGGCACCGGCGTGAGGCTGACAGAGATCGCGCCTGGACGCGTCGAGACGGATTTCTACCTCAATGCCTTTGACGGAGACCGTGAAGGCCTGCGCAAGCGCATGTATTGCGAGCAACGGCCGTTGCACCCGGCCGACGTTGCCGCCGCGCTCGTTTCAGCGTTGAGGATGCCTGACCATGTCGACATCACGGAATTGACCATCGCGCCGAGCGAACAGGCGACCGGGGGCCAGAAATACCCGCCGCCGCCGCTACGATGAACGGCCCGGCATCGCCGCTTCTATGTATCGGCAGGCCCGCCGGTCAGCTTCGCGAGAACCGCCATGCAGGCCTCCTCCCAGGCCGTCGGCACTTCGCGCGCCGAGAGAACCTGCAGTCCCCGCTCGGTGATCCCACCGGGCGTCACCAATTCCTGCAGCATCCGCTCCATCGGGTCTCCCTTTTCGGCGATCAGTCGCCCAGCCGCTACGAAGGTCCTTGCCGCCAGCCGGCGAGCCGCCGCGGGATCGAGGCCTTGGGCGCTCGACCATTCCGCCGTCCTGCGTATGAGGTCCTGTGCCCAGCCGTAGACCGCGGCACTGACTGTCGCGACCTCAAAATCCCTCTCGCTGGAAAGCGCTATCGAAGGGCCTAGCCGGTCCAGCACCGCCCTCGCCTGCTCCAGGTCGGGATAGTAGACTGTCGGACTGGCCCCGATCTCGGAAGCGGTGAGCGGCATGGCGCGAACGATACGCGCTGGCGCGACATCCAGACTGGCCAGCGGCACGCCGGCGCAAACCGATATTAGGGTCTGCCCCATGCGCCACGGCAAGCCTCTGACCGCCTCCGGCGCATGGATGGGCCGCACCGAGAGCAGGACGATATCGGAAACCTCAACGAGTTCCCGATTGTCGGCTGCGAGCCGAAAGCCGTGCTGGGCCGCAAGGGTCGCGGCCTTGCCGCGTGGAGACAGGACGATTGCCGCCGGATCCAACCCGGATCGCAGGAACCCGGTCAACATGGAAGCCGCCAGATGCCCGACGCCAAGAATGCCAACGATCATTTCCTTCTCCCCGAAGCGCCGCTTGCCATTCGTATGAACTTGCGAAAGAAAGGTGAGCCGCAAAGTGTCGACACGAACTGCAGACAAATCCGATTGGAACTTTCATGACCGAACGAGTTGAGGGCGACGCTGGCGGCGACCAGCCTGCTGGGAACGAAGCCGAAACGCGACGCAGCGCCGACAGCAGCGAACGTGCCTATCTCACGATCCGCAAGCATCTCGTCGAGTTCACGCTCAAGCCCGGCGAGCGCATCAATGAGGTCCAGCTTTCGCGCAGCCTGGGTGTTTCGCGCACGCCAATCCGCGAGGCGTTGAACCGGCTCGCCTCCGAGGGCTTCGTTTCGCTCACGCCCAATCGCGGCTTCTTCGTAAGGAGCCTCAGCACCGAGGGCCTGCTCGATCTCTATGAGCTGCGCTCCATCATCGAATGCGCCTCTTTCAAACTGATGTGCGAGCGCGCCGAAGACCGCGACATCGATCGGCTGCGAGAATATTGGGAGGCGATCGTCGACGGCTATCGAGACCAGCCGGCAGATATCATCCTGGCTGAGGACGAAGGCTTCCACCTGCTCATCGCCGAGCTCTCGGGAAATCCCGAACTCGTCGGCCAGCTCGCCTCCATCAATGCGCGCATCCGCTTCATCCGCCGTATCCAGATCGAGCACCCTTCGCACGACAAGGCGCAAGTCACCTTCCACTCGGGCATCGTCGCCGCCGCCGTCAAACGAGATGCCGAGGAAGGCATGAAACTGTTGCGCGAACATATCGAAATGACCGTCTCCGCCACGCAGCAGGCGCTCAAGGACGCGCTGCTCAAGGTTTTTGCGCCCGACAATGCCGCCGATTTAAAGCGTCGCCGAAAGGTCCGCGATACCTGATCGGTATCTGACCACAAGATTGAACGCAATAGTGTCGACACTTTCTTGACTGCCACTCCTTTGTCTGCTTCGATGCGCTGGCAAAGAGGGAGAAGACCGGAACGGCCGCCCTCACGTGACAGCAGCTAAGGGGAACCTTCATGAGAAAAATTACCGCCGCACTCCTTCTCGGCGCCTCACTCTTCGCGCTACCCGCCATGGCGGAGCAGATAACCGTCGGCATGGCCGCGCCGCTTTCCGGCCCGCAGGCGTATTTCGGCAACACCTGGCACAATGGCTTCAAGCTCTATGTCGACAAACTGAACGCGAATGGCGGCGTCAACGGCGTCACCATTGCCTACGACCAGCAGGACGATAAAGCCGACCCGCGCGAGGGAACGCTCGTCGCGCAGAAGTTCTGCGACAACGACAAGGTCGTGCTCGGGCTTGTGAATTTCAATTCCGGCGTTGCCCAGTCAACGCTGCCGATCTACGAGGACTGCTCGCTGCCGACCATGACCTTCGGCTCGAACCCGTCGCTGACCAAACAGGGGTACAAGTTCATGGTGCGCCCCGTCGCCAACGACTTGGCGGGCGCGCTGTTGCCAGCCGAATACGCCCTGGGCAAGCTTGGCGCGAAGACCGCCGTCATCGTCAACGACAAGCAGGTTTTCGGACAGGGGATTTCCGAGATATTCGCCAAGAATTTCGAAGCGGGCGGCGGCAAGGTCCTCGACACCTTGGCCGTAGCGCCGACCGACGTCGACTTCACCGCCGTGCTGGCCCAAATCAAGACCAAGAAGCCGGATGCGATCTATCTTGGCGCCGTGATGCCGCAGCTTGCGCTGTTCGCCAAGCAGATGCACGAACAGGGCATAACCGGGACGCTGATGGTGCCGGACGGCGGCTATACCCCGGACCTTATCAAGCAGGCCGGCGAGGCCAACGTCCAGGGTACGCTTGTCGCCATCCAGGTCCCGCCGATGGATGCCTCGCCCGAGATCGCGGATTTCGCCAAGCTCTATAAGGCCAAGTATGGCGAGGATGCCGGGCCATATTCGATCTACGGCTATGTGCAGGGCCAAATTCTCGAGCAGGTGCTCAAGACGACCAAGGGTCTTACGCGCGAGGACATGAACGCCGCACTGCATGCGGTCAAAGTCAAGACCGCGGTGGGCGAACTGGAGTTCGACGACACCGGCGAACTCAAAGTGGCCCCATCCTACCTCTATAAGGTCGAGGGCTCGGACTTCAAACTCGCCGGCCAGAAATAGGCATGCACTCGAGTCGCTCGCCTCGGCGGCGGTCTCCCTGTTTGTTTGCGGCCGCGCTCCACAGAAGTGCGGCCGTGTCGATTGTTCCTTTCCCCGGCTCCGCCAGGCGCGCGGAACCTAGTTCAAAGGATGCCGGCCCATGCTGGGAAGCCTCATCCAACAAACAGTCAATGCCCTGACGATCGGCTCGATCTACGCGCTGATCGCGCTGGGTTACACGATGGTCTACGGTGTGTTGCGCATGATCAATTTCGCCCATGGCGAAATGTTCATGCTCGGCGCCTATGTGGCGTTTCTGGTGCTCAGCATGCTGCTCGGCACTGTCGGCGTCGCCGGCGCGATCGCGCTCACCGCGGCCTTCGTCATCGCCATCTTCCTGGTGGGCGTCATTGGCGTCGGCATCGAAAGGGCCGCCTACAAGCCCTTGAGGAATTCCACCCGGCTTGCGCCGATGCTCTCCTCGCTCGGCGTATCGCTCTCGCTGGTCACCGGCATCCAGATCCTTGCCGGCCCACAGCCGGTCGCCTTCCCGAGCTTCTTTCCAGTCGTCCGATACCAGGTGCTTGGCGGCACTATCACGTCCATGCAGATCGGCATCCTGATCGCGGCCTTCGCGCTGATGTTCGGGCTGCAATTTCTCGTCAACCGCAGCCGCATCGGCATTATCGTCCGGGCCGTATCGGAAAGCCGCCCGACGGCTCAGCTCCTGGGCATAAACGTCAACGGCGCGATCTCGATGGTGTTCTTCGTCGGGCCGCTGCTGGGCGCGGCGGGAGGCATCCTCTATGCCAGCTATTACGGCATCATGACGCCGACCATGGGCGCCGTCATCGGGCTGAAGGCCTTCACCGCCGCGATCCTCGGCGGCATCGGCTCCATTCCCGGCGCCATGTTGGGTGCCTTCATCCTGGCTTTCGTCGAGGTTGGCGGCACGGCGCTGCTGCCCGTGATCACGCATGGCATGCTCGGCACCGAATACCGCGACGTGCTCTCCTTCGCGATCCTCATACTCGTGCTTCTGATCCGCCCCGCCGGCATACTGGGCGAGGCGGTGTCCGAGGAAAGCATCGTGTACAAGAGGGAGTTCTGATGTCCGTCGCCGAAACCCTCGCCGCAGCCAAGCCGCATTCGGGCCGGGCCATTTCGTTCCTCGTTTTTGCAATTGCGATCGCACTGATCGTGGCGACGCCCTTCCTGCCCAACTACTATGTCCGCGTCATCAACAGCCTGCTGATCTACATTCTGCTCGGCATCGGGCTCAACATCGTGATCGGCTACACCGGCCTGCTCGATCTGGGCTTCGTCGCCTTCTACGCGGTGGGCGCATACAGCTACGCGCTACTTGCCAGCCCGCAGCTCGACCTGCATTGGCCTTTCCTGGCGATACTCCTGGTCGCAGCCTGCCTCGGCGCGGTCACCGGCATACTGCTCGGCATACCGGTGCTCCGATTGCGCGGTGACTATCTCGCCATCGTCACGCTCGGTTTCGGCGAGATCATCCGCATCATCATCAACAATCTCGACTGGCTCACGGGCGGTCCCAAGGGGATACCGCGCCTCGACAAAGCCTCGATCCTCGGCATTCAAGTTGCCCGCCCGATCGACTTCTTCTGGCTGCTGCTCATCACCGTGCTCGTGGCCGGCGTGCTGGTCTGGCGTCTGGAGCGTTCCATCCTCGGCAAGGCCTGGGCCTCTATCCGCGAGGATCAGGACGCCGCGCGCGGCATCGGCATAAACACCACAAACGCCAAGCTTGCCGCCTTCGCCACGTCCGCGACGATCGGCTCGATCGCTGGAGCGATCTTCGCCGCCTCCCAGCGCTTCGTCAGCCCCGAGAGCTTCACGCTGCAGGAATCGGTGCTGATCGTGCTGATGATCGTGGTCGGCGGCATCGGCAACATTCTGGGCATCGTCGCGGGCGCGACGATCCTGATGCTCTTGCCGGAGGTGCTGCGCGAGTTCGCCGAATGGCGCATCCTCTTCCTCGGTCTTTTGATGATCGTCCTGATCATCGTGCGCCCGGCAGGCATCGTTCCGCGCAGCTTCGGGCCGGACAAGCTCATCCGGAGGCTTTTCGGCAAATGACCCTCGTCTTCGACAAGCTGCGGAAGCAATATGGGCAGGTCGTCGCCATCGACGACGTGACGACCTCCTTCGCCCCCGGGCTCATCCACGGCGTGATCGGACCGAATGGCGCCGGCAAGTCGACACTCATCAACATGACCGCCGGCTCCTACAGCGTTTCCTCAGGATCGATCGTCCTCGACGGCAAGCGCCTCGACACGCTGAAGAAATACCAGATCGCGAATTCCAGAGTCGCCCGCACCTACCAGAACATCCGCCTCTTCGACCAGATGACGGTGCTCGAGAATCTGGAAGTGTGCTTCTATCCGGCCGATGTCGGCGGCACCTGGAAGGAAGTGGTGTGGCCGCCCTATGCATCGGCCAGACGTGAAAAGCGACACGAGAAATGCATGGACATCCTGCGTTTCTTCGACCTGCAGGGCTATGCGGGGGTTGACGCAGGAAGCCTTCCCTACGGTCGCCAGCGCATGCTGGAAATCGCCCGCGCCCTGGTGTGCGAACCGCGTGTGCTGCTGCTCGACGAGCCAGCCGCTGGTCTCAACCACCACGAGACGGCGGAACTGACCACAAAGCTAGCCGCCCAGCGCGTGCCCGACCGGATCACGATCGTCGTGGAGCACGACATGGATCTGGTCATGAAGCTTTGCGACAACATCATCGTCATGCATCACGGCAAGCTGCTCTTTCAGGGCACGCCCGCCGAGGTCCAGGCGAGCCCCGACGTCCAACTCGCCTATCTGGGAACCGCCAATGACATTGACGAAATCCGGGCCGCTGCTCAGGATCGCCGGGCTCAGCTCGGGATACGGGCGCGTCGGCGTTCTTGAAAACATCGACATCGAGGTCGATCCGAACGAGATCGTCGTCGTGCTCGGTCCGAACGGGGCGGGTAAGACGACGTTGCTCAATTCCATTTCCGGCGTCGCGCGGCCGAGCGCTGGCTCGATTACCTTCGAGGGCCGCGACATCACCGGCATGCGTCCGGAACAGGTCGTGCGCCTCGGCATCACCCACTGCCCGGAAGGCCGCCAAATCTTCCAGCGTCTGACGGTCGAGGAAAACCTTGTCGCCGCTCACATCCGCCGAGCGGGCAGGAGCTTTGAGGCGCTGCGCGCCGAGGCGTTCGATCTCTTCCCGGTGCTCAAGGAGCGCCGCAACAGCATGGCGAGCCGCATGTCGGGCGGACAGCAGCAGATGCTGGCAATCGGCCGCGCGCTGATGGCCGAACCGAAGCTGCTGATGCTCGACGAGCCGTCCCTTGGCCTCGCCCCCAAGATCGTCCACCAGATATTCCGCATCATCCTGGACCTGTCGCGCAACGGCATCTCCATCCTGCTCGTCGAGCAGAACGTCCAGCTCGCGCTGGAATGCGGCGACTACGCCTATCTTCTGAACACAGGCAAGGTGAAGCTTCACGGGCCGGCACAGGAGATAGCCGAGCACTCCGCGCTCAGCGAGCATTACCTTGGCGGCGCCAACGAGACTATCCTTCATGTTTGAGGTCGACTGGAAGACGCCGCATCTGTGGCGAAAGACCGCGATGTCGCGACAGACGGCGCCTGCGCTCGAAGGCGACGTGAAAACCGACGTGCTGGTTGTCGGCGGCGGCTTCACCGGCATGGCCGCGGCGCTTGGCGCGCGCGACAGCGGGGTCGACGTCGTCCTGCTCGAAGGCAACGAGATCGGATCGGCCGCCTCCGGCCGCAACAACGGCCTTGTCATCTCGCATCATTCGAAGGCATCGCCTTCGGAATTCGAGGCTGTCTACGGCAAGACCGTCGGCACGCGCTACAACCGCATGGTGGCGGATGCCGCCGGCGTCGCCTTCGGTCTGATGCAGCGCTTCAATATCGATGCCCATCAGGTTCAGGAAGGCTGGATCCAGCCCGCCCACACCGAGGCGACCCTTGCCCGAGCCCGTCATTTCCACGACGAGTGGAAAGCCTTCGGCGCGGACGTGTCCTGGCTTGATCGCGCAGAAGTCAGCGCTCGCATCGGCAGCCCCTATCTCGGCGGTTGGATGGTCCACAATTCGGGCCACGTCAATCCGTTCGCCATGACAATCGGTCTTGCGGCCGCCCTGGAACGCGAAGGCGTGACCATCCATGAGAACTCCCGAGCGACCAGGATCGAACGTCTACACGGCGGCTGGCGCGTCTTCACCGGATCGGGAAGCGTCAGTGCGCCTCAGGTGATCCTCGCGACCAACGCGCTGACCGGCGACATCTGGCCGGGTCTGAAGAAGACGCTGGTGCCCTTCAAGGTGTTCCAGGCAGCGACCGGTCCGCTGTCCGATGAGCTGCGCGCCAGAATTCTTGTCGGCAACCCAGCCGTATCCGACATGCGCCAGGACCTCCGATACTTCCATTACGACCGTGACAACCGGCTTGTCAGCGGGGGCACGCATACATTCTGGTTGAATGAGGCCGATCGCGGCCGCGCCAAGGTCTCGCGTATGCTCGGCAAGGCGTTCCAGGCCTTCAGCGGCGAGCCCGAGATGGTGGAGTACTGGCACGGCACCTTCGCGGTGGTGCCCGACCGCAGGCCTCGCCTCTATCGGTTGGCTCCGGGCCTCGTGTTCGGCGGCATATATTCGGGGCGCGGCGTGGCGCTTTCGTTGTCGCTCGGCCAGGAGATCGGCCGGTGGGCGGCGGGCCGCCGCACCGACGAGCAGATGTCGTTGCCGGTGACTAGCATGAGGCCGATTCCGCTCCACCCGATCGCAGTGCAGGTCGCCAACCGGATACATGCCTGGAACCGCTTTCGGGACCGCCGCTTTTGATAACGGTTGGAGGATGGCGAAGGTGCTGGCCTTGCCTATCTGCCGCTCAGTCAACTTTCTCGGACGCTTTATCAGTCGATTCGCTCACGATGAGATCTGGCCACATTGGCGCTCGACCATCGTTCCCGCGCGATTGACAGATTGTTAGATCACCCATAATCTCGTTTGAACACAAACAAACTGCCGGCCAATGGGGAGCCGGCACGAAGCGTCGCGGACCTTGTGGCGCGGACAGGAGACATAGCCGCCGGCTGGTTGGCGGGTGGCATCCAGAATCGGGAGGAAACGACATGCATCCGAATTCGAAAATATCGCGCCGCAAAGTGCTGTTGACCGGCGCTGCCGGTGCTCTGGCCGGCCTCGCCATGCCCCACGTCGCGCGCGCTGCCGGCGATCCCATCAAGGTGGGCATCCTGCAACCCTTCTCTGGCGGTCTTGAGGTGCTTGGGCAGCAAGGTTTCCAAGGCGCCGAAATGGCCCTGCTGGAGGCTAACGAGGCAGGGGGCGTGCTGAGCGGTCGCATGTTCGAGATCGTCAAGGCGGACGACCGCACCGATCCCAAGACGGCGGTCGAGCGCACCAGCGAACTGATCCGCAGAGACAAGGTCACAGCCATCATCGGCCCTGTCACCAGCGCCAACCGCGATGCCATGCTGCCGACCATTGAGCGCTACAAGACGCCGCTGTTGTACGCCACCGACTATGAAGGCGGCGTGTGCAGTCCCTACGTCGCCTGTTACAGCGCGCTGCCGGCGCATTGGGTGAACCCGCTTGTGCCCTATGCGGTCGAGAACCTGGGTAACGCCTTCTACCTCATCGGCAGCGACTATGTCTGGCCGCAGAAGATGAACAAGGCCTTCCGTGAGGAGATCGAGAAGGCGAAGGCGAAGGTCGTCGGTGAGGAGTATACCCCTTGGGGCGCCAAGGACTACGCCGCCACGCTGCGCAAGGTCGAGAGCTCGGGCAGCGACGTGGTGGTCATCACCATCGTTGGCGCCGACGCCATCACCTTTGTCAAGCAGTTCGCCGCCGCCGGACTGCAGAGCAAGATCAAGATCATCTTCTTTGGCTTCAACGAGAATTACGTCGCCGGCCTCTCGCAGGCGGAATCGAACGGCATCGTCGCGCCATCGAACTTCATCGCCAATCTCGACAAGCCGGAAGCCAAGGCCTTCGTCGAGCGCTTCCATGCGCGCTACGGCGCGAATTCGGTGGTCTCCAACACCACCGACGCGCATTACACGCTCACCCGTTTCTTCATCGAGGGCATTAAGAAGGCGGGCTCCGACGACAGGCAGAAGATCCTGGCCTCGATGGTCGGGCAGTCGCTGATGTCCGGCAATGGCGAGGTGGATCTGCGCGCCTCAGACCGTCACGCCGACCTCAACGTGCTGATCGTCCAGGTCGACAATGGCCAGCTCAAGGTGCTCAAGGATCTCGGCCGCATCGTCGCGCCAAGCCAGTGCGGCTGACGCTGTGACCGAACCGAACGGCCCCATCCTGCAACTTGCGGGCATCACCAAGCGCTTTGGCGGGCTTGTCGTCCTCGACGGGCTCAACCTGACGCTGCCCAAGGGCGCCATGCAGTGCATCCTGGGGCCGAACGGCTGCGGCAAGACCACGCTCTTCAACGTCGTCACCGGCGAATTCCCACCCGATGGCGGCGAGGTCAGGCTCGGCGGACGCAACGTCGTCGGCCTGTCGCCGCATGGCATCTCGCGGCTCGGCGTGGCACGCAAGTTCCAGGTCCCGGGCGTCTATCCCGAACTCAGCGTCGCCGAGAACATCGAGATCCCGCTTGCCGCCGGAGCCGGCCGCTACGGTCCGCTTTCGCTGCTCGGCTACCGTCCCGACGCCGCCCGCCGCGACCGGCTCCTCGACCTTTGCGGCCTGGCCGGTAAGGCCGGCGAGAAGGTCGCAGAGATCGCCCACGGCGAGAAGCAGAGGCTGGAGATCGCCATGCTGGTTGCCCGCGACGCCGAGCTCATTTTGCTGGACGAGCCGACCGCCGGAATGTCCGGCGCCGAGACCAGCGCTGTGGCAAGCCTGATCCGGCGCCTGCGCGACGAGGAAGGCAAGTCGATCCTGGTCATCGAGCACGACATGAATTTCGTGCGCCAGCTCGAATGCCCGATCATCGTCATGGTCCGCGGCAAGATCGTCGCCGAGGGCCGCTATGAAGAGGTCAGCCGCGACCCGCGCGTTATCGAGTCCTATCTCGGGAAACGTCATTGATGCTTACGGTCGAAGACCTCGTTGCCGGCTATCCATCCGGCGGCAGCGTGCTGAAGGGCGTCACCTTCGATATCGCCAAGGGCGAGGTTGTCGCCCTTCTCGGCCGCAACGGCATGGGCAAGACCACGCTGATGCGTACGCTTGCTGGTCAGCTTGCCACACAGGGCGGAAGCTTTCGCCTGGATGGCCGCGATCTCGGTGGTTCTCCATCCTACGCCATAGCCAACGCCGGCATCGGCTATGTTCCGCAGGGACGCGAGATCTTCAGGGATTTCACCGTCGAGGAGAACCTGCTGATGGGCGTGCTCGGTAAGCGGCACCTGCCCAAGCGGCTGCCGGGCGACATATACGATTTCTTCCCCATCCTTGGTGAGCGGCGCAGGCAGAAGGCCGGTACCATGTCGGGCGGCCAGCAGCAGCAGCTTGCCATCATGCGCTGCCTCGTCGGCCAGCCCAAGCTGGTGCTGCTCGACGAGCCGTCCGAGGGCATCCAGCCTTCCATCGTCGACGAGATCGGCCGCACCTTGCGGACCATCGCCCGCTCCACCGGACTGACCATCCTGGTGGTCGAGCAGAATCTCGATTTCGTCGAGGCCTTGGCAGGGCGCGCGCTGTTCATGGAAAACGGCGTCATCGCCGACCGCGCCGACCGTATCGGCGAACTGCGCGACAAGCCCGAACTCGTCCATCGCTACCTGTCAATCTGAGGTTGCCATGGAAGCGACAATCGCCCTTTTGCTCGACACCGCGAATTTTACTCTTGCCCTGCTGCTGGTGACGCTGGGGCTCGTCGTCATCTTCGGTTTGATGAACGTCATCAACATGGCCCATGGCGAGTTCTTCCTGATCGGCGCCTACGTCGTCGTCGCGGTCAGCAATGCCACGGGGTCGTTCTGGCTGGGCCTGTTGCTGGCGCCCGCGGCGCTGGCCGTCGTCGGCCTGCTGGTCGAATGGTTGATCATACGCCACATCTACCATCGCTTCATCGACACCATCCTTGCCACCTGGGGCCTATCCCTGGTGATCAAGCAAGGCGTCGTCGTGCTGTTCGGGCCGGGAGCCCAGAGCGTTCCGAATCCGCTTCCCACTGCCGTGGATGTGCTGGGCGTCCACTATCCCGCCTACCGGCTCTTCATCATGGCGCTCTCGGCCGCGCTGGCGCTCGCCACCTACTATCTGTTCTTCAGGACAAAGCTTGGGCTGCAGATACGTGGCGTCATCGCCAACCGCGCGATGGCTGCCTCGCTGGGCATAAACACGCGGCGCATTGATCGTGCCACCTTCGCTGTCGGCTCGGCGCTGGCCGGTTTCGCCGGCGCGGTCATGGCGCCGATCATGAGCGTCGACCCGCAGATGGGCGTAGGCTTCCTCATTCCATCCTTCCTCTCGGTGCTGGTCGGCGGCGTCAACTCGCTGGTCGGCGCCCTCATCGGCTCCGGTGTGATCGGTGGCGCCACCACCCTCTTTTCCACAGGCATTTCGCAGGCCGACGCCCAAATCCTGGTGTTCCTGCTCGCCATGATCATTATCCGTTTCTTGCCCAACGGCATCACCGGAGGCCGCAAATGACCCGCCCCGCGCGTCTTGGCCTTGGCCTCACAATGCTCGCCTGGGCAGGACTCGCGCTAGCCCCGCTCGTGCTGGACGACTGGAATATCGGCCAGCTCACGCAGTATGTCACATACGGCATCTTCGCGCTCAGCCTCGGGCTGATCTGGGGACAGGCCGGCATATTGTGCTTCGGACAAGCCATCTTCTTCGGCGTCGGCGCCTATTCAATGGCGCTGGTGACGCTGGGCAAGCTATCCTGGCTAGGCGACAGCCAGTGGACGGGCATCGCGCTCGCCCTGCTGCTGCCCATGCTGGTCGCTGCCGTGCTCGGCTGGATACTGTTTCAGGGCCGCGCCCTGTCGGGCGCGCATCTTGCCATCGTCACGCTCTGCGCCGCTGTGGTGTGTGAGATCGCGGCGCGACGCTGGGAGTTCATCGGCGGCTTCAATGGCCTGTTCGGCGTGCCGCCGCTGTCGGGGCCAAACGGCGATCCACTATCCACCAACGCCACCTATTTCTTCATTGGCGGCGCGGCGCTCCTCGCCTATTTGTTGTCGTTGTGGATCGGGCGCTCGCCGCTGGGCACGGTGCTCGCGGGCATTCGCAACGACGAGCGCCGCACGCTGCATTTCGGCTACGACGTGCGGCTGCACAAAATCTTCGTGTTCACCGTCTCAGGGGCCATGGCCGGCCTCGCCGGTGGCCTGTTCACCACGCAGTTCGGATTCGTTTCGCCGCCGTTGGTCGGATTCGCCCTCTCTACCGAAGTATTGATCTGGGTGGCCGTCGGCGGGCGTTCCGTGCTGATGGGCGCGTTCCTCGGCGCGCTCGCCGTCCGCGGCACGGAGAACGCCATGTCGGCAAGCCTCGACCAGTACTGGCTGATCGCACTCGGCGCGTTGTTCATCGTCGTGGTCGTGATGCTGCCACAGGGGCTGTTCGGCAAGCTGCTCGCGCTCGCGCCGCCCCGGAGACTGCACCAGGGCGGAGCGAAATAGGTCTGCCGCCAAACTCGCAAAGGCGGCCCGGCCGAGCGGTTCAGCGCGTGCGCCGCAGGTCCGGGAAGGCGGCGGCCTCGGGCGCATTGGCCCAACTTTGCAAGGTCTGTCCACCGTCGATCAGCCAGTCGACCCCGGTGACATGGCGGGCGTCGTCGGAAGCGAGGAAGGCGACCGCAGCCGCCACGTCCTCGGGCTGGCCGATGCGCCGGAGCGGAATGCGGTCGGCAAAGCGCTGCACGCCGGCCAGATATTGCGCCTTGTCGGCGGCCGGAACGCCCAGCGTGGTCTCGATGACGCCCGGGCAGATGGCGTTGACGCGGATGCCATACGGCGCCACGTCGAGCGCGGCGACACGTGTCAAGCCGACCACGCCGTGCTTGGTCGAGGCATAGCCAGCCCCGCCGGCAAGCACGTCCCATCCCGCCATCGACGAACCCATGTTGACGATCGAGCCTTCGACGCCGCCGGCAATCATCGCCTTCACCGAAGCCTTCAGCACCAGGAACATCGAACGCAGGTTGATGCGCACGATGTTGTCCCAGTCTTCGGTGGGCAATTCGTGGACTGGGGCCACCTTGCCCGAGATACCGGCGTTGTTGAACACCGCGTCCAGCCTGCCGAAGGCTTTTACGACCCTGGCTACCGCCTCGCTGGCCGCCGCCTCGTCGGACACGTCGGCGGTGATGGCAATGGCGCCGTTGCCGATCGACGAGGCGATGTCCTCGGCGCGCTTGGCGTCGAGGTCCACGATCGCGAGCTTGGCGCCCTCCTGGGCGAAACGGCGAGCCGCGGCGCTGCCGATAGCGCCACCACCACCGGTCAGCAGCACGGCCTTGTCGATAAAACGGGTCATCGTGTTTTCTCCTGTGTTATCAAGGCAATTCCAGGAAAGACGGAAGCGGCTTCCGTCCGGAATTGCGACAACCAAAGAACTAGTTGCTGCTGTAGGCGCGCCACGAATGGCGCGGCTCGAAGCCCAGCGTCTCGCGGGCATAGCTGTTGTCGATCACGGACGCGTAGCCTTCGAGCGGTTGCTTGACTGGAACGGACGGGAAGGCGCTCTTCAGCAAATCGGCCGTCAGCGTTTCCGAATAGGTGTCGGCGGCACTGATGAAGGTGCGCAGATGTTCCTCTCCTTGCCAGGCCAGGGCTTTGAGGAATGCGTCGGCCGCGTCGCGCGCGTCGAGATAACCCCACAGGTCCCAGCCGGCGTCCTGCGTGCGCCGGCGTGGTCCGACGGTGTGAAAGAAGCTTTCCGGCGTCTGGATCCAGGGCATGCGCAGGCTCACCGCCGAAAAAGCGCCTCGTCGCACCGCCGCCTCAACAATCTCCTCGCCCAGCCATTTCGACAGGCCGTAGGCGTCCTGCGCGCCGATCGGATGGTTCTGGTCTATGGGCAGGTAAGCGGGTGGCGTCAGCTTTTGCGCGAAGGGATAGCCGAGTACGGAAAAGGATGAGGCGTAGATGAAGCGCGCGGCCCCCGAAAGCGCGGCCGCCTCGACCACATTGTAGGCTGCCGCCATGTTGGTGCGGAACACTTCGGCGGCGGCCCTGCCGGTCGGGCGCGGAATAGCCGCGACATGAACGACGGCCTCGGCGTCGCGGACGATCTGCAGGACAAGGCCGAGATCGGTGAGGTCGGCGCTGACATGCCTCCAGCCGGCGCGCGGGGGCGGCGCAAGGTCCACGCCGAGCACGTCGTGGCCGGCGGCCACGAAAGCCTCCGCCACGTGGTGCCCCAGCAAACCGCTCGATCCCGTGACGATGACAGTCATGTCCTGCTCCTTTTCATGACCGGGCGGGGTCATGTCGCAAATATCGTTGATGGTCAAACAATCGGTCTCTCCAAACCACGCCGCTGTCAACGGCTTTTTCGGTGGCCGCGGTCGGCGAATCCGGCGTCGCGCCAACTCTTCGGTCCTTTGGAATTCCTGGATCGGTGTTTCCCACGCTCGTCATTCATCATGCCGGGGCAAAGCATCCGGAAGGATTGACTTCGGATCGTGCAGGGTTTTGTATGACCACCAACAATCAATGGTTGCCGGGAAATTGCCATGTCCTTGGATACGTTTTCATCGCATCGACAGGAAGCTGGCGTCGCCATCGACTCCGGGCGCGCGGCGGTCGTCGTGGTCGACATGATCAACGATTTCTGCAAGCCGGGCGGCGCCATGGTGCTGCCGGGCTACGAGACGCTGGTCGGGCCACAGCTTGCCGTCATCGAGGCCGCACGGGCGTCCGGCGTGCCGGTCATCTGGGTGCATGACGTCCACCGAGTCAATGTGCGCCAGGATCGCGAATGGCTGAAACGCACGCCGCACTGCGTGGAAGGCACCTGGGGCGTCGAGATCATCGACGACCTCGGCGCGCGCGCCGACGAGATCCACGTCATCAAGCGTCGCTATTCCTCCTTCTTCCAGACCGATCTCGACCTGACGCTGAAGGATCTCAAGGTCGACCAGATTATCGTCTTCGGCGTGGTCACCAACATCTGCGTGCGTTCGACCGTTCACGACGCCTTCTTCAACGGCTACGAGGTCGTGGTGCCGAGCGACTGCTGCGCCGCCACCGGCCCACGCGAGCAGGAGAGCTCGCTTTACGACATCGCCACCCATTTTGGCGTGGTCAGCGACTCGGCAAGCGTCGTGAGGGCTTTGCGGGAAGGCGTCTTCGTGGAAAACGCCAGCGTCGCAGCATGACCGCTCCGGTGCCGGCGACAACAGGCTTGCCAGGAGTTCAAGCATCCCAATGACGGTGATCGAACAAACGAAGCGGACCAAGCGCAAGGCCGCGCAGGACAAACGGCTGAGCCGCGAGGAGGCGCTCGCCCGCTATGCCGCGACCGGATACGATCTCGACCTGCACCCGGCCCACATCGTGCGCCGCGCCCATCAGCGGGCGACGCTCTGCTTCCAGCAGGAGATGGCCGGCGAGGACCTGTCCCCGACCCAGTTCGCGGCGCTGGCGACCGTGCTGCGTCACGGCGAGGTGTCCCAGAACCATCTCGGGCGGCTGACGGCGATGGATCCGTCCACCATCAGTCTCGTGGTGCGTAAGCTGCTGAAGCAGGGGCTCGTCAAGCGCAACGCTTCCAAGACCGACCAGCGGCTGGCCATCATCGCGCTGACGGACGACGGCGTGCGCTACACGCTCGATCGCCTGGACCGCAGCGTCGAAGTGGGCCGGCAGCTTCTGGCGCCGCTCTCCAAGGCTGAGCAGGCCACGCTGTTGCAATTGCTCCAGCGCATCAGCCGTGACGACACAGGCGACACGGCGGTCAAATGACCTACTGATCCCAAACTCAGAACGCAGCAAAACAGCGGGCGTCGCTGGACCTTTCAGCGGCGGGATGTCCTCCCTTGTCCGCGCCGAACAGAAGGAATCTGCCTGATGTCCTCAGACTCCCAAGCCATGACCACTGCCGGGAAGACCGTCATCCGCAATATCGGCCTGATGCTGAGCGGCGATATCGCTCGCCCGGTCCTCGACGCCGACACCATTGTGGTCGTGGACGGCCGCATCGCCGCGGTCGGCAAGCAGGGCGGCGTCGAGACAAGTGAGGCGACGAAGATCATCGATGCGCAAGGCTGCGTCGTCACCCCCGGCCTGATCGACAACCACGTCCATCCCGTTGCCGGCGACTGGACCCCGCGCCAGAACCAGCTCGGCTGGATAGACTCGACACTCCACGGCGGCGTCACCACCATCATCTCGGCCGGCGAGGCGCACTATCCCGGCCGCCCTCGCGACATCGTCGGCGTCAAGGCGCTCGGCATCGCCGCGCAGCGCAGCTTCTCGAATTTCCGCCCCAGCGGCATGAAAATCCTTGCCGGCGCTCCGGTGCTGGAGCCGGGCATGACCGAGAACGACTTCCGCGAACTCGCCGAGGCGGGCGTGACGCTGATCGGCGAGGTCGGGCTCGGCGGCGTGAAGGACGGCCAGACGGGCCGCCAGATGATCGCCTGGGCGCGCAAGTACGGCATGACCTCGATGACCCATACGGGCGGTCCTTCGATCCCCGGTTCGGGCCGCATCGGCGCCGAGGTGGTGCTCGAGGTGGATGCCGACGTCGTGGCGCATATCAATGGAGGCCCCACCGCCCTGCCCGACGACGAGATCCGCCGTATCTGTGAGGAAGGCGCCCGCGCACTCGAGATCGTCCACAACGGCAACCTGCGCACCGGCCTATTCGTGCTCGGCATCGCCAAGGAGCGCAACGAGCTCGACCGCGTCATCCTCGGCACCGACGGTCCCGCCGGCTCGGGCGTGCAGCCGCTCGGCATCCTGCGCACCATCTGCCACCTGGCGTCGCTGGGCGGGTTGCCCACGGAGGTGGTCTTCTGCTTTGCCACCGGCAACACAGCGCGCGTGCGCAACCTCACCGACCGCGGCGTCATCGAGGTGGGCCGTGCCGCCGACCTCGTCTTCATGGACCAGGCTGCCGGTGGCATCGGCAAGGATTTTCTGGAAAGCCTGGCGCTCGGCAACCTGCCTGGCATCGGCATGATCATGATCGATGGCGAAGTGCGCACCGCGCGCAGCCGGAACACGCCGCCTGCCATCCGCGTGCCCGAGATCGTCGCGGCCTGATCCGCAAGCTCTGCTCAAAGCAGGAAAAGCGGCCCTCAATGGGATTTGAGGGCCGCTTTCCTTTGGGTTGGTCCTATTGGGATCCGGTGGGAGCCGCCAGTCACCGGCGGCGCCGGTTCGGTTCAGATCAGCCCGTCTTTGCCGACGACCCGTTCCTTGGTCAGCCCGCCGACGCGCGGATGCGGCCGGCCCGAATCTGTGACGGCGATCGCCACGACGATCTCGTCGTCGCGCGGCGCGTCCGGCACACGCACTTCCATGCCGTCGAAATGGCTGCGCACCTTGGCGGCATCCTTGTGGCCTAGCGGGATGTCCAGCGGCACGCCGAGCCCGCCCCGCTTCTTCGACGAGGGGATGAGCGCCGCGCCCGTGCCGAGCACGTCACGGAACGGCGCGCCGAGCTTCGGATGCAGGATGGCGGCGGCGTGTTCCAGCTCGCCATCGGCGCCGACGGCGGCGGCCTTGCCGAAGCTCTCGATCTGGTCGCCGGGAATGCCGAGCGCCGCCACGGCGCGCTTCGGCAGGATGTCGCCAAGCTCGGCGCCGATGTCGCTCAGCACGGACAGATCGTCCACATAGCGCCCGGCGAACGGGTTGCGAATGACGGCGACCGCCGCGGCGCGACGCGTCGGCGGATTGACCGGCTTGCCACCTTCCACGCGCGTTTCTTCGATGATGGTTACAATTCGACGGATCTCGACGCTCATCTCAGGCCGTCCTCTCCCTTGATGTCCTTGGCTTCCAGCCCACCGGCGCGGGCATGCACGCGCGGCCCGGTCGTCATGGCCAGCACCAGCAGCAACTCGTTGGCGCGGGGAGCGTCGTTGATGCCGACTTCGATAGCGTCGAAATGGCTGCGTACGTAGGAGGCATTGATATGCGTGACCGGAATATCGATGCGCGCGCCGGGGCCGCCCACCTTCTTGGTCGAGGGCACGATGGCCTTGGCGCCGCCTAGCAATTCGCGCATCGCGTAGCCGCCCGGGTTGTGCCAGAGCGCGCCGTGTTCGAGCTCGCCGCCGCTGCCGACGATGGCCCCCTTGCCGTAGCCTTCGATCTTCGAAGCATCGCAGCCGAGCGCCTTGAGCAAGCGCTCCGCCATCTCAAGCCCGAGCGGCTTGAGGTCGTCCATGAAATCGGTAATCTCTTCCACGTAACGCCCGGCGAACGGATTCTCGATCACCGCCAGCACCGCGGCGCGCTTGACCGGCTCGTCCCGCGCAGGTCCGCCTTCGTGAAAAATCTCCTCGACCTGTACTACAAACTTCCTGACGATCGGCTTCGGCATCAGCTACTCCCGGCTATCACATCGCGAAATTGTTAGAGTATCAACAATTATCGATCTGACCGCTTTGTCAAGTCGTCTCGGTCCGTGGTTCGCAAACAACCGGGTCGGACATCGCATGGCACCAGATTGACAGGACATTAGACCACTCATAAGGTCATATGATCACCAACAAGTTTTCCGGTACCCCTTGCGGGGACGGCACTTGGGGCGACCTTCAACCAGGGGACTGCTATGAAAAACATCCTTTCGACGTGCATTATCGCCGGCGCGGCGCTCGCGGCCTCGGTCAGCCTTGCCTGCGCGGAAACCAAGGTGTCCGTGGCGGCCATCTCCGGCTACTTCGCCCAAGGCTTCGGCGTTTCCATCGTCAACGGCCTCAACAAGGCCAAGTCCGATTTCGGCATCGACCTCAAGCTGGTCGACACAGGCAACCGCGCGCTCGACTATGAGGAACAGTTCGCCAACCTGGCGAAGGACGGCAAGTACGACCTGATCTTCGTGATGGGCTGGGAACTCGTCGACGCGCTGCAGAAGGCGAGCGCGGCCTATCCGAACCAGCGCTTCGTCTTCATTGACGGCGTGCTCGACAGCGACAAGATGATCTACGCCAACTTCGCCGAGGAGCAGGGCTCCTTCGTCGCCGGCGCGCTCGCCGGCATGATCGAGGCCAAGGGCAGCGCCTTCGACAAAATCGGCGACGGCAAGGCCATCGGTTTTGTCGGCGGCCGCGACATCCCGGTCATCCGCAACTTCCTCGGCGGCTATGAGCAGGGCGCGAAATACGCCGCTCCCGACGTCACCGTGAAGCCCGTCTTCGCCGGCACCTTCGATGATCCGGCCAAGGGCAGCGAACTGACCCAGGCGCTCTACAATGAAGGCGCCGATATTGTCTACAACGTCGCCGGCCCGACGGGCGAAGGCGTCATGCAGGCCAGCGCCGCGGCCGACAAATACTCGATCGGCGTCGACATCGATATGTGCTCCTCGGCGCCTGGCAACGTGCTTGCCTCGATGCTCAAGCGCGGCGACATCGCCGTCTACAGCCTGATCAAGGATGAAGTCGAAGGCCACAAGCTGACCGCCGGCACGCGCACCTTCGATCTCGCTTCGGGCGGCGTCGAGGTGAAGGTCTGCGACGACATAGCGCCGAATATCCCCGAGGAGATCAAGTCCAAGCTCGACGAGATCAAGAAGGGCATCGTCAAGGGCTCGATCAAGATTGCCAAGGCCAAGTAAGGTTTGAGCGTGGCCGGAGGCTGATCCGCCTCCGGTTCCTTTGCATCCGTTTTTCGCGTGGGCCGGTTCGCTGGCTCAATCGACTTTTGTTTCCAGACGGAAAGCCGCTACACGCTTTTGCTGGAATTGCCTTGGAGCAGTGAAGCTTCCGTGTCCGACGTGTCACTCTCCCCGGCATCAGTCACACCGGCGGCTACCGTGGAGACGGCCGTCGAACTGATTGGCATCACGAAGCGTTTCAACGCCTTCGTCGCCAACGACAACGTCTCCATTGCCGTGCGCGGTGGCGAGATCCACGCCATCATCGGCGAGAACGGCGCTGGCAAGACCACCCTGATGAACGTCCTGTTCGGCCTGCTGCAGCCCGACGAGGGCACGATCCGCATCAACGGCAGGGACATGGTCATGGCCGATCCGGCCGCCGCTATCGGCGCGGGGCTCGGCATGGTGCACCAGCACTTCAAGCTGGTCCCTTCCCTCTCCGTGGCGGACAATGTCTTCCTCGGCATGGAAATCCGCCGCAACGGGCTGATCGACCACGCCGCACAGATCGAGAAGACGCGCGAGCTTTCCGAGCGCTTCGGCCTGAGGGTCGATCCGACGGAGCGCGTCTCACTGCTGTCGGTCGGCATCGAGCAGCGCATCGAGATCCTCAAGGTGCTGGCGCGCGGCGCGCGCACCATCATCCTGGACGAGCCGACCGCGGTGCTAACGCCACAGGAGAGCCGTGAGCTATTCCAGACTTTGCGCGGGTTCGTCGCCGGCGGCATGACCGTCATCTTCATCTCCCATCACCTCGAGGAGGTGATGGAGGTTTCCGACACCGTCACCGTGCTGCGCCACGGCAAGCATGTCGCGACGCGTCCGACGGCCGAGCTTACCAAGACCGATCTGGTGCGCATGATGGTCGGGCGCGACGTCAGCTTCGAGCGGCGCCGTCGCGACAAGAGGGCCGGCGAGGTGGTGCTCGACGTCAAGAATTTGTGGGCGCGCGACGACCGCCGGCTACCGGCGCTGCGCGACGCGAGCTTCATCGTGCGTGCCGGCGAGATCGTCGGCATCGCCGGCGTTGCCGGCAACGGCCAGACCGAGCTCGCCGAAGTGCTCGCCGGTCTGCGCCCCGCCAGCCATGGATCTGCCCTTCTGAGGGGCCGCGACCTGACCGCGCTGTCGCCGGCGCGGATCCGCGAGACGGGCCTCGCCCATGTTCCGGGCGATCGCATGGCGCGCGGCGTCGATGGCGGCGCATCGATATCGGCGAACCTGTTGATGGGTCGCCAGTCCAAGGCCCCATGGTCGCGTCACGGCGTCCTCGACTGGAAGGCGGCGGCCAGCCATGCCGTCGACATGATCAAGCGCTTCGACATCCGCGCGCGCGGCCCGGCGGACACCGTCAAGCGGCTGTCCGGTGGCAACATCCAGAAGGTCGTGCTGGCGCGTGAATTCACCAACGATTCGGATTTCCTGCTCATCGACCAGCCGACGCGCGGCGTCGACATCGGCGCCCAGGAATCCATCCACGACGAGATCATGCGCCAGCGCGCCGCGGGCCGCGCCGTTCTCGTCATATCGGTGCAGCTCGATGAGCTCCTTACGCTCGCTGATCGTATCCTGGTCATGTTCAACGGCCGGATCATGGGCGAGGTCGAGGGCGATGGAGCCGACGGCGAAAGGATAGGCATGATGATGGCAGGTGTCGAAGCCGAGCCGGCGACAGACGGAGCGGCATCATGAGTGACCGGTTGCGTGCCGTTTCCGGACAGGTTCTCGCCGTCCTTTTCGCCCTCGCCATCGGCGCCGTGATCATCATCCTGGTGGATGAGAGTCCTGTGAAGGTGTTCATGACGCTGCTGCGCGGCGCCTTCGGCGACCAGTCCAAGGTCGCCGGCACTCTTCTGCAGACCACGCCCATCCTGATCTGCGGTGTCGCCGCCTGCATCGGCCTTCGCGGCGGCATGTTCAACGTCGGCATCGAGGGACAGCTTTTCCTCGGCGGTTTCGCCGCCGCCTGGGTGGGCTTCGACCTGCCGCTGCCGGCCGGCATCCACATGCTGGTGGGCCTGCTGGTGGCGACTCTCGCGGGCGCCGCCTGGGTGTCCATCCCGGCCTTCTTCCGCGCCCGCTACAACACCAATGAGGTGGTCTCCACCATCCTGTCGAACTATGTCGCGGTGCTGCTGACCTCCTACTTCACCATCTTCCTGTTCAAACGGCCCGGCGGCTGGTCGGAGACGCCACCTGTCCTGCCCACGGCCTACCTGCCTGAGCTGTTCTCGTTCTCGCGCCTCAACTGGGGCCTCATCATCGGGCTGGCGCTGGCGCTCTTCTTCGCCTGGTTCTTCCGCTACACCAGCAAGGGCTACTCGATCTCGATGGTCGGCTCGGCGCCGAAATTCGCTGAATATGGCGGCGTCGACGTCAAACGGCAGGGCTTCCTCGTCCTGCTTGCCTCGGGCGCGGTCGGTGGCCTCGCCGGCGGTGTCGAAACGCTCGGCGTGCATCACCGTTTCATGGAGGGCTTCGCGCCCGGCTTCGGTTTCGACGGCCTGATCGCGGCCCTCCTCGCCAACGGCTCGCCCATCGGCACTATCGTCACGGCGCTGTTCTTCGGCGCGCTGCGCAGCGGCTCGCTGCTGCTCGAGGTCGAGACGACGGCGTCGCGCGAGATCATCACGGTCATCCAGGCCCTCATCATCCTCAGCGTATCCGCGCAGGTGCTGATGAAGCGCCGCGGCGACAGCACGGCGGGAGAGCGTCGATGGAAGTTCTAGACAAGCTCCTCAACGTCGCGCTCCTGGTCGCGACGCTCAGGACCACCGCGCCGATCCTGCTGGTCGGCCTCGGCGGTTCTTTCACCACCAAGGCGGGCATCTTCAACATCGGCCTCGAAGGCCAGATGCTGGTCGGCGCCTTCTTCGCCGTGCTCGGCTCCATCTGGTCCGGTTCGGCCGTTGTCGGCGTGCTGTGCGGCGTGGCGGCGGCACTCGTCTTCGCCCTCATCTTCGCGCTTCTGGTCGTCACCTTCCGCGCCAACGAGGTGGTGGTGGGCCTTGCGCTCAACATCCTCGCCGGCGGCATGACCATCTCGCTGATGAAGGCGATCTTCGGCACCCGCGGCTCGATCGTCGGCCACGGCATCGTCGGCCTGCCCAAGGTGCAGATCCCATGGGCCCGCGAACTGCTGGGGTCATGGGCGCCGCTGATCTCGGGCTATACGCCGATGGTCTACGTCGCCTTCATCGCCGTGCCGCTGCTGGTGCTGTTCTACAAGCGCACCAAGCTCGGCCTCTATATCCGCGTCGTCGGCGAAAAGCCCGAGGCGGCCGAGGCGCTGGGCATCTCCATCACCCGGGTGCGCTACATCGCCTCGCTGCTCTGCGGCCTGCTCGCGGGCCTTGCCGGCGCGCACCTGTCGCTGGGCTACATCACCATGTTCACCGAGAACATGTCGTCGGGGCGCGGCTTCATGGCCGTGGCGATCCTGATCTTCTCCAACGGCGACCCGCTGAAGGTGCTGGGCGGCTGCCTGCTGTTCGGCTTCGCCGATGCCTTCTCGCTCAGGCTGCAGACCTTCGGCTTCCCGTCATACCTCATCCTGACCGTGCCTTACGTGGTCGCGCTGGTGGCGCTGTTCGCGCTCTCCTATCGCGGTCGGCCACGCATCATCCGCGAGACGCTCGACAGCATGAGGAGGCTGCTCTCGGTCGAGAACAGGCCGACGGAAAACGACAACACCCTCCCAAGGTAAGGACGCAACACGCATATGGAACGCATAATCCTCGACGTGGATTCAGCGGGCGACGACATCCTCGCCGTGCTGTTTGCCGCAGCCAGCCCGCACGTCAAGCTGGAGGCGGTCACCACGGTCACCGGCGCTGCCGGGCCGATCGAGCAGGTCACGAACGTGGTGCTCAACACGCTTACGCTCGCCGGCCGCGACGACATCCCGGTGCATGCCGGCGCCTGGCGGCCGATCGTCGGCCACGCCAAGGCCGACATGGAAGCGCCCGTGCATTTCGAGAAGCGGCTGACCGCGCGCTTCGGCGAGCGGCTGAAGAAGTTCAATCCGCCGGCCCCGACGCCAAAGCGCCAAGCGACGCCTGGCCATGCCGTCGACTTTATCATCGACACCGTAATGGCCGATCCGGGCGAGGTCACGCTCGTCACAACCGGCCCGCTCACCAATGCCGCCATGGCCTTCCTGCAGGAGCCTCGGCTCGCGGGTGCGCTGAAGCGGCTGCTGGTGCTCGGCGGCACCTTCCAGACGCCCGGCAACATGACGCCAGTCACCGAGTACAATGTCTGGGCCGATCCGGAGGCCTCGCGCATCGTGCTGAACGCCGAGGTCGACAAGATCCTCGTGCCGCTCGACATCTGCGAGGACAACCGCGTCGCCACCTCGATGATGACGCGCGACGACATTGCAGGCATGCAGGCGGTGGCCAAGAACAACCCTGTCGTCGACATGATCGCCGAGGTGTTCCCGATCTATATCGACATCTGGCGCGAGTTCTTCGGGCTCGTCGGCTTCCCGCTCGATGACGTCATCACCGTCGCGCTCGCCTTCGATCCCGGCCTCGCCACGCTTACCGAACCGCTGTTCGTCGACGTGCTGACCGAGGGCCGCGTGGCGCGCGGGCAGACGGTCGCCTATCGCGGCTTCCAGATCCTGCCCGGCGGCGGGCCGAAGACCACCCGCATCGGCACCGACCTCGACGGCCGCCGCTTCCTGAAGGTCTTCAAAGATACCCTTGCCCGCTACGAGCGGACCGCATGACGAGCCAGACCATGACCCCTACGCCTATCCTCTTCGATTGCGACCCCGGCCACGACGACGCCATTGCGCTCGTTATGGCGCATCGCTCGCCGGCCGTCGAATTGCTCGGCGTCACCACCACATGCGGCAACGCCGAGATCGAAAAGACCACCGCCAACGCGCTGCGCATCCTCGAATATATAGGCGCCGGCGCTGTTCCGGTGGCCGCCGGCTGCCACCGGCCTTTGGCGCGCCCGCTGGTGCTGGGGACCGCCGACGGCCCAAGCGGCCTGGAGGGCTCGCCCTACCTGCCCCAGGCGACCATCAAGCCGGTCAAGCAGCACGCGGTGGACTTCCTGGCGGAAAAGCTGCTGTCGCGCGCCGAGCCGACCGTCGTGGTCGCCACCGGCCCGCTCTGCAACATCGGCCTGCTGCTGCTCAAGCATCCGCAGGTCGTGCCCAAGATCAAGCAACTCATCTGGATGGGCGGCGTCTTCTACCGCAAGAGCGAGATCATCACGCCGACCGAATTCAACGCTTTCTGCGACCCGGAAGCGCTGCGGATCGTGCTCGATTCCAGCGTGCCGATCACCATGGTCGGCCTTGACGTCACCATGCAGGTTCTGGTCGAGAAGCCGCAATATGCCGAGCTCGCCAAGATCGACACCCCGCTCGGCAAGCTGGTCAACGACTGGCTGCTGTTCTACGAGAAGCTGCACCGCAACTCGATGGGCGTCGGCGGCGCCATGCACGATCCGCTGGCGCTGGCGCTGGTGATCGACCCGACCCTCGTCAGGACGCGGCCGGCGCATATCGGCGTCGATCTCAGCGGCAGCTACATGTTTGGCGCCACCGTCGCCGACTTCTGGAGCGAGCGTGGTCTGAAGGACAACGCGCTGATCGCCAACGAGGTCGATTCCGACCGCTTCTTCAAGCTGATGTTCGATCTACTGAGGGATTGATCCAAAGAGCGCCGTGATCTCGGCGCTCTTCTTCTCCTGCCACTAAACCGCGCCCACTTCCGGTAGACATGCTTGCCTGATCGGGGCGTCCCGCCGGTGGTGTCCTGCCCGAAGGACCATGCAGCGCCTGGCAGCCGGCATGGTCCTTCTGGCGAAGACTAGCCGGCGCGACGGCGAGCTCGATGCGAACCTCGTCTCGCCCGCCGAATTGGCGGCCCGCCGAGAATGTCGAAGGAGGCTTGCCATACGACTGGTCAGCAAAACGTCGCAAGAGATTCCTAACTGACCGATCGCATCAATCTGTTGGCTGGAAGCCCGATCGCGATCGGGCTTCCAGCCGCGTCAGAATTGGTCGCGGACGCTTCTGCGTGGCGCCTTCAAGGTGGAAAACCATAGTCAATATCATGTATAATCATCGGGGTTTTCAGTTTTGCAATGGATGCTAGTGGCGCCAAAATGCACTTGATCCCGGTGTGCCTGCGAAATTCCCGACAAAGTGGAACATCATCAAATGTTAACATGCACCGATAAGTGTGAAGTTTCGTTAGGAACATATGGGAAAACCCGAAAGCTCTCCTTACAATCTCACCGATTGTATCAGTCTGGCAATCTAAACTGATTAGAACCGAGCAGATTCCGCACGTTATAGCCTGTAGGGTAGGGGTTAAGGGGCAGCATAGGAACGACAGGAGGTCGCAGACATGCGTGCAATCTTGACATCGACCGCTTTTGCTTTGGCCATGGCTCTGACTAGCATGCCCATCGACCGGGCTTCGGCCCAGGATCTTGAACTCCACCTTGACAACGGCCGCCCGAAAATCAGGTTTCGCGATGACTGCGACCCGAGCCGCGAAGATTGCCGTGACCGCCGTCAAGGCAGTGGTGATCGCTTGGCGGGACGGCGTGAATGTACACCCGAACGGGCGCTGGACAAGGCCGACAGGATGGGCGTCCGGCGGGCCCGCATCGACCATGTAGGGCGCCGCAGCATCGAAGTCCGTGGCCGCTCGCGTGATGGCGAACGTGTAAGCGTGCGGTTCGATCGCACGGACCGCCGCTGCCCCACATTGGACTAGGCGCGACATGGCGCCTGAGCGCGTCCCAAGGAGCGGAGCGTTCACCACACTCAATGAAGGTATCACCCCCGTCAGGGCTCGCCCTGCATTAATACCAATGCGAAGAGGTGGCTACCTATTGTTTGAGGCAGCGGCAGCGCGCCCCGACCGGTCGATTTTTGCTTGGGCTAGCCGTGCGAACTCTGATTTCTCTCTTGTTGTTTCTACTTCTCTCCGGGGCACCAGGCTTCGCCCAACCGGCCGCACAAGGAGGTCCAAAGCCCGGCGAGCCGAGCGCGGAGGTCGAAGCGCTCATCGGCATCCTGGAGAATGATCAGGCGCGGCACCGCCTGATCGACAGACTGCGCGCCGCAGCCGCTGACGACCATCGGCCGGCCGCCGAGGTCGCGCCTGAAACGACGATTGCACAGGAGGTCGCCGCGTATACAAGGGACGCGGCAGAGAGCGCTTCGGGCCTGATCAAAACAGTCGCCGGCCTCGTCGAGAGAATTGGCGGTGTCTTTTCCGGAGGCGTCTCGATCGATGTGCAGAGTCTCTGGAGCGCTGTACGCAACAGCGCCCTCGTCGTGGTGCTCACCTTCGCCGTGTACCTCGTGCTGAGGCTCGCCTTTGGCCGGTTCCAGCGCGCATTCGCCAGTGCCGCGACACGTGGAGGCAGGTTCGAGCGGTTCGGCTTCATCGGGTTGTCCGCGCTGGCCGATGCACTCACAGTGCTCGCGGCCTGGGCAATCGGTTCGGTGTCTTCGCTGTCTGCATTCGTTATCGACCAGGCAGGCCAGGCGGAGATGAACCGGGCGCTGTTCCTGAACGCCTTCCTGGTCATCGAGTTCATCAAGGTCCTTGCGCGCACGCTGCTTGCCCCCAGGTGGCCTGCGCTGCGAATCTGGACATTGAACGATACAACGGCAGCATACTGGTATTTCTGGCTGAGCCGCTTCGTCGGCGTGGTCGGCTACACGATGTTCTTCCTCGCGCCGATCGTTGCGATCAACGCTTCGGAAGACGCCGCGCAAGTGATCCGCGTGGTCGTGATGTTTGCGGCGCTGGTGCTGGCTCTGATTGTCATCCTGCAGAATCGCGATCCGGTGCGGCGATGGCTGCTGCGCCGCAGCGAGACCCGCCGAACCGACATTCTGGGCAGGTTCCTGGCCGGTCTCGCCAGATTTTGGCATGTCATGGTGATCGGATACCTGGTCCTTGTCTTTGTTCTGTGGCTCGCGGCTCCTGGAATGGCCCTGCCCTTCGTCCTCGCGGCCACTATCCAGTCGATCGTCGCGGTGGCCATAGGCGTGCTGCTGACAGGCGTTATCGCGCGGGTCGCCGGGGCGGGGATAAGCCTGCCCGCCGAAGTCAGCGGGCGGCTTCCGCTGCTCGAACGGCGCCTCAATGCCTTTGTTCCCAATGTGCTCAGGGCCGTTCGCGTCCTGGTCGCCGGGGTTGTGTTGCTGGTCATCGCCCAGTTCTGGCGAGCGGCAAACATTGTCGGGTGGCTGTCGAGCGAAGTCGGCCAGCGCTTCGCCGTTTCAATCGTTTCCGCGATGCTGATACTGCTGGCCGGCGGCCTGATCTATCTCGCCGTCCAGTCGTGGGTTGAGTATCGCCTCAATCCGAATTACGGCCATGTCCCCTCCCCACGCGAACGGACGCTTCTCTCCCTGTTCCGCAACGCCTTTGTGGTTGCGCTGGGCGTCCTCATTGTCATGCTGGTCCTGTCCGAGTTTGGCGTGAACATCGGGCCACTGCTTGCCGGCGCCGGCGTTGTCGGCCTTGCTGTCGGCTTCGGAGCGCAAAAGCTGGTGCAAGACATCATCACCGGCGCCTTCATACAGTTCGAGAACGCGATGAACGAAGGCGATGTTGTAACGGCAGGAGGGATTACCGGCACCGTCGAACGGCTGACTATCCGTTCCGTGTCGCTGCGCACGCTCGACGGCGCCTATCACCTCATCCCGTTCTCGTCCGTCGAGGCCGTGACAAATTTCATGAAGGGCTTCAGCTATCACGTCGCATCGATCGGCGTGGACTATGGGGCGAGCATACCAGAGGTGAAGCAGGCGATGCACGACGCCTTCGACAGACTGAAGGAGGCCGGATTCGCGGGCGACATCATCGGTGACCTCGAGATGCACGGCGTAACCGAGTTCGCCGACTCCGCCATTCTGGTTCGGGCCCGCATCAAGACCAAGCCCGGCAAGCATTTCGCCTTGGGTCGCACCTACAATGAGATCATCAAGGAGATTTTCGACGAGCGCGGCATCGAAATACCTTTCCCCCATGTCACGTTTTACATGGGCGGCGAAGACAAGCAGGGCAAATCACCGCCGCCGCGCGTCAAGCAGCGGCATCCCAAGCCAACGCCGACGGCGGGAAAACCCAAGCGCGGCGCATCGACAAGCGCGGCGCTGGCCAAGCCGTCCAAACGCCAGCGCAAGACCAGAGTCCGCCAGGACGGTCCACCCGACCAGACCGTTGTCTCACCCGATGACGGCAGCTGAGGGTGCCCTGTGCCTTCTTATACGACTTTTCGAAGCACAAATGACGAACATTTCGGACTTGCAGCCCTTCAGCCTACCTCAGCAAGGCGGTCGGTACCGCAGGGCAAGGAAGCTGTCCAAACGCTACGGGATGGACCCGAAGGCCGTTGCCAAGCGGAAGGGTCGGACTTGGTCGCCGATCTGCCGACTGGACCCACAGCGCCATGGTATTTCGAGGCTGGCTGAGGTCGAAGGCGACAAGCAGCTCAAGAAGAAGTTCAAGGCCTGTCCGATCGGCTGCTTCCATATCGACATTGCCGAGGTGCAAACCGCCGAAGGCAACGCTACCGGTTCGTGGCCATCGATCGCACCGGCAAGTTCGCCTATGCCGAACTCCACACGCGGGCAACAAAAATGATCGCAGCCGACGCCAGCGGCATGCATCATGCTCGTCCAGTGGAAAGACTACCCGGGTCAATGGCTGGGAGTCGTGGCATGTTGGTCGGTCACGAATATCGACCATCGCTCCGAGCCCGGGTGGTCTGGCCAATATGCAGGCACCCTCCCTATAGTGCGCGTCTGTCGCAACCTGCAATCAATCGCATCGAACCCAGGAAAGAACCCATGTCGTCTGCCACGAAATCGGAACGCTGGCCGGATCTCCCTTTCGCCGCCTGGAAGGACACATATGAAACCCTCCACCTTTGGACCCAGATCGTCGGCAAGATCCGCCTCATGCGCGAGCCGTGGCTGAACCATTCGTGGCATGTGCCTCTCTATGTGACGGTTCGCGGCCTGACGACCTCGCCGATTCCCATGGGTGGGCGAGCACTCCAAATGGATTTCGATTTCATAGACCATCTGCTGTGGCTGAGGACCAGCGATGGTCACATCCGGCAAATCATGCTCGCGCCAAAGACAGTGGCGGAGTTCTATGACGAAGTGATGGTCGCACTCGACGGGCTAGGGCTCACGACACCGATCTTTGGCCGCCCGTCCGAGATCGCCAACGGTATCGCGTTCGAGCAAGACCGTGTCCACGCCTCCTACGATCACGACTATGCCAACCGCTTCTGGCGCATCCTGCTCTCCACACACGAGGTCTTTTCACGATTTCGCACCGGTTTCCTGGGCAAAGTCAGCCCCGTGCATTTCTTCTGGGGCGGCTTCGACCTGGCGGTCACACGCTTTTCGGGCAAGCGGGCGCCGCTGCATCCGGGCGGCATTGCGCACTTGCCCGATGCCATCACCCGGGAAGCCTATTCGCATGAGGTGAGCAGCGCCGGGTTTTGGCCGGGCGGCGGCCTCATCGACTACGCAGCCTTCTATTCCTATGCCTATCCCTCTCCGGAAGGCTACGCCTCCGCGGCGGTCCAGCCGCAACAAGCATTCTTCTCCAAGGCGTTCGGTGAATTCCTCTTGCCCTACGACGAGGTACGTCAGGCGGGAAACCCGGAAGCCATGCTCATGTCGTTTCTGCAGAGCACTTACGATGCGGCGGCCGATTTCGGCAAATGGGACCGCGACGCGCTCGAATGTCCTGTCGGCGAGCCCTGCCGGCCACGCCCGCTGTAGATAGATAGCAGGGCGGCTCGAGTTGAACTTTGGATCCTCACGTCGAAAGGCCGCTGTCGTCCGTTGGTTGGCAGAATTCTGGAGTCTGTGGTCGTCAATGATGATCGCAACCCCGGCGGCGCGCCACGCACCCCTTTCCCAGCAAGCCGAGCCTGCCGGAGACTTCACGCGCGCGCTCATCCAGGTTCTGTCGCCGGACGATCCGGAACGGGCGATCGAGCATACGTGCAGAAGCCTGCGGCCGGGCGGTGTGATCTACATCACTGGAAGCGGGATCATCGAGGACGATCGGTGAGCCCCGCGGCCGGCGTTTATCTCAATTTGACATTGATGAACCGCTATCCCGGAGGAACCGCCTATACGATCTCCGAGCATTTTGCATGGCTGACGAAAGCGGGGCTGCGTCGATACCGCGCGTACCGCCTTGCTTAGCTCGTTGATGCAGTTGGCCTGTGTGGACCGATCGGCGGACCTTCCCCAGGCGATGCAACGCTCATCGTCTAAAGGATCGTCCCACACGGGTTCTCCGATTCAGTAGAGGCTATTTGATTCGCCTGAACCAGTTGGCAGCGAGCTCGACGCACCTTTCGAAATATTCGAGCGCGGTATAGATATCCGTCGGATTGGTGTGACCGGATACGAGAACCCCGGTTGATCGCGCTACGGCGCTGGCCATCATGAGATTGTCGATCATATCGTGCTCTTCAACCTGCATGCCTTGAGGGTCTTCGCGATCGCCGGTGTCGCGAATTGTTATCTTGCCATCCCAAAAGCCAACGACGCGCTCAGCGAAAAGTCTTCCATCGTTTGAATATGCGAAAATCGGCTTGTTCTGCGCGCGCATGTATCCCATTTCGAAAGCCGATCCGGCATCCATGCTCGGCCCGTGATAAGGGGTCATGTTGACGATGGCGGCATCGCATTCGTTCATGGCCGTTTCCATGGTGTCATAGGCATAGAGACCCTGTTCAAACCTCGACAGCGGCCTGTCATATTTGATGACATCTGTTGGATAAAGACCAACGAGCCCATACTTGGAACATATCTCTTTCTTTTTTTCCCCTAGTTCGAAAGATTTTGCCGAGAACACATCGGGGCCGGCGAGATATATTTTGGCATTCATTTTTTTCACCTGTCTTGATATCTAATGTGGATGGGACGCCTGTGGCGTATCTTTATCGCGGAAGAGCGCCCACTTTCGTTGCCGGGGTACGATCCAGATCAACGATTCGATCGAGAAGCAGATCGAAAAACGGGCGGAATCGATCGTCTCAATCATGAAACAATTTGCCGAGGCTCCTACAAGTGCTTCCGGCGATGTTGGTGGTGCGCCCATAGTCCAGACCCTGGTCCGTGCAAACCGAAACAGAAATCTGGCGCCCCGAGAACAGAGTTGGATCGATCAGATAGGCGATCACGCAAGGGTCGTGGAGCCAGGGCCCTGAAAAAATTTAACTCACCGATTGCCCTGCCGTTGGCACTGCCCGTTATTGCCGCCCTAACTTTGGGTTTTAATGTTCGTCAGCGGAGCTAGAGGCACTGCAACTGGCGCAGCGCACCTTGAGTTCGATGGCGACAGCCTCGACCTGCAGGGCTTCTTGCCTCGCCCAGGCCTCAAGCAGCCGATCGACTGTCCCGTCGTGGTGCTCGACAACTGTTCCACAGCCATCGCAAATCGCGAGAATCGTTGTTTGCCCACGATGGAGATGGACATCGGTGCACCGGACGAACGCGTTGATGCTCTCAACCTTGTGGACGATGCCGCATTGAATAAGGCTGTTGACCGCCCGGTATATCTGCACGGGTGATTTAATCCCGTAAGGCTTCAGTTTTCTCAAAATCTCGTAAGCGCCGATCGGCTTGCGCGCCTTCGCTATAGTCTCCAGGACCAGTGCCTGGTTTTTCGTCAGACCGCTGAAGGTCTGACCGGCCGAGAGCGGATCGAGCATCAAATCACATTTCTGTTATGTGATAACATCGCTTTCTCATTGACCAACGTAATAACATAACCTACCCAGTGGTCAATCGGGTTGAATCGGACTGCAAAAGGAGAAAGACATGCGTTCCTTTCCTTTCACGGCGGCGCTGTTGCTCGCTGCGGCACTGCTCGCAGGCGGCGGTGCTCGCGCCGAAGATAAGGTGAACATCGTCGCGGCCGAGAATTTCTATGGCGATCTCGCCCATCAGATCGGCGGCAGCCACGTCGCGGTGACCAGCATTCTTGCCAATCCCGATGACGATCCGCATCTGTTCGAGACCAGCCCCTCGACGGCGCGCACGATCGCCGACGCCAAGATCGTCATCTACAACGGCGCGGATTACGATCCGTGGATGGACAAGCTTCTATCAGCCTCCACCAACGCGCAGCGCACGACCATCGTGGCCGCGGATCTGATCGGCAAGAAGTCGGGCGACAACCCGCATTTGTGGTACAATCCAGCGACGCTGCCCGCGATCGCCAAGCAACTCTCCGCCGACCTTTCAAAGCTCGACCCCGCCAATGCAGCGCACTATCAGGCCAACCTGGCGAAATTTCAGTCGTCGTTGGATGCAATCAACAAGCAGATCGACGACGTCAAGAAGGCCTATGGCGGAACCGAGGTCACCGCGACGGAGCCGGTGTTCGGCTATATGGCCGATGCCCTCGGCCTCAAGATGCTGAACTACGATTTTCAGGTCACGGTGATGAACGATGCCGAGCCGAGCCCGACGCAGGTGGCGGCATTCGAGAACAGCCTCAAGGACGGATCGGCCAAGATCCTCTTCTACAATTCGCAGGTGACGGACGAAGCGACGACGCGCCTCCTCGACATTGCCAAGCAGAACAAGGTCACCGTCATAGGCGTAACCGAGACGGAACCCGCCGGCAAGACGATCCAGTCGTGGTTCGGCGGCCAGATCAGCGACGTGCAGAAGGCCCTGGCCGCCCGCACACAATGAATGTCATCGCCTTCGACAGGGTCACATTGACCTATGGGGGACGCCGGGTTCTTACCGACGTCTCCTTTTCCATTCCACAGGGTGCGTTCGTGGGGCTGCTTGGCGCCAACGGAGCGGGCAAGACAACGATGCTGCGCGCGGTCCTGGGGCTTTTCCGTCCGGCCAGCGGAACGATTTCCGTCCTTGGCCAGCCGCCGACACGCGGCAATCCCGCCATAGGCTATATGCCGCAGGCCCGCCGCACCGTGACGCATGCCGGCATCAGCGGCTTCGATCTCATCGTCACGGCGGCGGGCGGCCATCGTTGGCGCTGGCCGGCGGCGTCAGCGCTCGAGAAGGACGCGGCATGGAAAGCACTTGAAGAGGTCGGCGCGGCCGATATCGCCAGGAGGCCGTTCGCGGAACTGTCGGGGGGCGAGCGGCAGCGAATCCTCATCGCCCAGTCGCTGATCGGCGACCCCAAGCTGCTGCTGCTCGACGAGCCGCTGATCAGCCTGGACGCCGCGCATCAGCGCACCATTATCGAACTCGTCCATGAGGTCGGCGAGCGGCTGGGTATCGCCGTCATTTTCTGCTCGCACGAGATCAACCCCTTGCTGCGCGCCGTCGATGCCGTCCTCTATCTCGGGAACGGCAACGCCGCGATCGGGAGCGTCGACGAGGTCATCAACGGTCCCGTCCTGTCGAAGCTTTATGGAACGCACATCAACGTGGTGCGGGTAGGCGGACGCATCTTCGTGATGGCCGACGACGTTGAACTGGAGGGCGCCGCGCATGTTCACGATGTTTGACTACGAATTCATGCGCAACGCCTTCGCCGCATGCACGGTCGTTGCCATCGTGACCGGGGCGGTAGGATATTTCCTCGTGCTGCGAGGCCAGACCTTCGCAGGACATGCGCTGGCTCATGTCGGATTTCCCGGCGCAACGGGCGCCGGCCTGCTCGGCCTGTCGCCATTCTTCGGGTTGACTATCTTCACCGTGCTGGCCGGCATCGGCATCGGCCTTCTGGGCGAAAGAGCGCATCGCGACGTCGCGATCGGCATCGTGCTGACGCTTTCGCTCGGTCTCGGCTTGCTTTTCCTGCATTTCTACACCGCTTTCGCGTCCCAGGCGACGAATGTCCTGTTTGGAAACGTGCTCGGCATCAGTTTCCGGACGGTCGTCATCCTTGCGGTGCTTTCCCTGGCGATCCTGGTCGGCTTGACCTTCATTTCCAGACCCTTGCTCTTCGCCAGCCTGCAGCCTGAGCTGGCGGAGGCCAAGGGCGTGAACCTCGATCTGGTTTCGACATTGTTCATGATCATTGTCGCCGTGACGACGGCTGAAGCCACCCAAATCGTCGGCGTACTTCTCGTCTTCGCGCTGATGGTCGCCCCGGCGGCAACGACGCTGCGCCTGACCCGCGGTGTGCTGCGGGGCATCCTTGTCTCGATCGCGCTAGCGGTCGCCATCGCCTGGACCAGCTTGTGGCTTGCGTTCGAAACAGACTGGCCGACGAGCTTCTGGATCACATCGCTCGGTGCCACTGCCTATCTGGGCGCCGGTCTTATCCGGCGCTTGAAGGCGGCGCAATGACTCCCTGATGAACGGCTGAAAGCGTCGAACACCTGAGCAGCCGGCCTGCCGCAGCCACGCGACCAGGATGTTTTTCTGGCCGGGATACCGTTCACGGCATCAGCTTGTGTTCGCCCTGCTTCAAGGAATCGCGCGGACGCGTAAATTGCTGAATAGGAGGCTCGTAGCGGTATTTCCCAGTGGGCAATCCATCGGCGGGAGCAGCCCCCGATGGTTGGGGCATGGTTGTTGGAGGCTTGGTGGCGATCGCCGTTCCTCCAAGGAGGAGCCCGATCGCGACCAGCCAACTGCCCAGGATGCGTGTGCCGATCGTGTACCACGCAGGCGGGAAAATCCGCCCGATAAGGCCGACGGCGACAACGATCCAAACGGCGATGATCGTCCCCGAGAGCGGTATTCGGAGATCGTTCAACATAGGGTCGGTGAGCTTTGTGACAACGGCCAACAACGCGCCGATGAGACATGCTGCGGCAGGGATTGTCCAAGTTCGGAAACGACCGGAAACGACGAGAACGATGCCGATTATCAGCATCGAAAATGGCGCGGTAAGGAAAGCGTGAGTCGTCGCTCCCCGTACGCCGGCCATCACATCAAGGAATCGATCGTAAAGCAGAGTCCCGACCACCTCGCCCAGCAGCAATGCCACGAGTGTGAGAACTCCAAGCCTCAGGCTTACCAGAGCGGTTGCAACACCCAGTCCGGCCAGCGGCAAGACGCGTTCAGGAGAAAGGGCGCTGTTGAGGATCCACCACGACGTCTGCGTCTTTTCCGAAGAGGTCGCAAGTACGCCGATCATAGCAACGCCAGCGATGGCCACGACAGGGCCTGACCATCGAAACAGGAATCGCCACGCCGATCGCTTGGGATATGTTTCAGGCGACAAGGAAATAGACGCCTCCCGCCGCGATCAATCCGCCCAGGCCCTGCGACAACCGTCCGCCGAATGCCTTGCCCAGCAGAAGTCCGAATCCGATACCCAGCAGGTGGATCAAGCCGGTGGCGATGACGAAGCCGATTGCATAGTCGGCCGGGTCGGCTGCATTCGGCAGTTCCGCGCCGTGGGCGTGTCCGTGGCAGATGGCGAACACGGCAATCATAAGCAACGCAACCCATTCCGCCGGCCGCCATGCGCAAGCGATGGCCAGCCCCAGGGCGATGATCGACAGCGCAATGCCAATCTCAACACCGGGCAGCGGGACACCTGCTATTCCGGCAATCCCGCCCACGACCATGATCAGCGGGAATGCAACCGGCAGCGTCCAGATCGAACGTCCACCGATCTGGGCGCCCCACAGTCCTACGGCAAACATGGCCAGGAAATGATCAGGCCCGGTCAGCGGATGTTCGAAGCCGCTGCCAAATCCACCCGTCCCCGATTGAATGATGTGCGCTTGCGCCATCGTGGACCCGGCCGTCAGAGCTGTTGCCGCCGCCACCATGCCGTATGCAAAGTAGCCAAACCGGATTTGGCTGCTGATGGACGGCAGCTCCGCTTTCTCTTCAAGTGTCTGCGCCACTCACGAACCTGCCATGTTGCCAAACCGGCAAATTGCCATCGATGGAATCATCAAGATATGACTTTTACGCTCAATGGATTCAGCGAACCAGAAAACGGCTATTTTTGGCGTTGAACTCGAAGCGGAGCGTCAATCGTCGGCGCTGGAGCGTGAGAGCGCAAGGGTGCCAGAGCTGAAACGAAGAGGCGCTTGAAGTCCCGGTCCCCTCTGGGAGTTCAGTCCGGAGCAGATCTGGCGGACAGATTGGCCTTCGGAATCGAACACTTGCCGAGAGACGGAGGCGATCAGCTTCGGGCCGGCGCCGCGAGAGCATTCGCGTGATCGAAGTTCACGTGACTGAGGCGTCCACGGTCCTTCGGGACCGCCGTCACTCGCCAGAATTGCCACCATGCCCCCCATGATACTTGCCCGGTGGGGCGCAATGGCACTGCCATTTACAGACTTCCCCTCTTGGGGCCCTAGCGCGAAGGGCGATGGTCAGCATCGTCTCCGATGCCGCACGGAACAGCGACGGCCGGTGATTACTTTTAAAATAGCTTATATTATAAAACGGGTATAATTTTAAACAAATTATCCAATTAATACACTGGTAACGCAATAATGTTGAGCGATGCTCTTAGGCTGTTTCGGATAATTATTCGCTAGATTTGTCAATTACGTCCGCTGCGTTATGCGCGCAAGATGAGTGCTTGTTATATGGCCGCAATCGCAGAGCTTATGGATATAGTTTAGCCTGCTACTCGATGTGTCTTATCGCACTTTAGTTTTATACCGCCGGTAAAAACCGATTTAGAAGCTGATCTACGGCACTTTGGAGAGCGCGAATCTCCACTCTGCCTTTGATCCATGCTGAACCGTAGTCGCTTGCTCAAAATCTTGTTCAGGAGGCAATGGACATGACCGATCGCATCACTTCCAGCACTTCCTCTGGAGTCGAGATCCTTTCTTCATTGTCTTCATTGTCTTCAGCAGCAGTAATTAACGAGGGCGGCGCAACGCGTTTTGTTGCATCGAGCACCCTTTCGCGACGCGATGCCGCCGGAGGTTCACAAGACGGCCTGAGTCCGATCGCCCATCCGCGCCCAGGCAAGATTGGGATCGTGAATCTCTTCAACGTCGAACGGCATGAGAAAAGCGAGCTCGCTCCGGAGGGCGAGCATAGCAAGATCGGGTGGGGCTATCCCAGCGAAGGCTCGCCTGACTCTCAGTTTTCCGAGGCGTCGTCGACCGGCCTGTTCCCCAGGCCGTTCGATGGGGCCTTGCAGTTGTCATTGCAAGAAACCAGCGCAGAAAACCAATAGGAGCGTGCCATGTCCAAGACTTACAAGCGTTCTCATTTCCTCCTTTCCACCACGGCGTCAATTGCGTTGCTGACAACTATCACAGCCCAGGCAGGTGGTGGGTTGGGTGGCCTTGGTGGTGCAGTCGGCGGAGCAGTCGGAGGCGTCGGTCATGCGGTCGGCGGCGCAGTAGGCGGTCTCGGTGGCGCGGTTGGCGGCGCAGTGGGTGGTGTCGGCGGCGCAGTAGGTGGCCTTGGCGGTGCAGTCGGCGGCGCTGTAGGTGGCATCGGCGGTGCGGTCGGTGGCGCCGTAGGTGGCGTCGGCGGTGCGGTCGGTGGCGCCGTGGGTGGCGTCGGCGGTGCGGTCGGTGGCGCCGTGGGTGGCCTTGGCGGTGCAGTTGGCAGAGCGGCTGGCGGTGTTAGCACAGTGGGCGACCACGGCGTAAGTGCGGTCGGTAAATCGGTGAGCGGCGTGGCGAAGGGTGTTGGCAAGGTAGGCAAGGTCGTTCGCAACGTTCATAAACCCGTGCACAAGACTGTAAAGTCCGCCCGCAAGACCGCTGGCGCCGTCAGCAAGTCTGCGCGCAAATCAGTGGCCAGCCTTGGCAAATCAGCACTTAAGAGCGCAGACTCTGTTAGCAAATCTGCCAGGAAGTCAGTGGCCGGCGTAGTTACGACGGTGGGCGGCGCGGTTGGCGCCCTGGATACTGCCGTGAACGGCCCGATCGGCGCTGCAACTGGTACGCTCAGTGGCGCGGTTGGCTCGTTGGCCAGCGCTGTGAACGGTGCGGTCGGTGGTGTCGGTGGTACCGGAGGCACGCTCGGTGGTGCAGTCGGCGCCCTGGGTAGCGCCGTGAACGGTGCAATCGGTGGAGCTGGCGGTGCCGGCGGTACGCTCGGTGGCGCCGTCGGCGCCCTGGGCAATGCCGTCAACGGCGCGGTCGGCGGAGCCGGTGGTGCCAGTGGTACGCTCGGTGGTGCTGTTGGCGCCCTGGGTAATGCGCTCAATGGTGCGGTCGGTGGAGCTGGCGGTGCCGGCGGTACGCTCGGCGGCGCCGTTGGCGCCTTGGGTAATGCACTCAATGGTGCCGGCGGCATCGGTGGCTCGCTCGGCGGAACGGTCGGCTCACTCGGGAACGCCGTGAACGGTGCGGTCGGCGGAGCCGGTGGTGCCGGCGGCACGCTCGGTGGTGCTGTTGGCGCCCTGGGTAATGCCCTCAATGGTGCAGTCGGTGGTGCCGGTGGCATCGGTGGTTCGCTTGGTGGCACGGTCGGCTCGCTTGGTGGCGCTGCCAACGGCGCGGTTGGCTCGTTGGGTACTGCGCTGAACGGAGCAGTTGGCGGAGCCGGCGGTGCAGGCGGTACGCTCGGTGGTGCTGTTGGCGCCCTGGGTAATGCGCTCAATGGAGCAGTCGGTGGTGCCGGTGGCATCGGTGGCTCGCTTGGCGGTGCCGCGAACGGCGCGGTTGGCTCGCTGGGTACCGCGCTGAATGGCGCGATCGGCGGTGCCGGTGGTGCGGGCGGCACGCTCGGTAGTGCCGTTGGTTCCCTGGGTAATGCCCTCAATGGAGCAGTCGGTGGTGCCGGTGGCATCGGTGGCTCGCTCGGCGGAACGGTCGGCTCGCTTGGTGGCGCTGCCAATGGCGCGGTTGGCTCGCTGGGTACCGCGCTGAATGGTGCGATCGGTGGAGCTGGCGGTGCCGGCGGCACGCTCGGTGGTGCCGTCGGCGCCTTGGGTAATGCGCTCAATGGAGCAGTCGGAGGTGCCGGCGGCATCGGTGGTTCGCTCGGTGGCACGGTTGGCTCGCTCGGGAACGCCGTGAACGGCGCGATCGGCGGAGCCGGCGGTGCCGGCGGCACGCTCGGTGGCGCCGTTGGCGCCTTGGGTAATGTCCTCAATGGTGCGGTCGGTGGTGCCGGTGGCATCGGCGGCTCGCTCGGCGGAACGGTCGGTTCTCTCGGGAATGCCGTGAACGGCGCGATCGGTGGAGCCGGCGGTGCCGGCGGCGCGCTCGGTCGCGCAGTCGGCGCCTTGGGTAATGCGCTCAATGGAGCAGTCGGTGGTGCCGGTGGCATCGGTGGCTCGCTCGGTGGCACGGTCGGCTCGCTTGGCGGTGCCGCGAACGGCGCGGTTGGCTCGTTGGGTACAGCGCTGAACGGCACGATCGGTGGAACTGGCGGTGCCGGCGGTACGCTCGGTGGCGCAGTCGGCGCCTTGGGTAATGCCCTCAATGGAGCAGTCGGCGGTGCTGGCGGTGCCGGCGGTACGCTCGGTGGCGCCGTCGGCGCCCTGGGTAATGCCCTCAATGGTGCAGTCGGTGGTGCCGGTGGCATCGGTGGCTCGCTCGGCGGAACGGTCGGCTCGCTTGGTGGCGCTGCCAACGGCGC
>NZ_VFVI01000014.1:0-161139 GCF_006442775.1 Mesorhizobium sp. B2-4-6
CGCCGCTGCCGGGGTTGCCGACCGTCTGCACCAGGGTCCCGGTCTGCTCGGAGCCGTCGGGCACCACTTCGTAGATGCTCTTGCCGACATCGGCCAGCGTCAGACCGCCGATCGACCAGGCGCCGCCGGCCCCCGTCGTCGTCGAAAGGTCGCCCGCGGTCAAGGTCCCGCTGTTGTCCTCGTCGATGAAGACCGTCACGGGATCGTGCGTCCAGGCAACGTCGTCGCCGGTCTTGCCGTCGCCGGTCAGGTCCTCGTACTTCGTGCCAGAGATCGAGAAGGTCGCCGGTTGGCTCAGCGCACTCCATTCCTCAAAGGTGCCGGAGCCAGACCAGTCACCACCCTGGAATCCCATGGCGGTATAGAAATACAGGAAGTTGCCGTTCGCAGGATTGAAATTGGCGGTCGGCACCAGAACAATCACGTCGCCGCCGCCGCCGCTGCCGCTGTCATACTCGGCGTCCATCAGGACCGAGTTGGCTCCCCCAGCATTCATATTGTAAGCTAAAGTGGTGTTGCCAGAAATGAAATGGAAGTTGGGGTCTGTCCCCGCGGTGTCAGGGCCGGCCGCGAAGCTGCCCGCACCAAGACTGCCATTGGCCGACTGGTAGATCTTCAGCTGATCAAGCGAGAGGAATGTAGTCGCCCCCGTCTGGTGCATATCAAGACGAAATGCGTAATACGCTCCGTTCGGGTCTACCGTGCCATCGGCGGTGACTTTGACCAGAGTGTTCAAAGCAATGACCATATTGTGCTGGCTAGACGTCTTTTCATCCAACACGCCATCGGCGCTGTTGAAGCCCTGCTCCGCGCCTTTATTCTGAATCTGGGCAAACACCGACCAATTGCCGGTGCCGGAAGAACCACTTACCAGATGGTTGAAAATCACCGTATCGCGGCTTGAAAAGCGAGCACCAGCCGCGTCGACAATCGTGTTGTCGGCGGTTATGTCGATGTGGGTGTCAGGATAGGCAAAGGTCGTCGGCGGCGCATCCGTGAACACTGTCGTGGCCGTGTTGCCTGAATCGTTAGTGGCCGTCAGCATGAATGCCTGGTTTGCCGCGTCGCCATTGACGTACCACGACGTCTGGATCGAGCCGTTGACAACGCCGTCCAGATCGCTGGCGCCGCCGTCAGTGACGGTCCAGGGCGTGCCGGTGCCGGTAAGATCGTAGGTGAGCACATCGTCCGCGGTGCCGAGGATGCCGTCGGCGCCGGCGCCGAGGTGGGCGACCTGGAAGGTGAGCGTGCCACCATCAGCGACTTCGGTCGCAGTAATCCCCACCGTCTCGCCGGGCGCGTAGTCCGCATCCGCCTGGTCGAGCGAGATTGCAAGCGGCGGAACAGGGTCGGTGCTTCCGGTTGTGGTGGTGTCCGTTGTCGCGAGTTGATCGGTCGTCAGATTGTCGGTGATATCGCTAGAGGTCATGACATTCCCCTTAACTTTGAATGCGGCACCGTCGGGTGCGGCTACTTATCGTCGTTTCTATTTTCATTTCCCGCAGGAGGCGGGCTCACTGTCTGAAGGCGCGTGTGATCTGGTCCTGCAACGGCTTCACCAGGTAGGACATCACCGAACGGTCTTCGGTCTTGATGAAGGATTCCACCGGCATGCCGGGCACCAGCTTGACCTCGCCGAGGCGTGCAACCTGGGCGGCGACCGCCTTGATGCGCACGGTATAGTAGCTGGCGCCGGTGCGCTGATCGGTGGTGATGTCGGGCGAGGTCCGCTCGACCACGCCGTCGATCTGCGGCGTGGTGCGCGTGTTGAATGCCGAAAAGCGCAGTGAGGCCGACTGGCCGACCCACAGCTTGTCGATGTCGCTGGGCGCGATCCTGGCTTCCACGGCAAGGCTGTCATTGTCCGGCACGACCTGCATGATCGTCTCGCCTGGTTTCACCACGCCGCCGATCGTATAGGCGATCGACTGCTGCAGGACGCCGTCCTGCGGCGCGCGGATGTCGACCCGCTTCAGTTGGTCCTCCGCGGCGACCTTGCGCTCCAGAAGCTCGCCCATCTGGCCGTCGACGTCGCGCAGGTCCTTGTTCACTTCGGTGCTCAGGTCGAGATCGATCTGGATGATCTGCAGCTTGATCTCGGCGATCTTCCCCTCGGCCTGCGCCCGGGCGGCAACGAGCTGGCCGCGTTCGCCGTCGAGTCGCGTGGCCTCGCGCTCGGTCTGGGTCAGCCGGTCGATGGAGATGAGCTTCTTGGCCCAAAGCGCGCGCACGGACGCGAGTTCCTTTTGCTCCAGTTCGATCTCTTTGCTGTTGGCCTCCGCCTGTGCGACGTCGCCGGCGATCTCGTTCTCGAGCTGGGCGATGCGTTCCCCGAGCTGGCTCTTCTGGCCGGCGCGGGAGATGCGCCGGGTCTCGAAATGCTGCTTCTCGCCAGCCACCGCCTCGGCGACGTCGGGGTCGGCGACGCGGCCCAGAAGTTCATTGGGGAAGATGATGGCGCCGCTGCCGCGGCGCTCCGAATCGAGACGGGCCTTGCGCGCCGTGAGTTGGTCGAGCGCCTTGCTCACCACCGCGAGATTGGCGGCCGGCACGGTGCGGTCGAGGCGCAGCAAAAGGTCGCCGGCCTTGACGCGGTCGCCGTCGCGGGCATCGATCTCGGCAACGATGCCGCCGGTCGCATGCTGCACATTCTTGACGTGGGAATCGACGACGAGCGTGCCGGGGGCGATGACCGCGCCGGCAATCTCGGTGACCGAAGCCCAGCCGCCGACGCCTCCGCCAAGCAGCAGCACGGCTCCGAGCCCAAGCCTTATGTAGAAGCGGATCGACGCATGCGAAGCGCCCGACGCAGCCATGTCAGTTCCCTCCCTCGGTTCCGTTGGCGAGAGCCGGGGCGCCGGATTCCGTGGTCACCCTCAGCGCTGGACCGGCTACCGGGACCGTCCGCAGCGTCGGGAACATCTTGGCGAAAACCTCGTCCTTCGGCCCGAAGTCATGGATGCGCCCCTGGTTCATCGCCAGGACGAAATCGACAGCGGTCAGCACGTTCGGACGATGGGCGACGATGACAACCACGCCGCCGCGCTCGCGAACGCCGAGCATCGCGCGGATCAATGCCTGCTCGCCGTCCATGTCGAGGTTGGAGTTCGGCTCGTCCAGCACCACGAGGAATGGATCGCGATAGAGCGCTCGGGCGAGCGCAATGCGCTGGCGCTGGCCGGCCGAAAGCGCTTCGCCATGTTCGCCGATCTCGGTCTCGTAGCCCTGGCGGAAACCCACGATCAGCTCGTGCGCGCCTGCGGCCTTGGCCGCGGCGATGATTGCGTCCGGGTCGGCTTCCGGCTCGAAGCGGGCGATGTTTTCGGCGACCGTGCCGGCAAACAGCTCCACATCCTGCGGCAGGTAGCCGATGTGGCGGCCACGCTCTTGTGACGACCATTGGTCGAGATCGGCGCCGTCAAGCTTGACGCGGCCGCTTACGGGCTGCCAAGCCCCGACGAGAGCCCGCACCAGGGTGGACTTTCCCGAGCCGCTCGGGCCGATGATTCCCAACCCGTGACCGGCTTCCATGGCGAAGCTGGCATCCTGGACCAGCAGCCGTTGCAACCCTGGAGCCGCGATGGCGGCATTCTGCATCACGACATTGGCGCTGGGCGCCGGCAACAGCATGGGTTCGGTCTCGGCAGGGATGGCCGCCAGCACCCTGGTCAACCGTTGCCAGCCCTGGCGCGCGCTCACGAAACCTTTCCAGTTGGCGATCGCGAGATCGACCGGCGCCAGCGCGCGGCCGCTGAGGATGGAAGCAGCGATGATGACGCCTGCCGTGGCCTCCTGCTCGATAACCAGCCAGGCGCCGATGCCGAGCATGGACGATTGCAGCAGCATGCGCAGCACTTTCGATACCGCGCCGAAGCTGCCGGCAACGTCGCTCACCTTGCGCTGGTCGGCAATGAATTCGAGGTTGGCACCTTCCCAGCGCGACGCCAGCCCGCCAGCCATGCCCATGGCGGCAACGACTTCCGCATTGCGAGTGCCGGCAGCGATAAGCCCGCCGCGCCGGTTCCCGCTCAAGGTGGCGGCTGATACCGGTTGTCGCGTCAACCGCTCGGCAAGCACGGTCAGCACGATCAGAACGACCGCCCCGAACAGCGCCGTCACGCCGAGCACCCAGTGAAACATGAAGATGATGATCAGATAGATCGGCATCCATGGCAGGTCGAACAGCGCCGTTGGACCCATGCCGGACAGGAAGCCGCGCACGCTGTCGAGATCGCGCATCGGCTGCAGGCTGTCGCCCTCGCGCTTGGCCTTCAGCGGCAATCTCAGCATCGATGTGTACACGCGGTGACCAAGAGCCTCGTCGAGGGCGCCGCCGATCCTGACCAGAACCCGCGCGCGCACGAAATCGAGAAAGCCCTGCCCGCAGTAAAGGATGATGAGCAGTATCGAAATGCCGACGAGCGTCGGCAGGCTGCGGCTCGGCAGCACGCGGTCATAGACCTCGAGCATGTAGAGCGAGCCTGCGAGCATCAGCAAATTGAGCATGCCGCTGAACAAGCCGACCGCAAGGAAGGCCGACCGGCAGTTGGCAAGCGCCGCGGAGAGCTCCGAGCGGACGGAGCCGGCCGGCCGCCGGCCGGCTGGTCTCACCGACGGCTTGCTGAGTGTCACAATGCGAGGCTGTGCGGCGTCGACGGCACTTTGCGCCACGTCGCCGCGGGCGCGGAACATGGCCAGGCAGCCGAAAGCGCCCATCGCCACGGCGATGAACATCGGGCCGATCGATGCATGGCGGCCGGAGAAGAGAAGAAATCCGGCGACACACGCAACGAGCGCCAGGCCGACAAGCCTCACCTTTGCCTGCGCCGAACCAAAGGTTTTGCCCATCAACCTGAGCGACGCGTTACTGAACCCCACAGCCACGGCACGCCTTTCAAATTCCCGAACGCATCAGCTGCTGCTGCGGCAGGCCTATCGGCCGCGCAAGGCGGCTGGCTACCCATGCCGAAAGCGTTCGCGCCCAATTTTGAGGGAGCAAGGTCACAATGCCACCCAACCAGGCACGCCCCGAACAAGCCGGCCCATGAACAGCCGGCCCAATGTCGGCTCACGGAAAGGCGGTGACGCAGTGGTGATGGCTAAGGCGACTGTAGAAGCCGCCCAACGTCCTCCCTACCCCAGTAGCGCTGTAACTCGTTGTTGCCGGTCGGGAGATTATTTACGCTACCTTATATTAGGAGATTATTAACTCTACCGGAGCGTGCGTCAACGGGAAATTCAATGAAGAGTTTGTGACAAGCCGCAAACTTATGCAGGACCGGGGCCGGTCAGCATAAAGAATACTTCGCGTTATTCTTAGGTCCATCTTAACCAAAGACCATTGCGCTGACCGATCGGACTTCAGTTGTCGGACCTCGGTCGCCACCGCATGCGCCTGAAGGGATGTGATCGGAAGGGCTCAGACCACCTTGTTCTTGCCCCGCCTGCCGCCATGCGCTTCCACGGCCCTCTCGACGGCGCGCTTCAATTCGTCCTTGATCTCGACCGTCTCGGCCATCAGCGTCTCGATCTTGAGGAATTCGAGGACGCGGTATTTCGAGACGTTCGGCCGGATCAGAATGTCCGGCCGGTGCTGCCTGAGCTTGTTGGCGGTGATCGACTGCATCATCAGCTGGGTGGCGCCATACATCAGGTCGACGGTGGTCGGGTGCCTGCGCTCGGCCTCGCTCGGCGCGCCGACGACATCGACGGCGATAATGATGTCGGCGTCCTTCTCGATGAGGTCGAAAGGCACGGGGTTGTAGATACCGCCATCGATCAGCACGCGGCCCTCGCGCGTCACCGGGCGGAAGACCGCCGGGATGGCCGCCGATGCGGCAAGCGCCGAATGCAGGTCGCCTTCGGCGAACACCGCAAGGCTGTGGCCGAAATAGTCGGTCGCGGTAACCTTGAGCGGCACCTTCAGCGCCTCGAACGTCTGCGGGATCGCCTCGGGCAGGAAAGCCTTCAGAATGCGCTCGATGTTGAATTGGCTGACGCGGATGCCGCCCTGCATGGCCTCAGCGATCGTGCCCGGCCGCGAGCGCCACATGCGCGCCGCCACTTCGGCCCGGCTGCCGAGGATCGATCGGGCATAATCGTGAATCTCGGCACCCTTCATCCCCGACGCCATGCCGGCGCCCATGATGGCGCCGATCGACGAGCCGGCAATCGCCACCGGCTTGATGCCAATCTCGTCGAGAGCCTCGATGATATGGATATGCGCGAGACCGCGCGCGCCGCCGCCGCCGAAGGCCACCCCGAAGGTCGGGCTCATCCCTTGCGGCCTCCCGCCACCTGAACCAGCGGCGGCCCGATGACCATCACCGCGGGGTCGGACGACAGGAGCTTCTTCGCCGCCGCCTTCGCGTCGGCCAGCGTCACCGCGTTGATGAGAGCCGCGCGCCGCTTGATATAATCGATGCCGAGATCATCGATCTGCAGTTCCACGAGCGTCGCGGCGATGGAGCTGGACGAATCCAGATTGCTGATGGCGTAGGCGCCGACCATGTATTTCTTGATCGCCGCGAGTTCCTCCTCGGTGGGGCCGTTCTCGGCCATGTCCTTCACCACCTGGCGCACGATCGAAAGCGTTTCGGCGGCGCGGTCGGAACGCGTCGCCGTCGTCACGAGCAGCGCGTTGGAGTGCTGGTGATCGACGAGATCGGAGCTGACGCTATAGGCAAGGCCGCGTTTCTCGCGCACCTGCTCATACAAGCGCGACGTGAAAGTCGAGCCGCCGAGAATCTCGTTCATCAGCACGGCGGCGTAGAAATCGGGATCGCTCCGCTTCACGCCCGGCCAGGCAAGCTGCAGGGAGGTCTGCGGCAGATCGTAATTCACTTCGAGCTGCTGGCCGAGTTTGGGCGTGACGTCGGCAACCGGCGCCAGCGCCTGCTTGTCCGGCAGGTCGCCGAACACCTCGTCAAGCCTGCCGCTCAACGTGGCGGCGTCGATATCGCCCACCACCGCCACATGCAGCCCGCCGCGGGCGAAATTCGCCTTGTGGAAGGCCTTGAGGTCGTCGGCAGTGATGGTGGCGAGACTGTCTTTGTTGCCCTCGTCCGGCCGCGCGTAGGGATGCTGGCCATAGATCGCGCGCAGCCAGCGCTGCTGGGCGATCGTATTGGGATCCCGCTCATTGGCGAGGATGCCGGAGAGTGTCTGGGCGCGGATGCGGTCGATCGGCGCCTGATCGAAGCGCGGGCTGTTCACCGCCAGCTTCAGCAGGCCAAAAGCCTCGTCCTTCTGGTCGGACAGCATGCGCATCGAGCCATAGGTGCCATCGCGCGCCGCCTGAAAACTCATCTCCGCGCCGGCATCGTCGAGCTTCGACTGGAAGGCCTCGCTGTCGAGGTCGCCGGCGCCCTCGTCGAACAGGCCGGTCATCAGGTTGACCAGGCCTTCCTTGCCGGCGGGGTCCTGCGCCGTGCCGCCGTCGAAGACGAAACGGATCGCAACCAGCGGGACCGAATGGTCTTCCACCAGCCAGGCGGTGACGCCCTTCTTCGACTTCACCTCCTGGATGTTCATTTCGGCGCGGGCGGCAAGCACCGGCAAAAGCAGGAAGAACAGGGCGAAGCAAAGGGTGGCGACGGCGCGATAGAGCTTGCCTTCCTCGCTCGCCGGAGAAGGAGAAGCGATCGTATGGCCAAGAACCATGCTCATCATCAATTCCCCGCCTGCTGCTGCGGCAAGAGATAGCCCGTGGTGGAGCGATCGAGCACCAGATAGCGGGTGGCGGCCGCCTTGACCTCATCGGCGGTGACCTTGCGGATGCGGTCCGGCCATTCCTGGACGTCCTTGACATTGCCGCCCGTGGCAAGCGTCGAGCCATACATGTTGGCCATGTCGTCCTGCTTGTCGCGCGCAAAGATCATGGAGCGCACATAGCGGGTCTTGGCCCGCTCCAGCTCATCGTTGCTCACGCCGTCCTTGACGATGCGGGCGATTTCGGCATCGACCGCCGCCTCGACATCGGCAAGCCTGGCGTCGCCGCGCGGGGCGCCATAGACGGTGAAGTTGGTGGCGTCGAGCATGGTGCCCTGGAAGTAGGCGCCGGTCTCGGAAGCGATACCCTGCTTGACGACGAGCTGCTGGTACAACCTGCTTCGGTTGTCGCCGCCGAGGATTTCGGCAAGCAGGTCGAGCGCCTCGGCTTCGCCAGGCTTGGCCGTGTGATAGGACGGCACGACCCATTGCGTCGAAAAGCTCGGCACCGAGACGCGCGCGTCGGTAAGCGTCACTGTGCGCTTCGTGTTCTGCTCCGGCTCCACGGGGCGGATGCGCGGCCGCAGGTCCGGGCCGCGGGCGACCTTGCCGTAGGTGCGCCCGGCCATCGCCTTCACCGCGTCGGGATCGACGTCGCCGGCCACCACCAGCACCGCGTTGTTCGGCCGGTAGTAGGCGTCGTAGAAGGCTTTCGCGTCCGGACGGTTCAACTGCTCCATCTCCTGCATCCAGCCGATCACCGGAATGCGGTAGGGCTGGTTCTGCCAGAGCGTCGCGTCGACCTCCTCGTCGAGCACCGCCTGCGGATTGCTGTCGATGCGCGAACGGCGCTCCTCCAGGATCACGTCGCGCTCGGTCTTGATGACATCGTCGGTCAGGATGAGGTTGCGCATGCGATCGGCCTCGAAGCCCATCATCTGTTCGAGGGCGGAAGGCGGCACCGTCTCGTGGAAGGCGGTGTAGTCGTAGGAGGTGAAGGCATTGTTGGAGCCGCCGATCTCGGACACGGCGCGGTCGAACTCGCCGGCGGCGTGGTTGGTCGTGGCCTTGAACATCAGGTGCTCGAAGAAATGCGCGATGCCGGATTTGCCGGGAGGCTCGTCGGCGCTGCCGATCTTGTACCAGACCATGTGGGTGACGATCGGGGCGCGGTGATCCGGGATGACGACCACTTCCATGCCGTTGTCGAGCAGGAAATCCTTGACCTCGCCGTCATCGGCCGCGCGGGCCGGAGCGGCCCCCGCAAGCGCCAGCGCGCCGGCCAGAAGCGCTGCGCGCAGCCCAATTCCTGTTCGTCTCATCAAGTTCTCCGGTCGCGGTTGCGCGACGATAGGCAAGGTTGTTGGCGAGGCAAAGTGAATTGTGAGTCATTTTCGAGGCGGCGCTAACCAACCTCGATGAAGCGAATGACCGTTTCGCCATAGCCCCGCTCGTCCACCACGGAAAAACCCGGGCCTGCCTCGAACGGCGCCGAGGCCGCCTCCTCGACCACGAACAACGCGCCGGGCAACAGCCAGCCGCCGGCCTTGGCCGAGCGCAGCGCGCGTTCGCCAAGCCCTTTGCCATAGGGCGGGTCGGCGAAGATCAGGCCGAAGGGCGAGAGCGTGCCGGCCTCACCCAAATGAGCGGCGTCGCGACGAAAAATCTTGGTGCGGCCGGTGAGACCATAGGCCTCGACGTTTTCGCGGATCAGACCTCGCCCCTCCGTCGATTCCTCGATGAAGACGCAGTAGGCGGCGCCGCGCGACAGGGCCTCAAGTCCGAGCGCGCCCGTGCCGGCGAAAAGATCGAGCACGCGGCCGCCCTCGAGCTTTTCGGCATAGCGATGCGCGAGCACATTGAACACCGCCTCGCGGGTGCGGTCGGTGGTTGGGCGGATGGCATTGCTTTTCGGCGTCGCCAGCGGTCGCCCGCGGAACTCACCGCCGACGATCCGCATTGCCGCCCCTCTTCGGACCGCGCGGCCTGTCGCCGCCATCGCCTTCGGGGCGCTCGCCGCGGGGCTTGCCGAACGGTTTCGCGCCCGGCTTGCCCTTGCCGCCCGGCTTGTAGGACGCCTTGCGCGCCTTCGCTTCGGCGGCCTTGGCAGCATCGGCTTCCGCCCTGCCCTTGCCGATCGGCCGAGCGCCCGGCGCCATCCAGACATTGGCCTTGCGCTGGCCCGGCGGTTCGATCGGCCGCTGCTCGCGCTCGGATTTCTTGCCGCCGAAACGGGGCTTGTCGCCGAACCCACCGCGCGGCTTTTCGCCGAAGACGCCACGGTCGGATTTAGGGCCGCGCTCGCCGAACGCCCTGTCAGGCCCAAATGCCCTGTCCGGCTTTGTCGAGAGCTTGCTCAGCGCCTCGTCGCGGCTGCCTTCGCGGCGCTTGCGCGCCTTGATCAGGCCGCCCTCGCCGATCGGCCGGTGGTCGCCGTCGCGCGTGAATTTCGGTCGGTCGGCCTCTTCGCGGCGAGGCCCGCCGCCGCGCACCGGCTTGTTGGAAAACGGCTTTTGGATCTCGGCATCGAAATTGGCGCCGGACTCCTCGATCAGCCGTTCGCCGAGCTGTTCGCGCAGCACGCGGCCCTTGATCTCCAGCACATGGCCCTCGGGGAGATCCTCGAGCTGGAACGGTCCGTAGGAGATGCGGATCAGCCGCGTCACGTCGAGGCCAAGCGCGCCGAGGATGTTCTTCACCTCGCGGTTCTTGCCTTCGCGCAGGCCCAGGGTCAGCCACGCATTGGTGCCCTGCTCGCGGTCGAGCGAGGCTTCGATCGAGCCGTAGAAGACGCCGTCGACGGCGATGCCTTCGCGCAGGCCGGCGAGCGCGCTCTCCTCGACCTTGCCGTGGACGCGCGCGCGATAGCGCCGCAGCCAGCCGGTGGCCGGCAATTCGAGCACGCGCGACAGCCCGCCGTCATTGGTCAAAAGCAGCAGGCCCTCGGTGTTGATGTCGAGCCGGCCGATCGTCATCAGCCGCGGCAGGTCGGACGGCAGCACGTCAAAGACGGTCTTGCGGCCTTCCGGATCGCGGTTGGTGGTGACGACGCCCGCCGGCTTGTGGAACAGGAAAAGGCGCGTGCGCTCGATCGGCGGGATCTCGGTGCCGTCGAGATGGATGATGTCGTTGGCGCCGACATTGAAGGCTGGCGAGTCCAGCACCTTGCCGTTGACCTTGACGCGGCCGGCCGCGATCAGTTCCTCGGCGTCGCGGCGCGAGGCGATGCCAGCGCGCGCCAGCCGCTTGGCGATGCGCTCGCCGCTTTCGGGCGCGGCTTCCGAGGGACGCGGCCGTGGCTTGAAGCCGCCTTCCGGTTTTCCGCCAGCTCCGCGTGGACGATCGCTGAAGTCTCGCTTCGGCCGGTCGGCGAAATCGCGTTTGGGACGGTCGTCGAATGCACGCTTGGGGCGGTCGAAACGTCGTTCGCCCCGATCGCCTTCGGCAGCCGCCGGTCGGTCGCCACGCGGTGCGTAAGGCCTGCGATCCTCACGCTTCTCGAAAGGCTTGCCATCGCGCGGCGGACCTTTGCGGAACGGCCTGTCGCCACGCTCCCCGCCTTCACCCATTTCACGCGGCCCCATCTCACGCGGCTTGTAGCTGCGCTTGAAATCGCGCGCAGGGCGCTCACCCGCCGCGGCCATCGGCCGGTCGCCGCGCGGCGTGTAAGGCTTGCGGCCCTCGCGCTTCTCGAAGGGCTTGCCTTCGGGGCGCGGACCTTTGCGGAACGGCTTTTCGGCGCGCCCAGCGCCCTCGCCCGTCTCGCGTGGCTTGTGACTGCGCTTGAAGTCGCGGCGTCCGCCGTTGACGTCGCGGCGTCCGCCATCGACATCGCGGCGCTCGCCTTCGGCAGCCATCGGTCGCTCGCGCTTGGCGAACGGCTTCTTGGCGCCGTGGGCCGGTTTTCCGTCACGCCCGCCCGTCGGTCTGGAGTAGCCCTTGCGCGGCCCGCGTGGAGATTTCTTGTCGTCGTCCATTACATTGCTCGTCTTCACCTGCTACAGCGCCGCGCGCCCTTGCGGACGCCCAACGCAGGCAGTGTCATCTTGATTTTGCGCATCCAGCGGCGCAGCAAAAAACCGATTCCGGTTTTCAGGGTCTCGCGCTAAATAACAGGATCACTCTCGGCTGGCGAGAAGTAATCGGAATGGAAACCGCTTGAAACGACCGGATTTCATGGCCCTGGCGCTTGAAGAGGCCGAGGCGGCCGCCAGCCGCGGCGAAGTGCCGGTCGGCGCTGTGATCGCCAATGGCGGCACGGTGGTCGCGAAAGCCGGCAACCGCACGCGCGAGCTCTCGGACCCGACCGCGCATGCCGAGATGCTGGCGATCCGCGAGGCCTGCCGGAAGCTGGCCAGCGAACGTCTCACCGGCCATGATCTCTATGTGACGCTGGAGCCCTGCGCGATGTGCGCCGGCGCGATCTCCTTCGCCCGGCTGCGGCGGCTCTATTTCGGCGCCGCCGACGAGAAAGGCGGCGCGGTGGTCAATGGCGTGCGCTTCTTCGCCTCACCCATCTGCCACCATACGCCGGATGTCTATCCGGGGATCGGCGAGAGCGACGCCGCCCTCATCCTCAGGGACTTCTTTCGCGAAAGACGGAATGGCGGTGAATGGTGAAGTGAGTAGTGGTTAGTGAGCAGTGAGCAGTGAGCAGTGAGCAGTGAGGCAGCATTTCACTATTCACTATTCACTATTCACTATTCACTATTCACAGGCCGAGCCAGTCGAACCAGCCGCCCTTCTTGCCTTCGGCCTGCGCCTTGAGGCGGCGCTCCTTCTTGTATTCGTCCTCGCCGAGCTCGTTCTGCGGCGCGGTGCCGGCAGCTTGGCGATAGGCAAGCGGCGGCTCGCTCAGATATTTGCGAACGGTCGGATCGCCCTGCTTCTGTTCGGCAAGGCTGCGCTGAATCTGCGCACGGCGGGCGGCTGAGTTGTCATCCGGCGACCAGGCCGGCGGGTGGCTGGAGCCCGATTCGGCCAATGCCTTCTTCACCGCCTCGGGATTGGTCTGGATATCCTCAACGGCTTCCGGCTGGTAATTCGGATCGTTCTGGTGCGCGGTGGCATCGGCGCGGATGCGGGCGCGGCGCGCCTCCGGCGATTCGGGCCAGTCGGCGCTCGCCGTCGCGATGCTCTGCTGCGGCGGCGGCAGGCTTTCCTTCTGCCCGGGAGCGGGCTTCACCAGATCAGGACGCGGCTTGTAATCGATCGGATCTTTGCGCTTCGGCGTGATCGAGGCAGCCGCGGAGACATCGTCGAAGAGCTGCGCGGCTGCCGTCTTATCGGTTCCGTAGGTCGGCGAACCCACGCAGCCTGACAGGGCGATGGCCGATACCACAAGCGGCGCCATCAGCGCGGCGCGCGCGAACGTTCTGTCGGTCATGCCAAAAAGTCCCACTCTAACAGCCTTTCAGTCGCCACCGGCCAAGGGCACGGTCCCCTTCTTCCCCGCATTTGCGATGGAAATCCGGCGACAATTTGTCTGCCGGAGTGTCGCGTGTTTACCTCAACCACTTGCTAAGGGCAACGCGCGGGCGGTTTCGGGCCGCCCGGCGTGGCATTTGTGCACCGGCTTATCGACAGGACTACAGCCGCCCAAGGGCCTTCAGCTCATGCAACACCGCGGCATCGCGGGCCGAGACATCCGGAAATTCCGGATCCTGCCCGACATCGGCGGTGTAGCGCCAGGAGCGCGCGCATTTGACCAGACCGCGATCCTCGGCTTTCTCCACCACCACCGCCACGCCCTTGACGTCGTCGAGCGTGAAGGCGCCTTCCGGGGCCTTGCCGTGCCTGACGACGAGATCGCTGGTGATCGCCATCTCGGCCATATCGACATCGGCGATCGCCGCCTCCAGCGCGGCATCGTCGATAGTGACCACCGGCACAGCCTCGAGCGACGAGCCGATCAGCTTCTCGGCGCGCGCGATCTCCAGCGCGCCGGTGACGACGCGGCGCACCTGCCTCACCTTGCGCCATTTCTCGGCCAGCGCCTCGTTGCGCCAGTCCTGCGGGATCGCGGGGAACTGGCCGAGATGCACCGACACGGCTTGCGGATGGCGGTCGAGCCAGGCTTCTTCCGTGGTGAAGGGCAGCATCGGCGCCAGCCACTTCACCAGGCATTCGAAGAGGTGGCGCACCACCTGCACGGCCGCCCTGCGGCGCAGGCTCGACGGCCCGTCGCAGTAAAGCGCGTCCTTGCGGATGTCGAAATAGAAGGCCGAAAGCTCCACCACCATGAAGTCGAGCAGCGTGCGGGTGATGCGCTTGAACTCGAAGGCGTCGTAGCCCTGGCGCACCATTTCGTCCAACTCGGACAACCGGTGCAGCATCAGCCGCTCCAGTTCCGGCATCGTCTCGACCGGTACGTCCCGGCCGTCGTCATGGGCGAGCGTGCCCAGCATCCAGCGGATGGTGTTCCTGAGCTTGCGGTAGGCGTCGATGTTGGTCTGCAGCACGTTCTTGCCAAGCCGCTGGTCTTCCCAATAATCGGTCGTGACCACCCAAAGCCGCAGGATGTCGGCGCCGGATTGCTTGATGACGTCCTGCGGCACGACGGTGTTGCCGAGCGACTTCGACATCTTGCGGCCTTCCTCGTCCATGGTGAAGCCATGGGTGACGACCGTGTCGTAAGGCGCCCTGCCCCTGGTGCCGCAACTTTCGAGCAGCGAGGAATGGAACCAGCCGCGATGCTGGTCCGAGCCTTCGAGATAGACGTCGGCCGGCCATTTGAGATCCGGACGGTCTTCCAGCGTGAAGACATGCGTCGAACCGGAATCAAACCAGACGTCGAGGATGTCCATCACCTGGTGCCATTTCGAGGCGTCGTGATTGCCGAGGAAGCGCGCCTTCGCGCCCTCGGCGAACCAGGCGTCGGCGCCTTCCTTCTCGAAAGCGTCCATGATGCGCTGGTTGACGGCCTCGTCCTTCAGCACATTGCCGTCCTCGTCGGCGAAGACCGCGATCGGCACGCCCCAGGCGCGCTGGCGCGACAGCACCCAGTCGGGGCGCTCCTCGATCATGGCGCGGATGCGGTTCTGGCCCGCCGCCGGAACGAAACGGGTGTCGTCGATCGCCTTCAGCGCGCGGCTGCGCAACGTCGTGCCGTCGCCGAGGTCCTTGTCCATATAGACGAACCATTGCGGCGTGTTGCGGAAGATGACCGGCTTCTTGGAGCGCCAGGAGTGCGGATAGCTGTGCTTCAGCCGGCCGCGCGCGAAGAGCGCGTTGCGCTTGATCAGTTCGTCGATGACGGCCTCATTGGCATTGCCGTTCTTGCCGTTGTCGTCGATGACGCGCGCCGCGCCGCCCTCGCGCCCCGGACCGAAGCCCGGCGCATCCTTGGTGAAGAAGCCGGCATCGTCGACCGTGAAGGGGATCGCGGTATCGACGCCGCGCGCCCGCAGCTCGCTCGCGGCCTCCATCCAGGCGTCGAAGTCCTCGCGGCCGTGGCCGGGCGCGGTGTGCACGAAGCCGGTGCCGGCATCGTCGGTGACATGCTCGCCCGCAACCATCGGCACAGGGAATTCGTAGCCGCCGCCGAGGCCCTTGAAAGGATGAGAAAGCGTAAGCTTCCCAAGCTGTTCGGCCGAGACGCTGTGAAGCCGGTTCAGTGCGACCTTGGCCTTGGCGGCGCACTCCTGCGCCAGCGCGTCAGCAAAGATCAGCTTCTCGCCGGGCTGCGGGCCGAAGGCGTTCTCGGCCGCCGTGACCTCATAGAGGCCATAGGCGATGCGCGGCGAATAGCTCACGGCGCGGTTGCCGGGGATGGTCCAGGGCGTGGTCGTCCAGATGACGACATGCGCCTCGACGAGGTCGAGCGCTGCCTCGTCCAGCGCCGGCGCGGCGCCGGCGACCGGCTGGGCGAGGCTCGCAACCGGGAACTTCACCCAGACCGTGTCGCTCTCGTAGTCCTGATACTCGACCTCGGCCTCGGCGAGCGCGGTCCGCTCGACCACGCTCCACATCACCGGCTTCGAGCCGCGGTAGAGCTGGCCGGACAAGGCGAATTTCAACAGTTCGCCGGCGATGCGCGACTCGGCATGATACGCCATGGTCGTATAGGGATTGTCGAAATCGCCGATGACGCCGAGACGCTGGAACTCCTCGCCCTGCACCTTGATCCAGTGCTGGGCGAAATCCCGGCATTCCCTGCGGAACTCGTTGACCGGCACCTCGTCCTTGTTCTTGCCCTTGGCGCGATACTGCTCCTCGATCTTCCATTCGATCGGCAGGCCGTGGCAGTCCCAACCCGGCACGTAATTGGCGTCATAGCCGCGCATCTGGAAGGAGCGGTTGATGACGTCCTTGAGGATCTTGTTCAGCGCATGGCCGATATGGATGTTGCCGTTGGCGTAGGGCGGCCCGTCATGCAGCACGAATTTCTCGCGGCCGGCGGCCTCCTCGCGCAGCTTCTTGTAAAGGTCCATGTCCTGCCAGCGCTTGACCAGGCCAGGCTCCTTCTCGGGCAGGCCGGCACGCATCGGGAAGTCCGTCTGCGGCAAATAGAGCGTTTTGGAATAGTCGATCGTTTCAACGGTGTCGGTCATTGATCTGCCATCTGCGTTGCCCGGCGGCGGAAAGCCCGGGCGTTGAACCAGCATTTTCTTGAAAAAGCGCGAGGGGCGCGCGCGAAAACTCCCGGCGGCTCCAGCGGCGCTCAGGCCGCCCGGAACACCGGGCCCGTAATTCGTATCGCGATCGCGAAAAGGCGCGAAAAGCTCGTCATGGCGTGGCTTTTAGCGGATGGCGCGGCAGGAATAAAGCGCGGATTTCAAGGCATGAAGCCGCTTTCACGGCCTACATGGTGAAATTGAAGCGGTAAGTGGTCGAGACACCGAAGGTCCACTGATTGCGGTCGCCGCGTTCCTTGACGAGGCTGGAATCGGCCGCCGGCCCCATCAGGCGCGAATATTCGGTAAAGACGCTCGCCGTCATCGGCTCGGTCACTTTCCAGGTGATCGCGCCACCCAGCCCCGTCGACTTCAGCCCGCCGCCCGGATGGTACTCGCTCAGGCCCGAAGCGACAGCTTCCTTGGCGTTGACGCCGTAATAGGCGTCGAAATAGTCGGACGACGCGAACGAAACGCGCGGACCGCCGGAAATGCGCACGGTCGGCGTGATGTCATAGAAGGCGTCCGCGGCGATGTCCGCGACGAAGCCGTTATGGGAGCGGATGCCGTGCCTGAGCTCGGCGCGCGCCCTTAGCCAATCCAGCGGATAGAATTCGAAGAAGCCGCCCGCCTCACCGCCCCAGCGCACGGGATCGAGGCCCTTGAGCTCGTCCTTGCTGTCGCGCGAGAATATGAACTTGCCGGTCAAGCCGGCGCGGACGGAACCGTCATCGATCAGCGCCAGCGAGATGTTGTCGTTGCGCGAGGTGAAGCGCGCCTCCGGACCGACCTTGCCGAGCGAGATGATCGGTTGGGCGCTGAGCATGTATTTCTTGCCGCCTTCGAAATTCGGCGCGACCAGCGCGGTGGCGCCGAGCGTCAGGTACCAGTCGCCGGATATCCAACTGCCCTCGCCCGCCTGGGCGACAGGTGCACCGAGCAAGGCCATGGCGACGGCCAGCGGAATCGTCCCGACAATACGCATCGTCACCCCTTACGCGAAACGCGCCGGCAGCACCACCTGCCGGCGCTCAAGCCATGCCGTGCGTTCGGTAAAATTTGACTTAAAATCGGTAACATCGGAACCGGCAGGCGAACTAAGTCGCGTCGATATTCAAGATGCCGGCCTGATCCGAATCTGGAAACGTCTCAGCCGACACGCCGGTTGCGGCGCAACGTCCCTATCAGATCGCAGGCTGCTTCCAGTCCGCCGGTAAGCGGGTTCGACGCGCCGTAGGCAAGAGCCGCCTCACGCCATTGGTTCCGGACCGCCGGGTTGCCGGCTTTCAGGATTGCCTGCCGCCAGATTTCGGGGTCGTCGCGATTGGCCACAACCAGTCCCGCCCCGCTGGCTCCGACATATTTTGCATATCCGCAGGCGTCCGATGCGATGACCGGCAGGCCGTTTGCGAGCGCCTCGAGAATAACCGTGCCCGTATTTTCCAAGCGAGCCGGGTGCAGCATGAAATCGCTCGCGACCACGATCGCCGGGATGTCCTCCTGGATGCCCAGCAGAGTGACCCTTTCCGATATGCCGGATCTGGCAATCAGGCCGAGAAGCCGCGTTTCCTCCTCGCTGTTTTTTCGAAGGCCGGCGACCAGCCAATGGATCTCCGGGAACGGCTGAAGCGCTTTTATCGCCCGGTCGAGACCCTTCACTTTCAACCTGTTGGCGATGGTCAGGGCGATGACCGTTCCGCGCGGAAGCCCAAAACGATCGCGGATTTCATTGCGGTCGACATTCAGCAGTTCCGGTCTGCGGCGCTTCGGATCGAGCGTCGGTCCGACGACATGAATGCGGGGTTCCTCCGTCCGCCAGAAGTCGCGGTAAAGCGTTGCCTGGTGTTCGCTGAGCGCAATGATCTGCACGGCGTTGCCAGGGGCAAAGATCATCGATTCGAGCTTCTGCTGGCGCATGAAGCGGGGCGAAAACGGCCGCCACCACCCGAGCTTCGACGCAAAATAGGGCGGGTCGCCGGCATAGTAGATATCCAGGCCCGCCATCTTGTTGAAACCGACCACGCAGTCGAAGTCCCGCCTGGCCGTCAGCACGGTCCTACCCAGCGCATATTCGGTGCCAGGATTCGAGAGAACCCGTGCCGGCTGGATTTTTATCGCAGCCGAGCTCTCGACATGACCGACCTGGCGGGTCGTCAGGATCGTCACGCTATGGCCGCGCCGGACCAGTCGGTCGCTGATGTTGAGACAATCCCTTTGCAGCCCTCCATTCATGAAGAGGGCAGAGATTGCGCAGCAGATTCTCATCGCATTTTCCGGAGCGCCGCCTTATCCCCCAAGTCGGATCGACGGAGAGAGACTCCGGGTGCGCCCCAGACTTCCCCAATCAAACAAACACGGCCGGGCGCCTAAATGTTAGCCGTGTTGAAAACACGAATATGCTGTATATAGACGGTTATCAAGAGACTTGGATGCTGTCGCGTTCTACCTCTCTCCCCCCAAAACCAACCGGAGCGCGCTCATGAAAATTCCGCGGGGCGATCGCGGCTGCGAAGCCGGGTTCGACTGAAAGCCGCCACAGCCGTGCCAAGGGCCCTGCGCGAATATGACTGGCGGCAATGGCTGAGGCTGCAGCCGCTGCTGCACGCCGTCAAAACTGCCCGCTACCGGAAAATCGACCGGAGGCTTCTGCGTCAGCCGGCCAAGGACGGCGACATCCAGGGCATTCGCGCGGCCGCCCGGGGTCGCCATGTCCTGCTGACCGTTGCCTTCGGCGACGCTCAATGCCTGGATCTGCAGTTGCGGCTGACGAGCGGACTTGTTCGCCACGATCTCCACATCGTGGCCGACAACAGCGTCGGCGAAGCTTGCGCGGGCAAGAACAGGCAGGTATGCGCGGCTCACGGCGCCGCCTATGTCAGGCTGCCGGCCAATCCATGGACCGTAAGGAGCCCGAGCCGGTCCCACGGCGCGGCGCTCAATTGGATGTGGCACAATATCCTGAAGCCTGGCGCACCGGCCGCGTTCGGATTCCTCGACCAGGACCTTTTCCCGACGCAGCCATGCGACCCCTTCGAACCTCTCGAAGACGCGGCGTTTTACGGCGATCTGCGCCGGGCAGGCGCGCGATGGTATTTGTGGGCCGGCTATTGTTTCTTTCGATTTGACGCCGTCGGCCGCGAGCCTCTCGACTTCGGACTCGACTGGTTCGCCGGGCTCGACACCGGCGGCGCCAATTGGGAGGTGCTCTATCGGGATGTGGACCCGAACACGGTGCCGCAACGGCCGATAACCGCATTCGCCGCCTTGCCGGGAATTGAGCTCAGACAGGCCTATTGCGAATGGCGGGGAAGCTGGCTTCATGAGGTCGGCCTCGACGGCGACCTTTCCTTGAAGGCGAGAAAGCGCGAGGCGGTCCTGCGACTGCTCGCCCCCGCGCTTGAGATCGCGCTTGGATCGGCCGGACAAAGAGATTGACAGTCGACAGACCGACGAAACTTTGGAATTGGAATTTTTGAAACCAGGCCGCCGACATTCGACAATTCAACGGCCATTCGGTCACGACCGATTATCGCAAGGAAAGTCCCATTGCCGACAGTGAGCGTGATTATTCCGGTGCGAGACGGCGCGCAATATGTCGGCGAGGCCCTGCAGAGCATCCTGGACCAGGATCTGGCGGATATCGAAGTCATCGTCGTCGACGATGGATCTCGCGACGACAGCGCCGCGATCGCGATGTCGATCAGCGACCGCGATAGCCGCGTCAGGCTTGTCGCCAACCACGGCAAGGGGATCGTCGATGCGCTGAACATGGGGCTTTCGCTCGCGCGGGCTCCTCTTGCGGCGCGCATGGATTGCGACGATGTCTCGCTGCCCGGCAGGTTGCGCCTGCAGGTGGCGTGTTTCGACGCTGATGCCGATCTGCAGCTGCTCGGTACGGCGGGGTTGCAGATCGACCGGGACGGAAATCCGTTGAGGCCGCTTGACGTCCCCGCCGGCGGCGACCCGTTGCGCGACGCGCTTGCCAGATACAATCCCATGCTTCATCCGACAGTGATGTTCCGGACCGAGGCCGTCCGGCGCGCGGGAGGCTACCGCCGCGCGTTCACCCATGCGGAAGACTACGATCTATGGCTGCGGCTTTCCGAAACGGGAAAACTGGCCAACATGGATGCGCGGCTCGTGAAGCTGAGATCGCATCCGGGGCAGGTATCGCGCATGAAGGAAGATCAGCAAAGGGCGGCCGCGGCCTTGGCCAGGCAGTCGGCGCTGCTGCGTCGCCATCGCGCCGAGCCGTTCGACGCGAACGGCCAAGCCGCGCAGGCCATCGCAAGCTTTCTGGCGTCGCGCGCCGCCACGGGGGTCGGCATCTCCAGCCGGGAAAGACGCGACATCGAGTTGCTGTTGCGGACCGCGGACATACCCCTGGCCCTCACTCTAAAGCTGCTGTTCCTCGCGGCTGTCGGGGCGCCCTCCTTCAGGACGCTCGCGCTGGGACCTCGACTGGCCTGGCGCAGGATGATCGCGCGTCCCGCAAGAACGCGGCTCAACTGATGCGGCCCGAATGATGCGTCTCGTCGTCGATCTCTCGAGCATGGTGCGTTGGCTCGGCCCTCCGGTCGGCCTGGTCCGCGTGCAACGCCACTACGCCGCGGCGGCGGCCGCATTCAAGGCTTCCGATGTGGCGTTCACCGTGTTCGACCCGATCGATCGAGCCCTTAGACAGGTTTCGCCTGGCATGGCTGCGGAAATCATCGCCGGCGACATTTCGTGCGACATGAGCTTTTACCCGGACCCGGCCCGCATCAAGATAAGGTTTTACGATCGCTGGCCGAGTTGGGCGCGGCGGTTGCTGATGGCGATCATAAGACCGCGCCGGATCCTGATAACGGAAATCGGCGCGTTCGGCCGGCGCCATCCCGGCAGCCCTTTTCTGCGTTTCCTCGAGCGGATCGAAAACCGGCTGATGAAGGAAAACGAGCGACGGCAGGTCGCTCGCGAGGACGGTTCACGCGCTCGTATCGTCCCGCTCAGGACCGTGGCCGGCGACAAATACGATCTTTCGCCCGGCGACCATCTGCTGTTGATGAACAACGACTGGGCGCATACCGATATCGAGGTCATTTCTCGCGAGGCGCGCTTGGCCGGCGCAAAGCTGATCGTGCTCTTGAACGACATCATTCCGATCCAGTTTCCCGAATGGTACAAGCCGCACGACGTCAAGAGATTCACCGATTACGTGAACCTGGCGGTCGGGCTGGCAGACCGCTTCATCCTGACGTCGAGGCGCGTCACCATCGATGTCGAGGACTATGCGGCCAAGCTCGGCGTTCATCTGCCGGAACTGAAGCAGGTCCCCCTCGGCTGCGACAGCGCCCGCGAATCGACGGCGGACGGCCGCCTGCCGGACGGGATCGAGACCGATCGCTATATCCTGTTCGTTTCCACCATCGAGCCACGCAAGAACCATTCGCTGCTCATGGATGTCTGGAGGCGCATCGTCCTGGATGGAACGGTCGCGCGCAACGGCATGAAGCTGGTTTTCGTCGGCCGCAGCGGCTGGATGGTCGATGCGGTCCTGGCGAAGCTTCACGGCCATCCCGACTACGGCAAGAGCCTTGTCCATCTCGACAACGTCGATGACGCAACGTTGTCCCGCCTTTACCGCAACAGTGCGTTCTGCGTTTATCCGTCGCTTTATGAAGGATATGGGCTGCCGCCCGTGGAGGCACTGGCCTATGGGAAGGCGCTGATCGCCTCCACGGGCGGAGCCATCGCCGAAGTGGTCGGCTCGTCGGGACTCTGCCTTGATCCGCGCGACGTCGAGGGATGGGAAAACGCCATGCGGGAGTGGATCACCTCGCCCGCGGCCCGCGCTCCATACGAAGTGAAGGCCGCAGAATTCGTGGCGCGAGGCTGGGAGCAGGCCGGCCGTGAGACACTGGAGGCGACGCTTGCACCGTTCCCGGACGAAGTCCGGCCGTCGCAACAATAGCCATCCTTATGGTTGCCGGGATACTCGGCTTGCCGCCCGGTATTCCGGAATCGGCTCAGGGTTTCGTCGACGATGCAGCGGGCGATCTCACCCCGGCGCTTGACGGAAAGCACATGCACTCGCGCCGCCCGCCCTGTGGCTATCAAATCGTCGCGATTCTCGAGCGCGGCGGAAAGTCATGCACAGCCGGCCGCCCGCGGGTTCGGCCCGTGTTGCTGGACGGACAATGCCATTGGGTTTAGCTTCCTTTCGCCGCACGACCGGTGGTGAATTTCGAGGGAGATGAGACCATGACTTTGCCAAGCGACGCCCTGAAGGACGCGATCGGCCAGACGCGGGACAAATGGGGATGGTTCGTGGCGCTCGGCGTGCTGCTGCTGATCTTCGGCGGCATCGCCTTCGGCAATCTGTTCATCGCCACCGTCGCCTCGGTCTACGTCGTCGGCTGGCTGATGCTGATGGCAGGCGTCATCGAGATCATCCACGCCTTCGGGGTCAGGACCTGGGGACGTTTCTTCTACTGGCTGCTGAGCGGCCTGCTCTACGCCGTCGCCGGCTTCTTCGCCTTCGACAACCCGCTGCTCGCCTCGGCGGTGCTGACGCTGCTGTTGGCCATCGCGCTGGTCGCTTCGGGGCTTCTGCGGTCCTGGGTGGCCTTCAATCACCGGCCGCAGCAAGGCTGGGGATGGCTGCTCGCGGCCGGCATCATCACCATTCTGCTCGGCCTGATGATCGCCATGGGCTGGCCGGTGAACAGCCTTTGGGTGCTTGGCATCTTCCTTGCGATCGACCTGGTCTTCCAGGGATGGAGCTTCATCGCCATCGGCCTGGCGCTGAAGCGGTAGCGGCGCCCTAGACTAGAACGCGATCTCGGCGTCCAGTTGCGAGAGCGGGCGCACGCCCGCCAGCAGCGCCCTCGCCTCGGCCTCGTCCTTTTTCATCTGCGCCACCAGCGCATCGAGGCCGTCGAATTTGAGCTCCGGCCGCAGGAAGCCGAAGAATGACACCTCGCAGGTCTCTCCGTAGAGATCGCCGGAAAAATCGAAGACGTAGGTTTCGAGCAGCGGCGCGCCATTGTCGTCGACGGTGGGACGCCGGCCGAAGCTGGCGACGCCATCATGGAGCGTGCCGTCGGCGCGACGGAAGCGGACGGCATAGATCCCTTCCTTCAAGGCCGCTTCCGGCGAAAGCCGCATATTGGCGGTCGGGAAGCCGAGGGTGCGACCAAGCTGCTGGCCGCCGATCACCTTTGCTTCGACGGTGAAACGGTAGCCGAGCAGGCCGGCGGCCTCCTCCACCTTACCCTCGGCGAGCAGTCCCCGGATGCGGCTCGACGAAACAACCTCAGCGCCTTCATCGCGGAAGGCGTCGACCAGCGTCACGCCGAAGCCATGCCGTTCTCCGGCAGCCATCAGAAAGGCCGGGCCACCCTGGCGGTCCTTGCCGAAATGAAAGTCGAAACCGGTGATGACGTGGCGGATGCCGAGGTTCTTCTCCAGCACGTCGGTCACGAAAGCCTCGGGCGACAGCGAAGCGAAATCGCGCGTGAACGGCTGCTCGACCAAAGCGGCAAAGCCAAGCCCGGCAAGCAGCCGTGCCTTCATCGGCGGCGGCGTCAGCACGAAGAGCGGCACCTGTGGCCGGAACACCTTGCGCGGATGCGGCTCGAAGGTGAGCACCAGAGCGGGCACGCCGTTGCGGCGGGCTTCGGTCAGCGCGCGCTCCAGGACGGACTGGTGGCCGCGGTGGACACCGTCGAAATTACCGATCGCCACGACGCCGCCGCGCAAATGCGCGGGCAGCGGCGCGACCGCAGAAAGACGTTCGAAAGCTTGCTTCATGTCGAGGCGTCCGCCATGGCCAGACCACCAACCTATTGCAGACGCGGAATGACGGCGACCGTCCGGTAGCCGTGCTTTTCAAGGAAGCCAGCCAGCCTTGCGGGGTCGGGGCGGAGCGGATCGCCATAGTCACGAGCGTGGATGCCGCCGGAGACATAGAGCACGTCGAAGCCGTTGTCTGCCGCGCCCTTGACATCGGTCATCATGCCGTCGCCGATGGCGAGAACCTCGCTGCGCTCGACGGCGTGGCCGAGAAGGCCGGCGACCTCCTTCATGGCGACATCGTAGATCGGCGCGAAGGGCTTGCCGGCAATCAGCGTGCGCCCGCCCAATTGCGCGTAATCCCGCGCGAGCGCGCCGGCGCACCAGATGGTTCGCTCGCCGCGCTCCACCAGGATATCCGGATTGGCGCAAATGAACGGCAGATTGCGGGCACGCAGCCGCCGCAGCAGTTCGGCATAGTCGGCGGGCTTCTCGACCTCGTCGTCATAGAGGCCCGTGCAGACAATGCCCGAGGCCTCGAATTCCTCGACCAGATCGACGTCGAGCCCGTCATAGAGCGTGAAATCGCGCTCGGGACCGATGTGAAAGATCTTCCTGGGTCCTTCGGCGATCAGGTCGCGGGTCACGTCGCCGGACGTGACGACCCGGTCGCAGGCATCGTCAGGGACGCCGATCACCTTCATCTGGGCGACGACGTCGGCGCTGCGACGCGGCGAATTGGTGATGAGCACGACTGGCACATCCGCCGCGCGCGCCCTTGCAAGCGCGGCGGCAGCAGCCGGAAAATGCCATTCGCCGTTGTGCACGACGCCCCATACGTCGCACAGTATGGCGGCGTAGCGCCCCGCCAGATCGTCGAGCGAAGCGATGATGTCAGGCGAATCCGCCATGCCGTGTCCCTGATTTCGATCATGAACCGCGTCGCGCTGAAGGCCGCCGCGGTCGGCCCCGCATAGCCGAAGCGCCTCATCCTGTCACCAGCTTTCCCGACCTGCCCTTCCGTCAAGCGCGGACGGGCACCGGATATCCGCCATGGGCGGACCGCCGGTTGCACAGGGTTAACGCGCAGTCAAAGAGGGCCGCGTTCTTGATAGTTTCGCGAAAGCTGAAATTTAACGATTTATGACCATAGTACCATACCAACTGCGACCATGGTCGTACTCCAACATGGATCCTTGGCGAGGGTAAGCACAATGATCCGCGATTTTTTTCACGACAGGCGAGGAAACTACGCCTTGATGACGGCCATCACGATGATACCGCTGATGGGCGGCGTCGCGGTTGCCATCGACTATGCCGAACTGGTGCGGGAACGGCAGGAGACGCTGAACGCGCTGGACGCCGCTGGTATCGCGACGGCACAGCAGATCGTCGGCGGCGCCAGCGATAGCGACGCCAAGGCCTATGCCAAGACCTTCTTCGAGGCCAATCTCAGGCACGTCCTTCCGGCGAACACGACACTGACGGTTACCCTGCCGAACAACAATGCGGGCGGCGGCACGCTGGTGCTCGAGGCCGCCCTGAAATACAAGCCTTATTTCCTGCCGGCCGCGGTCGCGTTGCTTGGTGGAACCCTGGGCCAAACGGACCTCAACTTCTCGGCCAGGTCCGAAATTCGCCTCAAGAACACGTTGGAAGTCTCGCTGGTGCTCGACAATTCGGGCTCGATGACCGAGCTCGGCCACGGCTCGAGCCAGGTGCGGTTCGACCTCCTGAAGAGTGCCGCCAAACAGCTGGTCGATCAGCTGGCCGGCCAGGCGCAGCTGATGAAGCAGGTTTCCAAGCCGGTTCAGTTCAGCCTGGTTCCGTTCGCTGCCTCGGTCAATATCGGCTCGGCGAACGCCGGTGCGACCTGGATGGACCAGGACGGCATCTCGCCCATCCAGCACGAAAATTTCGACTGGACGACAATGACCCAGGCAAATTCGCCCTGGCCACAGAGATATGTCGAGAAGGTCGGCAGCATCTGGTATGCGCGCGGCACCGATTGGGACGTCTCCCAGAAAGACAAGGCGCTGACGCGTTTCTCGCTTTACAAATGGATGCAGCGGATTTCGGCGTGCACCAAAGACTGGAACAACGTTTGCACGTCCAACATAACCTACGCCCCGATAGCGACTTGGGGCGGCTGCGTCGAGTCCCGTCCCTATCCTTATAACATCCAGGATACGGCCGCCTCGACCTCGACGCCGGCGACACTGTTCGTGCCGATGTTCGCGCCTGACGAAACCGACAATACCGACAGCAACTCCCGGCCGGCAAACAACAACTGGCACCTCGACGTCACGCCGAGCACCGACAACCCGACGCGCCAGAAATACATGCCGAAATATTTCAACTACGGCACCAAGGTCACCCCTGCCTATGGCATCAATGCCGGCCCCAACACCAGTTGCAGCACGACCGCGATCACGCCGCTGACCGATGTTTCGACCTCGACCGGCGCCACCACGGTCAAGAACGCGATCGACGCCATGGTCGATGTCGGTGCTACCAACGTCCCGGAAGGCATGGCCTGGGGCTGGCGCACGCTTTCCAGCACCCCGCCCTTCACCGAAGGCCGAGCGGAGACGGAAAAAGGCAACGACAAGGTGCTGATCGTGCTCACCGACGGCGCTAATACCTATTACACGCCGACATCGGTGATCGCGCAGAGCTATTCAGGCTCGAACTACAACAGCGGCGGCAACGACCTTGCCGGCAACAAGGCCATCTATTCCTCCCTGGGCTATCTTGCATATGGCAGCCAGACCAAGCCGTTCGGGAGCACCTACACCTATGGCCGACCATTCCTCGGCACCAGCACCAATGTCAGCAAGACCGATTATTCGAACGCCAACTACACCAAGGCGATGAGCGAGCATTTCGCCACGCTGTGCGACAACGCCAAGGCGGCCAATATCATCGTCATGACCATCGCGCTCGACCTCGATTCCAGCAACACGGCCGAGGCGGCACAGATGGCAGCCCTGAAGACCTGCTCGTCGGGCTCGCGTTTCAGGAAGGATCCGACCGACCCGACCAAGCCGGCGAAGCTGTTCTGGAACTCGACCGGCGCCACGCTGTCGGACGATTTCAAGGCCATCGGCAACGAGCTGTCGAACCTGCGTATCGTCAGCTAAACGGCACGGCAGACGATCGACGACGCCCGCCGCGAGGCGGGCGTTTTTCACCGTGGGGCCATACCATGGCAACCGGTTTGGTTAGCGGTAAGTGAAGTCGCCGTTAAGCAATCGAGTGGTTTACCAAACCGGTCCTTCAGCGTTTTGTGGAAGTGTGACCGACAGAAAATCCGTCGGCGCGGGGGCCGCTTACCTGAAATGCGTGAATTCTGGCGTCACTTCTGCCGCGACCGGCGCGGAAACTATGCGCTCATGACGGCAATCGCCATGGTGCCGCTGATGGGGGCGGTGGCGATGGCGGTCGACTTCAGCGAGCTCAACCGCCAGAAGCAGATGGTGTTGAACGCGCTCGACGCCGCCAATTTCGCTGCGGCGCGGCGGCTTGCCGAAGGCGCCACGGACGATCAGATCAGAGCCTACGCGGTCGACTTCTTCAACGCCAACCTGAACAACATCGATCCCGCCAACATCTCGCTCAATATCACGCTGCCCACCAGCCAGGCCGGCGGCGGCCTGCTCACCATGAGCGCGACGCTGAACTACCACCCTTATTTTTATCCGTCCTCCTCGCTGCTCGTCGGCGCATCCACGGTCGATGCGAACAAGTCGATCAACCTCGACATGGACTCCCAGGTGCGGTTGAAGAACACGCTGGAAGTGGCGATGGTGCTCGACAATTCGGGCTCCATGACAACGCCCGGCACAGGCACGGGACAGAAGCGCATCGACCTGCTCAAGCAGGCCGCCAAGCAGCTTGTCGACACGCTGGCGCAGCAGGCATCGCAGATCAAGCAGATCGACAAGCCGGTCCAGTTCAGTCTCGTGCCCTTCGCGGCGTCCGTCAATGTCGGGCCGAACAACGACAACGCCGCGTGGATGGACACCTACGGGCTGTCGCCGGTCGCCAATGAGAATTTCGACTGGTCGACGCTGAATGCGCCGGACAAGTACGCCCAGAAAACCAACGGGATGTGGTATAAAAAGGGTGCCGGCTGGGGCACGGAGGAAGGCCAGATATTGACCCGCTTCGAGCTCTATCGGGACATGAAGGTCGTCACCAGCCACGAACGTATCGCTGGCAGCAAGCGCGTCGTCTGCGACGAATATCGCGACAACCACACGTGCAAGCACAGCCACGACGAATATGACTATGTCGACACTTACGGGCCGTTCGCCAGTTGGCAGGGCTGCGTCGAGGTCCGGCCTTATCCTTACAATGCCGACGACACACCGGCATCCGGCGGCCCTAACAACACCGGTATTGGCGTCGGAGACCCCGCGACGATGTTCGTGCCGATGTTCGCTCCGGACGAACCCGGCAATCACTGGTACGTGACGCAGGACCCGGATGAGCCGAGGCCGGTAACCTATGGCGCGGCCAACAGCTGGTGGAACGACGACCCGTCGAGCACCACCGGCAAGGCCAGGCAGTCGAACATGGCCAAGTATTTCATGCCCCGGCCGATCAATGCGCCGGTGCTGTCGAAGGGCGCCGGCCCGAACTACAGCTGCACCACCACGCCGATCACGCCGCTCACCGACGTCACCAATGCGGACGGGCTTGCGGCCATCAAGGCGGCGATCGACCTGATGCAACCCAACGGCAACACCAATGTGCCCGAAGGCACGGCCTGGGGCTGGCGCACCGTATCGAGCGCCGAACCCTTTACCGAAGGCCGTCCGGAATCCGAGCGCGGCAACGACAAGGTCGTCATCGTTCTCACCGACGGCGAGAACACCTATTCGACGGTCAATTCCGACCCGGCCGGCAACAAGTCGACCTATGCCGCCTACGGCTATACCGGCGTCGGCTATAACGGCACCTCGGTCACCCGCCTGTTCGGCGGCACGTCGAGCGCCATCGGCCAGTTCAACTACTCGTCGAGCAACTACACCGCGGCGATGAACGAGCAGATGGCGAAGCTGTGCGACAACGCCAAGGCGGCCAAGATCATGGTGATGACGGTGGCGCTAGACATGTCGTCGACCAGTTCAACCGACCAGAAGGCGATGGCCGCACTGAAGGCCTGCTCTTCCGATTCCCGCTTCCGCAAGGATCCGGCCGACCCCAGCAAACCGGCCAAGCTGTTCTGGAACGCCACCGGCGCAACGCTCTCCGACAATTTCAAGGAAATCGCCAACGAATTGTCGAACCTGCGCGTGGTCGGATAAGGCGCGCTGGCGCAACGGTACCAACCGCCAACCCCTTGCGAGTTCCCGCGAAGCGGCGCACATCTCGGGCACTTTCCGGAGACTGCGATGCCCGACGCCGCCAATCACCTCACTTTCGCGCTGATCTGCCTCGGCATGGTGCTCACGCCGGGGCCGAACATGATCTACCTGATCTCGCGCTCGCTGTCGCAAGGGCCAAAAGCCGGGCTGATCTCGCTCGGCGGCGTGGCGCTGGGCTTCCTGTTCTACGTGGTGTCGGCGGCCTTCGGCATCACCGCGCTCATCTTCGCCGTGCCTTACGCTTACGACGCGCTTCGCTTCGCCGGCGCGCTCTATCTCTTATGGCTCGCCTGGCAGGCGCTGAAGCCCGGCGGGCGCTCGCCCTTCCAGGTCCGCGAGTTGCCGAGAGACAGGCCGCGTAAGCTTTTCGTCATGGGGCTGATGACCAACCTGCTCAATCCGAAAGTAGCCGTGCTCTATCTGTCGTTGCTGCCGCAGTTCATCAATCCGGCCAAGGGCCATGTCCTGTCGCAGCTTCTGGTGCTCGGCGTGACGCAGATTTCGATCAGCCTCACCGTCAACGCCATCATCGCCCTAACGGCCGGCTCAATCGCGACCTTCCTCGCCGGACGGCCGTTCTGGCTGGTCGTGCAGCGCTGGATGATGGGCACGGTGCTGACGGCGCTGGCCTTGAGGATGGCGACCGAAGCGCAAAGATAAGGTAGCATTGATATTCAGGTGAGGCCGGCCTGACCTGAATCTCAACACAACCTGAACTTACATCGGCCGCCGCACAGGCCGGATCTGCTCCGGCTCGACCACCTTGCGGTAGAGATGCCAGGTCGCGTGGCCGAGGATCGGCATGACAACGGCAAGCCCGGCAAACAGCGGGATCGAGCCGACCACCAGCAACACGGCGACCGTCAGGCCCCAGAGCGCCATCGTCAGCGGATTTGCCATCACCGCGCGGGCCGAGGTTTCGATCGCCGAGACGGCGCCGACGTCGCGGTCAAGCAGCAGCGGAAAGGCAATGACGGTGGTGGCCAAAACGACAACGGCGAAAACGAAACCGACGGCGTTGCCGACGAGGATCAGCGTCCAGCCCTTGCCGGTCGTCAGCACGTCGCGCACAAAGGCGCCGACCGAGGCGGGCGGCTCGGCGCCGAACAGGCTGGTGTAGAGCGACTGCGCGGTGAACAGCCACAAAAGGAACAGCGCGAAGAGCAGGATGCCGATGACCGCGATCGACGGCAGCGCCGGCGAATGGCGGACATCGAGCGCGTGCCGCCAATGGGTGTTCATGCCGAGCTCGCGCCGGCGGCTGATCTCATAAAGGCCGATGGCCGCGAACGGGCCGATCAGCGCGAAACCCGACATCAACGGATAGACGAGTTGGATGGCGTTCGAGCCCGAGGTCCATTGCGTCAGGATCAAGCCGACGATCGGATAGACCAGGCACAGGAACACATAATGCGAGGGCTTGGCCCAGAAATCCTCGGCGCCGAGCTTCAGCGCATCCCAGAGGTCCGAGGTGGAGATATGGCGCACCGTGGGCTGCGCATGCATCCCGTACGCGTCCGCCATGACATGAAAACCGGCCATAACCGTCCTCCGTTTGTCAGTGCACGAGCTCCCGAAAACCGGAAGGTTCTCGCCAAAGCAATCATGCGCCAGATCAACGCGGGTCGGTCACCGCCTGCGGTGGCCGCCCGTGGCTGCCACTTCAAGAACGACCGCATCATAATCGATCTTCCGGGAAAAGTCGCCGCTTCACGCGATTTTCATCGGCTGCCCGGCAAAAGCCACGATCGCCCTTATCAGAGGCCGGATGAACACCTCGATCACAGCCTTCCCCGATCTCAACCGCCGCACGTTGCTCGCAACCGCCGGCCTAGCGGCGCTTGCCGGCATCGCCGCCTGCAGCACCGTCACGGTGCCGACCGGCGAAGGCGCCGGCGTCTCTTCGTCCGCCACGGCGACACTGGCCGGTCTTCGCGCCTCGGCCGGGCTGCCGGCGCTGGCCCCTGACACGCAGCTCGAGCAGGCGGCGCTGCAGCAGGCCGGTTACATGGCCTCGCGCGAGCGCATGAGCCACACCACCGGCTGGGGCAAGGATTTCGCCTCGCGCATGAAGGACAATGGCGTGCGTGGTGCTGCGGCCGAAAACATCGCCGAAGGCCGCTTCGATCAGCAAAAATTGTTCGACATCTGGATGCACTCGACCGGCCACCGTCGCAACATGCTCGATCCGGACTTCAGCCGTTTCGGGCTGGCTTACGTGCGCGACGGCCGAGATCCGGCGCTGCGCTATTGGGCGTTGGTGCTGGGCCGCTAACCGCCGGCCTTCTTGTTTGGCGCATATCGTTATCCCAAAACCGCTACGCACTTTTGGGCGGCATGCATTACTTCACTTCGTCGTCGCCTTGAACTTGCCCATCAGGTAGGGACCGGAGCGCACCGGCCCGTATTTCGGCGCCTCGCCCTCGGCCAGGCATGCGCCCAGAACCGTGATCTCGGCGTTCCAGTTCGGCTGGTGGAAGAAGGCCATGGACTGCCGGCGATCCTTGCCGCCCTGCTGCGCCGGCGGGTTGACGACGCGATGCACGGTCGACACCCAGCGGTCGTTGGTCCAGCGCGCCATCAGGTCGCCGATGTTGATGACGAAGGCGCCGGGGATCGGTGGCACCTCCGCCCATTCGCCGTCCGGCGTGACGATCTGAAGTCCGCGCGACCCTGGCTGCGGCAGCAGGATGGTGAGGCTGCCATAGTCGGTATGGGCGCCGGCGCGGACCTGGCCGGGCTGCGGCGCGACATGCTGCTCGGGATAGTTCAGCGCCCTCAGCGCGCTGATCGGCGCATCGAGGAAGGGATCGAAATAGGTTTCCGGCAGGCCGAGCGCGGTGGCGAAGACCCGCATGATGCGCAGCGCCAGATCTTCCAGAGCCGCGTAATAGGCTTTCCAGGCTTCGACGAAGCCGGCGGGCTCGGCCGGCCAGATCGTCTCGGCATAGCAGAAGGCCAGCGCCTCCGGGTCCTCGATGCCCGGAGGGACGCTGAGAGGCCCGCCGTTGAAGCTCTCCTTCAAGTCTGGCGGTGTGTCGACGTTGCGGGATTTCGCCAATGCCTCGAGTTCGGGGCCGAGATATCCATACGGATAACCCTTATACGGCGCCTTCGAGCGTTGCTTTTCCTCAGGTGGCAGGTCGAAGAAGGCCTTCGCCTTCGACCATGCGGCGTCGATCACAGCCTGCGGAACGCCGTGGTTCGTGACCGCCAGGAAGCCGGTGCCGCGACAGATGCGATCGACCTCGCGGCCGAGCGCCTTTTTCTGCGTGGCGCTCGCGGCCTCGAATCGTCCGAGATCGAATACGGGAAATGACGGGTTTTGCATCGCGCTCATCCAACCGCTCAATGCCCGAATGGTGCAGTCTGCCGGCTGTGATCTAGGACCAGCCGGCGTGGCGGTCCTAGTCCATATGGGCTGCGGGCGTCCCACCCGCCGGCGCCGCTTTCGGCTTGCGCAGCAGGATAACGAATGGAATCGCGACCAGCGTCATCACCATCAGGATTTTGAAGTCGTTGATGTAGGAGATCATCATCGCCTGGACATTCACGGCACGGTCGACCTGCGAAAGCGCTGCGGGATCGCCGGCGGCCGCCGCCGGAGACGCGGCCCACAGGTTCGGGTTGTACGGGTTGATGAAGGCCGAAAGCTCGGTGTGGTTGATCTGGGTGTTGCGCACCATCAGCGCCGCGACCACCGATACGCCGATGGACGAGCCCAGATTGCGCACCAGGCTGAACAGCGAGGTGGCGTCGGTGCGGTAGCGCGCGTCGAGCGTGGCGAAGGCGACCGTCGACAGCGGCACGAACACCATGCCCATGCCGAGACCCTGGACGACACCCGAAGAGATGATCAGCCAATTGTCCATCTGCGGCGTGAAACTCGCCATCGTATAGAGCGACTGCGCGGTGAGCAGGAAGCCGATGGCGACGAGGATCCTGGCATCGATCCTGTGCATGATGCGGCCGACGACCAGCATCGAAATCATCGTGCCGATGCCGCGCGGACCCAGCACGACGCCGATGGTCACGGTCGGGTAGCCGAAGATATTGGCAAGCATCGGCGGCAACAGCGACATCGAAGCCAGGATCAGCACGCCCATGATGAAGATGAAGCCCAGCCCGGTCACGAAATTGCGGTCGAGGAAGATTTTTGGATCGATGAAGGGATGCTCTGACGTCACCGTGTGGATGATGAACACCCAGAAGCCGGTGAGCGACAGAGCGAGCTCGATCCAGATCTCGGCCGAGTTGAACCAGTCGACCTCGCCGCCGCGGTCGAGCAGAAGCTGCAGTGCGCCGACGCCGATCGACAGCATGGCGAAGCCGAAGAAGTCGAAGCCGCGCATGCGCTTGGCGACGACGGGCAGATAGGCGGCCATGCCGAGGAAGGCGAGGATGCCGACCGGCAGGTTGATGAAGAACACCCAGCGCCAGTTGAAGTTTTCCGTCAGCCAGCCGCCGAGCGTCGGCCCCAGGATCGGCCCAAGCATGATGCCGGCGCCCCAGATCGCCATCGCCTGGCCATGGCGCTCCTTCGGGTTGATGTCGAGCAGGAAGGTCTGCGACAGCGGCACGATGGCCGCGCCGAACACGCCCTGCAGCAGCCGGAAGAGCACCATCGTCTCGAGACTCCAGGCAAGGCCGCAGAGCATGGAGAAGATGGTGAAGCCGACAACGGAGGCGAGGAACAGCTCCTTGCGGCCAAGCCGGTCGGCAAGCCAGCCGGTAACCGGCGTCATGATCGCCGCGGCCACGATATAGGAGGTCAGCACCCAGTTGATGTTGTCGGGCGACGCGCCGAGGTCGCCTGTCATGGTCGGCAGCGCGACATTGGCGATCGTGGTGTCGAGCGCCTGCATGATCGTCGCCAGCATCAGCGCGACCGTGATCAGTCCGCGATGCGGCACTTCCTTGAAGGCTTCGGGCGTGCTCATGGTGCTGAACTTCCAGCAGGTAACAAAAACGTGTAGACTAGAGCATGATGCCGAAAAGTGTGAAGCGGTTTTCGGACGACATCATGCTCTATCTCTTTGATTTAGAGGCGGATTCAGATTTCAGGTCGAACAGACCTGAAATCATCCGGCTCTAGGTTTCCGGGCGGCAAAGCCTTCCGTTGAGAGACCTTCATCGCGGTGGGACGCGATTATCGATGTGGGGGTTACATCGACTGAAAGTCTCTGGCAGAGCGGATTGCTGCCGCCCGGAAACCTGAGGACCGACGGGTCCGCGACGAGGCCTCGGCTTTCGGACCAGCCGCGATGCGGCTTGCCTCGCTGATCCTTGTCACTCCTCCCATCAGACCAATCCCCTCAATGCCCGCCGCGTCGCGACGGGCCTCGCTGTCGTTACTGCGCGTGCTCCCCTGCCGCGGCGTGGCCGAAGATCGACGGTAGGCCGCGCGCCACGCCGGTGTCGACGGTGACGGTGGCGCTCATGCCGGTGCGCAGCGCCATTTTGGCATCGGGATCGGTCAGTTCCAGGCGCACGGGAATGCGCTGCGTGACCTTGACCCAGTTGCCGGTGGCATTTTGCGCGGGCAGCAGCGAAAACTCCGCGCCCGTGCCGGCGCCGATCGCCTTGACGATCGCCTCGAAGGTGCGGCCCGGATAGGTGTCGACGACGATCTCGGCCTTCTGGCCCGGCTTCATGTTGGTGAGCTGGGTTTCCTTGAAATTGGCGTCGATCCAGGTGTCGCCGGTCTCGACCAGCGCGAACAGCGGCGTGCCGACGGAGACATACTGGCCGACCTTGAAGGACGCGGCCTGGTAGATGACGCCGTCGGCCGGCGCCTTCACCGTCGTCTGCGCCAGATCGTAGGCGGCCTTGTCGCGCGTGGCCAAGGCCGCCATCACGGTCGGATGCTTGTCGGTCTCGATGTCCGGATTGCCGCCGAGCGCCGCCTTGGCGCTGACGATGCCCTGCTCCGCGACGGCCAGCTGCTGCTTGGCCTTGTCGAGGTCGTTGCGGGCCTGGTCGAGCGAGGACTTGGCGTTGATGCCCTTCTGCGCGAGATCGGCGGCGCGGCCATATTGCGACTGCGCATAGTCGACTTCGCTGGAGGCGGATTTTTCCTGCGCCGTCGCCTGGCTGTAGGCGGCGCGCAGCTGCTCGACGTTGAGGCGCGCGGCGGCGACCGCCGCATCGGCCTGGGCCAGCGCGATCCTGTAAGGCTCGGGATCGATGACGAAGAGAAGGTCGCCCTGCTTGACCATCTGGTTGTCGGCAATGCCGACCTGGACGATACGACCGGCCGTGTCGGAAGCGACCGAAATCCTGGCCTGCTGCAGGTTGGCGTTCTCGGTTTCCTGATAGCGCCCACCTGTCACCCAGACATACGCGCCGCCGACGAGCAGGGCCAGCGGCAGCGCGACCATCAACAGGAAGCGACCGGGGCGACGCTTCTTCTTCGGCGCGACCGGGGCCGGCTGAGGCGCAGGCGCCACCGCGACCGGAGTGGCCGCCGGCTGTGCGGGCGCCTCAGCGACCGGCTGCGCCGGCGCACCCAGCTTCGTGACGTTGTCGTCTTCCCGCTTGGCTACCGCGCTCATGCCGCTGCCCCTTCCCTGCTCTTTATCTTTTCGAGGGACGATGCCTCGCCGTCCGTCAGGTTCCGCACGATGGTGTCCAACACCCGGATCAGGATGCGCCGCTCTTCGGGCGAAACACCGGTCAACGACTCCTCATAGACCTCGCCGGCAAGGCTTTTGACATCGGCGTAAGCGGCGCTCGCCTTGTCGGTCGGGAAGATCATGCGCACGCGCCGGTCGGTGGCGTCCTGGCGGCGCTCGATCCAGCCGCCCTCCTCCATGCGGTCGACGAGGCGCGAGACACTGATCGGCTCGATTTCGAGCAGCTCGGCCAGCCGCGCCTGGGTGATGCCTTCTTCCTTGGCAACACGCACCATCAGCCGCCATTGCGCCGAGGAAAGGCCCAACCCACTGGCACGCACCTCGAAACGCTTGCGCATCAGGCGCTGCACGTCGTGGATCAAAAACCCCAATCTGTCGATACCATCTGAAACCATGAGCGATACATATAATAAGCGTGCTTACTATTCAAGTGGATGCTTTGTGCAAGAAGCCGGCAAATCGAGATATCAGGGTTCCGATGCGTCGATGGTTAGCGTCCGGTGAAGATAGCTCCGATGCCTTCGTCGCCTGCACGATGGGATTTCTCGGCAGACTCGTCGCCTCGGCGATCAAGCGCGACCAGGGCGTCAAGGATTGGGGCCACCTGATCGAAGGTCATGGCGGCATGCTCGACCGCACCGACAGCTTGGTCTTCGCTGCGCCGATCTTATTCCACATCGTGCACCATTTCTGGACGGTTTAATAACCGGTCAGAGCCGGTTACGCATCAGCAAGGTGACGACGAAGAACGCGCCGAGCGAGCTGGTGATGATGCCGATCGGCAGTTCCTGCGGTGGCAAAAGCGTGCGGGCCAGCAGATCGCTCGCCAACAGCAGGATGGCGCCGAACAGCGCGCAGGCGATGACCAGATTGCGATGCAAGGGGCCGGAGAGCGGCCGGCTGAGATGCGGGATCATCAAGCCGACGAAGCCGATGACGCCGGCCACGGCAACGAGAATGGCGGTCGCCAGGGCGGCGACGAGGAATGTCGCGCGGCGCATCCTCGCCACCGACACGCCAAGGCTCTCGGCGGCGCTTTCGCCGGCGAGGAAAGCATCGAAGCGGCGGTGGTTCCACAGGCCATAGGCGAGGATGATGCCAGCGCCAAGCGCCGCCAGGCCGATATTGTCCCAGCGGGCAAGACCGAGCCCGCCCATGGTCCAGAACAACACCGAATGGGCGGCGCGCTGGTCGCCGGCGAACACGAGATAGTTGGTCAAGGCAGTGAATAGAAATGAGACGGCGAGGCCGGCCAGGATCAGCCGCTCGGGCCCCTGCCCCTTCACCCGCGACACCAGCAGAAGCACAATCGTCGCCGCCAGCACGCCGCCGGTGAAGGCGGCAAGCGGCAGCGTCCAGACGCCGAACGTGTCGCCGAATACGGTGATGACGGAGACCGCGCCCGCCGCCGCGCCCGAGGAGAGGCCAAACAGGAACGGATCGGCGAGGTCGTTGCGAGTGACCGTCTGTAGCAGCGCGCCGACCACGCCAAGGCCGGCGCCGACGGCGATCGCCAGCAACGTGCGCGGCAGCCTCAGGTCGACGACGATGCTGCCGACCGGGCCGGATGGGCTCTGGCTGCCCAGTCCGGCCGCATGCGCCAGTGCGCCAACGACCTGGCGCAGAGGTATCAGCGTCGAGCCATAGGCGATCGAAAGCAGCCCGAGCGCGACCAGCAGCGCAGCGCCAAGCATCATGGCCAAAGCGAACGATCGGCGGCGCAGATTCACGGCGTGGGACCTGCCGCCGCGATCCCGGCGTTCGGGATTAGCCGAGGCATCCGCGACTTCGTCGATGCCGCAAGGGGCGGTCCACCCATCATTCCAGGGCGAAGCAGGCGCGAAGCACCGCGTAGACCCTGGAATCCATGCCGTGACCTGGCGCGAGAAGTGCCGCGGTGCGGAATTCTGAGCAGCGGCAACGCCTCGGCGTTACGGAATGGATCCTTGGGCCTGCGCCGCGTCGCTTCGCTCCTTGCTCCGCCCGTGGATGACGAAGTCGCGAGTGTTTTGGCCAATCTCCAAGGCGGTCGATTCACAGGCACGCGATCCGTCAATGAAGCCATTCCCACCCCATCAGAACTCCAGGCCTAAAACGCTTCCGGATGCATGGCCCTGGCGATCTTGCCGATCGCCTCGATATTGGCGGGTCCGGGCGTCAGCTCGGCGTAGCGCAGCGCGACGAAGCGCTCGTTCCTGACAGCGTCGGTCTGCTTCATGGCCGGATGGACTTTAAGGAAATCGAGCAGCTTCCTGTAGCCGCCGCCATCCTGGTAATCGAGCAGGATAAGGAACTGCGGATTGCGCGAGGCGACCGTCTCCCAGTCGGTGTTGCCCCAGCTCGTCTCCATGTCGGCCATGATGTTTTCGCCGCCGGCGGCTGCGATCATGGCGTTGGGAATGGCGAACTTGCCGGCGGTGAAGGGCTTGTCCTCGCCGGAATCGTAGAGGAACACGCGCGTGCCCTTGCGGTCGCCGACCTTGGCGGTGATATCGGCAAGCTCGGCCTTCCAGCGGGCGACCAGCTTTTCGGCCTCCGTCTCCTTGCCGAAGATCTTGCCGAGCTTTTCGACGTCGCCATAGAGCAAGTCCATCGAGGCGGCGGGCCGGTTCTTGTCGAGATGGACGCAGCTTTCGGTCAGCACCAGCGTCTTGATGCCGTGCGGGGCGAGCGTGTCGGGCGTGACCTCGCCGCCCGGTTTCATGCCGTAGTACCAGCCGGCGAAGAAGAAATCCGGCTGCACGGCGACGAGGTTCTCCAGCGTCGGATATTTTGGCGCCAGCTCCGGGATGGAGCCCTGCTCCGCCTTGAACTCGGGGCCGACCTTGTACCAGCCGGTGATGCCGGTAAGCCCGACGATCGACGGCTGCAGCTTCAGCGCGAAGGCCATCTCGGCCATGTTGAGGTCCTGGATGACGGCGCGTTTTGGCGGTGCATCGAAGGTGAGCGGCTTGCCGCAGCTGTCGACGGTGACCGGGAAGGCGAAGGCGGCCGAGGCGAGAAGCGAGAAGGCAAACGACAAAGCGAGGCGTTTCACGGGGTGGTGCTCCTTGTTTGGGTTGGGCAGGCTCAGGATGACGAGGAAGCGCGCGTGGGCAGTTCGAAGACGGTGAGCTCGCGGTCCTCGGTCGGGTGCCGCAGGCGCAGCACGTCGATGCCGAAAACCTCGCGGATATGCGGCTGCGCCAGCGCCTCGCGGGGCGGCGCCAGCGCGTGCAGCCGGGCGTTGCTCATCACCGCGACGTTGGTGGCGAAGGGCGCCACCAAGGCGAGATCGTGCAGCACGGCGACCACGGTCATGCTGAATTCGGCCACCAGTTCGAGCAGTTCTGCGCGGGCGCGCGGATCAAGGTGGTTGGTCGGCTCGTCGAGGAACAGGATCTTCGGCTCTTGCGCGATGGCACGGGCGAGCTGCGCGCGCTGGCGCTCGCCGCCGGAGAGCGAGCCGATGCTGCGCGCGAGCAGTGGCAAGAGCCCGGTCCGGCGCAGTGCTTCGACGACGATGTCGCGGTCGTCGTGCCGGCGCCTCAGGCCGGCATGCGGGACGCGGCCAAGCTCGACATAGTCGATGAGCGCCAGCCGTGGATCCGGCTGGTCCGTCTGGCCGACGACGGCGATGCGGAGCGCCCGCTCGGCGGCGGTGATCCTGTCCAGCCGGCGCCCGGCCAGGCGAACCTCGCCGTGGCTCGGCGACAACGCCCCGCACAACATGCGCAGCAGAGTCGTCTTGCCGGCGCCGTTCGGGCCGATGATGGCGAGGCGCTCACCCGCCGCCAGCGACAGGCTGACATCCTCGACCAGCGTCCGGCCGTTTGCCGTGGCGCCCAGATCGCGGGCTTCAAGCAGGGGCGCGCTCACCGGCCTTGCTCCCTGGCCTTACCCGCGGCGGGGATGCGCGCCAGTATCTTGCCGGCGAGCCTTGCCGGGCGCTGGCCGGAATTGCACCAGCCGTCGGGCAGCGAGGCATAGAGCCTGGCAAATTCCACCAGCGCGCCGGCGTCGGTGCCCCTGTCGATGGAACCGAAGAGATAGGTGGCTTTGCCTTGCGCCTTGAAGGCCACGGTGAGCGGCCGCGCGCAACCCGCCATGCAGTCGATGGTCTCGACGGCAAAGGAAGGCGCCGGCTGCAAGGAAAGCATGGAACGCAGGTCGGCGCACAAACCCTCGCCGGACCTCAACGCGGTCACGGTATCGCGACACAGAGAACAGACGATGATGCGATGGCTCGAGCGTTTCACCGTTTCACGGAAACGGCGAACCGCTCTATCTCTTTGTTTTGACGCAATTCCAGACGGAAAACCGCTACACACTTTTCCTGGAATTGTTCTCGAGGCGTCCAACATTTCCGTCACTTTCCAAAATGGCGACGGAAGGATGCTGGACGAGCCGGCCGACAAGACCGGCGCCCGCGTCTCCTCCCGGCACACCCCGTCCGGTCAACTCATGTCGATGGCAGGTCTCCTGGCTCGCGGGTCGTTGCGCCATCCGCCTTCCCAGCCTTGCCGGCCAGTGGCGTTTCGGATGGAACTCGCCGCTCACAGTTGCGGGGGCAGCCACGGGTTCAATCCAGACCGGATCTCACCGTGTTCCCTTTTCACCCCTCGCCTTGCGGCTCGAGGACCATGACGCAACCATCGTAGGTTGTCCGCGCGCGAGTCGCAACGGCTTCTGTCCGCCCATCGCGCGAAAGACATGGCGGGATCCTCGTGTCGGTGCCGCAAGTCGCCTGCTTCGTTTTGATATGTAATAACATTACCAGATAGAATACGCTGCCTTGGCTTGTCAACGTCATTCGACTTCGCTCGAAGCGCAATTTCGATCAAACTGGCCGCCGGTGCGGGGACTAGTGTCGCCCCGCCAGATGCGAGGAACCATGAACCCGACCGAGAAAGCGCTGTGGTTTGTCGAAAGCCATCTGCCGGACGCGATCAGCCTCGACGAAATAGCGGCAAGCAGCGGCGTGTCGCGCTTCCATGTGACGCGCGCCTTCGGCGCCGCCACGGGACGATCGGTCATGGGTTATATGCGAGCGCGCCGCTTGAGCGAAGCGGCGCGCAAGCTGGCCGGCGGCGCGCCCGATATTCTTTCGGTCGCGCTCGATGCCGGCTACGGCTCGCATGAGGCTTTCACGCGGGCCTTTCGCGAGGCGTTCGGCACCACGCCGGAATTGGTGCGCGCGCAAGGCTCGACCCAAAACCTCGACCTCGTGGAGCCCATTCTGATGGACAGTTCGCTTCTCACCACTCTCGAGCCGCCGCGCTTCGAGACCAGCCGCCCCTTCCTCATCGCCGGTCTCGGCGAGCGCTACAGCTGCGAGACCAGCGCCGGCATTCCAATGCAATGGCAGCGCTTCGCACCCTATATCGGCAACGTTCCAGGCGAAGTGCCTGGCGTCTTCTACGGCGTGTGCACGAATGGCGACGATGCCGGCAATTTCGACTATGTCGTCGGGGTCAAGGTGACGGATTTCTCCGATCTGCCGAAGGATTTCTATCGCGTGCGGGTGCCGGCGCGGAAATACGCGGTGTTCTCGCATCGCGAGCACATCTCGGCCATCCGCCGGACCATCAACACGATCTGGAACAGCTGGCTGCCGCCATCCGGCCACGAAATCGCCGACGCGCCGGAATTCGAGCGCTATGGACCCGAATTCGACGCGCGCACCGGCAATGGCGGGTTGGAGATCTGGTTGCCGGTGAAGGGGTGAGCGCCTTCCCTTCACCTTGTGGGAGAAGGCAAAGAGCTAAAGTTCCAGATCCCACGTCTGCCCGACAAGGTCCTTGCCGAACGAATGGTGGCGTTCCTCGTCGACCAGCTTGAAACCCACTGCTTGATAGATGCGGCGGGCCGCGCCCAGTATGTCATTGGTCCATAAGGTCAGCGTCTTGTAGCCCTTGGCGCGCGCGAAGGCGATGCTTTCGTCGACCAGGCGCGCACCGATGCCAAGGCCGCGCGCCGATGGCTCGACATAGAGCAGCCTGAGCTTCGCCACCTCCGGCGACTTGCGCACGACGAAGACGGAACCGACAACCTCGCCCGCGCGCTCGGCGATCCAGGCACGCTCCCACTTCGGATCGAACTTCTTGACGAATTCGCCAAGGATCTCGGCGACCAGCGCCTCGAAGGTCCCGTCCCAACCATACTCCTGCGTGTAGAGCATGCCCTGGCGGCGCGTGATCCAACCGATGTCGCCGACCTGGAGCGGCCGCAGGATGTAGGCTTCCGTCGGTTCGGGTTTGTCGCCGAGCAGCTCCTGTACGGTGCGCATGGCCTTGACCAGCCGCTCCTGGTCGACAGGCGCCAGGCGATCGAGCAGCGCCCGCACCTGGTCGTGCGAATCCTGGTCGAGCGGCGCGAAGGCCTGCCTGCCCGCGGGCGTCAGCGCGATCGAGGCGCGGCGCGCATCCGCCTCGGTGGCTTCGCGCTCGACCAGGCCGCGCTCCTCGAATTTCTTGAGAAGACGGCTGACATAGCCGGGGTCGAGGCCAAGCTCGCGGATCAGGTCGCTGGCGACGAGCCCGTCGCGATGCGCAAGCTCATAGAGCACCCGCGCCTCGGTCAGCGAGAACGGGCTCCTCAACAGGCCCTCGTCGAGCAGGCCGATCTGGCGGGTGTAGAATCGGTTGAAGGACCGGACCGTGTCGATGCGCTCCTTGCCGGGGCGGTCGTGGATCGTCATGGGGATTTCCTCCTGTCTTGGACAGGATCAATCATTTAGTTGACTGAGTCAACGAATAGGTCAGACCTTACGATGTCGCGAGGGGCGGCGCCGTAGATTTCCCATTTTGGTAAATAGCACTTGTTCCCGATATGGGAAAAGTCTATATGTGGTCATGCAAATCGTCAGCAAGAAAACGCTAGTGGCATTCTGGACGAAACACCCACAGGCCAAGGCGCCGCTTGCCGCTTGGTTCAACGCTTCGAGCAAGATCGAGTGGAAAACATCGGCTGACGTCAAGGCGCAGTTTGGCGCGAGTGTGGACTTCGTAGCCGACAACCGCGTCGTATTCGACATCGCCGGCAACAAATACCGGCTGGTTGTGCATGTCAGCTACACATTCAAAAGGCTGCTGATCAAATTCGTCGGGACCCATGCCGAGTACGACAAGATAGACGTGGAGAAGGTGTAATGGAAAACATTCGACCCATTAAGACCGAGGCCGATTACGATTGGGCGATTGCCGAGATCACTCACTATTTTGACAATGAGCCCGCCATTGGCAGCCCTGAGGCCGATCGGTTCGATGTCCTGGCCGCTCTTGTCGAGGCTTACGAAGCCAAGCACTACCCTATCGAGGAGCCCGACCCCGTGGACGCCATTGTCGCCCATATGGAAATGGCCAACCTCAATCGAGGGGCACTCGTGCAATTGCTGGGTTCAGCTTCGCGCGCCTCCGAAATCCTGAGCCGCAAGCGCCCGCTCACCCTGGAAATGGCATTCAAGCTCAATCGCGAATGGCATATTCCGGCGGAGATACTGATCCATCCGTACCATTTGGCCAAGGGATGACAGAGAGGCTGCAGTCGGATAGTGCCGCCTGCTTTCGAGGCATGGAGACGCGCCCTCACCCCATCGGCAGCACCGGCCAGAACTCCACGATGCGCGCGGCCGAAAACACCCCGATCGCCCCGAAATGCTGCAGGACCGCCTCGCTCTGTGTCGGCCTCAGCAAGGCGTAGTCGCCGGACTTCACGTCCGCGCCCGCGGGCAGCCCCATGAACTGCTGGTTGGAGGACAGACCGATCAAGCCGTTCGGCCTCATGCCTTCGGGAAACACCGGCTCGGCCATCCACTTGCCGCCATAGAGATAGCAGCCCTTGCGCGGGAAGAGGCCGAGCGCCCGCAACGTGCGCGACACCGCCGGTGGACCGGGCAGCATCGGATCGAGCGCCTTGAGGATCGGCGTCACGATAAATGCCGCCGGCTGGAAGCCTCCCAGGCCGGGCGTGTCGAAATCCTTGGGCAGCACGAAAGCCGAGCCGATCGACACTTCGTTAGCGGCGCCCGAGCCGTGCAGCAGCGCTGTCTTCGAGCCGCCGATGTTGAGGATGCGGCGCTGGTCCGGGTCGAGGGCGCCGGCGAACTCGGCGGCCTTGGCAGAGGCCCGCTTCAGCGCCTTGGCCGCACCGCCAAACAGGCCGGGTATCTCCGGCGCATGCGCCTCATAGGCCATGATGCCTTCGCAGCGCAGACCTTTTGGAATCGTGAGCGCGTTAATCTCGGCAGGACTGGAAAAACCGCCGCGATGCAGGCCGACGTCCACCTCGAAAGCGAAGCGCAATTCGGTGTCGAGCGCGGCAGCGAGCGCGCCATATTCCGCCAGCCGCTCCTGCGTATCGATCAGCCAGCAGACGCGCGACCACCAGCCGGCGCCGCCTCTCGTCAGCGCGGCCCGGGCGGCGCGCACCGGCATCGGCTTGCCATAGAGCAGGTCGCCCTCGGGAAAAGCGTCGAGCACGGCCTGCGTCACCGGCGGATGGAAGGTCATGAAGCGGTTGGTTTCGAGTGCTCGCGCGATGTGCGAGAGCAGCGGCATGCAAGGCAGCGACTTGTCGACCAGTCGCACCGCCAAGCCCGGCGCCAGCCTCTCCTTCACCAGCGCGATGTTGCCGTCCAGCCGGTCGCGGTCGAGCACCAGGCAGGGCCGGAAAATCTCGGCGGCCCGCAATGCGTCGGACAGGGCAGTGAAATAGGCGCTCATCGTCGGATGCCAAAAGGGCTGGGTTCGATGCCGAACAGGCCGGCCATGTAGGGCGACACGAAACGGTTTTTGGGGTCGATGTCGCGGCGCACCGCCATGGCGTCATCCCAGCGCGGATAGAGTTTTCTGAAGTCCGCCGCCTTCAGGCTGTGCATCTTTCCCCAATGCGGCCTGCCCCCATACTTGCGGAAGATCGGCTCGGCGGCGCGCATGAAGGGCAGCGGGTCGTTCGCCGCATCGTGGTGGATGGCGATCGAGCAGGTCAGCCGTTTGTAGAAAGGCGAAAGCCAGAATTCGTCGGGCGCCACCGAACGCACCTCCATCGGGAAATAGACTTCCGGGAAGTGCTTCTCCGTCAGCGCGATGATCTCGGCCAACGCCTTGGGACCTTCCTCGTAAGGCAGGTGGTACTCCATCTCGTTGAATTTGGTGCGACGGTCGCTGGCGTAGACGTTGAGCCAGTCCTGCACATAGTCCTCGGAGGGCATTTTCTTCACCGCGCCCCTGATCAGCGCGCGGCGCAGCAACGGCAGCCAGCGCAAAGTGGTGCGCAGCTTGCGCAGCGTCGCCAGCCCTTCCTCGTCGTCCTCGGTCGGCCGCGGCGTCGGCGGCGCGTCACTGAGATCGCTGGCAATGAACTGCACATAGTCGGCGAAGGGGATGTAATAGAACTCGGCCGAGCGATGCGCGGCCATCATCGTTTCGAAATCGCGCAGCATGTCGCCGACCGGCAGGACCCATTTGCGGCGGCGCAGCCGATAGGTAGCGATGTTGTTCATCGTCACTTCGGTCAGCACGCCGAAGCTGCCCAGCGCGACGCCGGTGGCGTGGATCATGTCGAGGTCGTCTGCCCGGCTGTATTCGCGCAGCTTGCCTTGCCCATCCACCAGCTGCAGCGCCTCGAGCTGCGTGTGATAGGCGCCGAGCGAGGAGCCCGAGCCGTGCGTTGCCGTGCCCAGCGCGCCGCCGATCGCCTGACGGTCGATGTCGCCCATGTTCGGCAGGCCCTGGCCGATGTCCTGCAGGATGTGCATCAGGGCGCCGAGCCGCGTGCCCGCCCTCACCCGCGCCCGGTTGGCCGCCGCCTCATGCGAGACCAGCCCTTCGATCTTCTCCAGCGAGACGATGGTGCCGTCCGACTGCACCAGCGGCGTGAAGGAATGGCCGGCGCCGGCCACGCGCAGCGGTCCGGGCGCCGAGCGCACCAGCTCGACCAGTTCCCCGGCATCGGCCGGGGTCGCGATCAATTGCGGGGAAGCCGTGACGAAGCCCGACCAGTTGCTCCAGGCGGCTGCCATCCTAATCCTCCCGCTCAGGCCCGGCCGCGCCGGCGCGCGACCAGCACAAAGACGCCGAGCAAAAGCACGCTCGCCAGAGCGGTGGCGGCCGCGAATTCGGGCACGGGCCGGAAATTCGCGCCGTCTATCAGCAGCGAGGCGGCGATCGGGCCGATGGCGAGGCCGAAGAGTTGCGCGGCCGGCACCAGGAGTGCCGCGGTGCGCGTCTCGTCGGCGGTGATGGCGAGGCGGATCTGGTAAGGCACGATGAAGAGCAGGATGAAGCCCATCACCAGCGCCACCGCCCAGAACATCGAAAGCCCCGGGCCGGAGGCAAGCAGCACCGAGCTGATCGCCGCGATGACCCCGATGGCGGTGATGGCAAAACGATAGTCGATGCGCGCCTCGAAGATTGTCGCGGTCATGGCGCCGATCACCTGCGCGGCAAGGCTCGCCGAAACCATCAAGCCGACGGTGCGGCCATCAATGCCGAACTGCGCGCCGATGGGCTCGAGGAAAGCCCAGACGGCGCCGAAGAACATGAAATAGCAGAAGATCGACAAGAGCGCGGTGATCGCCGGCACGGTCGCCACGTTGGCGAACTGCTCTTCCTTGGGCAGGTCGGCATAGTCGTCCGGCACGGTCCAGGCCACGACCAGCGACAGCAGGCAGACGATGCCGAGCACGATGAAGCCGCCGGCCGAGCCGGCTCGCGGCACGGCATAAAGCGCGAGGATCAGCGCCAGCGCGCATTGCGCCAAGGTCTGCAGCGTCACGAAATAGCCGCCGATGCGCTCGGCGCGACGCGAGCGGGCGATCAATTCGGTGGCGACCGCGACCAGCCCGCCCTCCGCCAAGCCGGCCAGCGTGCGCGCGCCGATCAGCGCATTGGGAGTACCGGCATAAGCGGTCCAGACATTGGCGAGCGCGAGCAGCACGAGCAGCAGGGCGCTCTTCCGGCGCATGTTCCTGGCAGGGAGCAGCATCGCCACTACGCCCGAGCCGATGGCGATCGCGATCATCTCGGCGGTGGCCATCAGCGCGAGTTCGTCGCCGGTGACATGCCCTTCGGTGTAGAGCGCGCCGAGCAGCACCGGCTGAAGGCCGAGGATGAGCAGGCCGACCGAGCCGATCCACAGCGCCGAGGCGAGCTGCAGTCCGGTCGGATTGCCGACAAGCCAGTCGTCATTTTCCGCCTGCGCGGCTTGCGATGCGGTCACGAGTGCGCCTCCCTTGCAGCTCGATCGAAAAACTGACAAGTTGTCAGTATTTCACGAAACTGATACTTGATCATGTTTCTTGTCAACCACGAATTCGCGGCTTTCACGAGATTGGTGCATGACGCAGACCAGGCGAAGGGCGACGGAACCGCGGCGCAGACCGAAGCAGGAGCGCAGCCGCGAGCGCATCGACGCGATCCTCGCCACCACCATGCGGCTGATCGGCGAAAAGGGCATCGACGCGGTGACGATGAAGGAAGTCGGCGCGCTGGCCGGCGGGCCGATCGCCACCGTCTATCACTATTTCCCGTCGAAGTCGGCGATCCTGGCGATGCTCTATGAGCGGTTTTCCGAGGAAAGTCGGGCGCGATTCGGTGCCATCATCGCCGAGATAGGCGGGCTGGGCGACGTGACCGCGGCGGCCGACCGCCTGCTCGACGACTATTATGCCCGCGTCGCTGCCGACCCGGCCATCCAGGACCTGCAGAACGCCATCCAGGCCGACAAGGCGCTGCAGCATCTCGACATCGCCGAGACGCGGCACCAGGCGAAGATGTTCTGCGACCATGTCGGTCCGATGATCGAGCCGGAGCGGCGCGAGGCGTTCGGGCGCGTCGTGTTCCTCATCTTCCAACTTGCCGGCGGCGTCGTGCGGCTGGCGCTGACGCAGGACAAGGAAGAAGGCCGGCGCACGATCGACGACTATCGGTCGATCATTCACACGCAGTTGCGGTTGTTTCTGTAGGTCTCGGCTTGCTGAAGAATGGAACCGTGGAGTTCCTTCGCGCCCCCCTCTGTCCTGCCGGACATCTCCCCCACAGGTGGGGAGATTGGCAGCTTCGCCGGCGGCGCCCTTTCTTCAACGTCGGAGAGTGGCGAAAGCCGGCGCGACAGCTGATCTCCCCCCTCGTGGGGGAGATGGCCGGCAGGCCAGAGCGGGGCGCTGTCCCGCCAGCATTGCGAAGATCTCCTAAGACGCATCCAGCTTCGGCCCCAGAATCTCCACCAGCCAGTCGACGAACACCCTTACCCTGGGCGACAATTGTCGGCTGCGCGGATAGAGCACCGAGATCGGCGTCGGCGTCGGCGGGTTGCCGGGCAGCACCTCGACCAGCCGGCCGGCCTCGATGTCTGCGGCGAAGCGGCGGCGCGGCGCCTGGTAGAGGCCAAAACCCTGGCGCACAAGCGTGGCGGCGGTGTCGGAATTGGAGACCGTGACGCGCGACGGCAGCACGATCTCGCGGATCTTGCCGTCGACGGTGAACTCCAGCGGCATCACCTGACCGGTGCGCGACGAGACGAAGCCGATCATCATATGCCCGGCGAGTTCGTCCAGGGTGCTCGGCAGGCCGAGACGCTCGATATAGGCGGCGCTGGCGAGTGTCGCTTCGCGCGCCATGCCGATGCGGCGCGCGATCATGTCGCTGTCGGGCAGTGTTCCGGCACGCACCACGCAGTCGACGCCCTCGCGCACCAGGTCGACGAAGCGATCGCCTTCGCCGATATGCACGCTGAGCCGGGGATGGCGCGCGAGCAGCGCCGGCAGTTCCGGGATGACCAGGGTGCGGGCCAAATGGCCGTTGACGTCGATGCTGAGCCGCCCGCGCACTTCATGCGCGCCAAAGGTGCCCTCGGCGTCCTCGATGTCGGCGAGGATGCCGAGGCAGCGCTGGTAATAGGCCTCGCCGTCGAGCGTCGTGGTGACGTGGCGCGTGGTGCGGCGGAGCAGTTGCACGCCGAGCCGCTCCTCGAGCTGCTTGATCGCGGCGGTGGCGCTGGAGCGCGGCAGTCCGAGATCGGCGGCAGCCGCGGTAAAGCTGTGGCGTTCCACGACGCGGGTGAAGAGCCGCATGCTGTCAAACCGATCCATCGCCGATTGTTCGCATAGACTGAATAGTGTTGGCAATCCGTGCCCGATTATATCGGACGATCAGGCGAGTATATGCATCTCCATCCCAGAAGAAGGAGATTTCGCCATGACCACTCGTCCCATCGCCCTCATCACCGGCGGCAGCCGCGGCCTCGGCCGCAATACCGCGCTCAACCTCGCCCACCGGGGTGTCGACGTCATCGTCACCTATCGCTCTCGCGCCGATGAAGCGAAGACGGCAATCGCCGAGATCGAGGACGCTGGGGGCCGGGCCGCCGCGCTTGGGCTCGATACCGGCGCCATCGCCAGCTTCCCGGCTTTCGTCGAGGCGTTGAAGAAGACGCTTCACGAAACCTGGCAGCGCGACCGCTTCGACTATCTCGTCAACAATGCCGGCACCGGCCTGCGCAAGATGATCGCCGAGACGACGGAAGAGGAATTCGACACGCTGATGAACACCCATCTCAAGGGCGTGTTCTTCCTCACCCAGGCGCTGCTGCCGCTGATCGGCGATGGCGGCCGCATCATCAACATCTCGAGCGGGCTGGCCCGTTTCGCCGCGCCCGGATCATCGGCCTACGCGATGATGAAGGGCGGCATCGAGGTGTTCACGCGCTACCTCGCCAAGGAGCTTGGCGCGCGCGGCATCACCGCCAACACCGTGGCGCCCGGCGCGATCGCGACCGACTTCAATGGCGGCCATGTACGCGACAACGCCGAGATCAACCGCATGGTGGCCGGCGTGACCGCGCTCGGCCGCGCCGGCGTTGCCGACGACATCGGCCCGATGATCGCCTCGCTGCTGTCGGACGACAATCGCTGGGTCAACGCCCAGCGGATCGAAGTGTCAGGCGGCATGAACATCTAGGTGACCTGGCGGATCAGTCCCTCGAAGCCGTCGGCAAGGTTGGCATTGCCGGCGGCGATGAAGCTCGACAGGTTGCGGGCGCGACCGGGTGTCTTGTTGGCATCGAGCAGCACCGCCTTGCCCTCGTGCATGACGAAGTCGAATTTTCCGTAATCGAAGCCGAGCTTGCGTCTTAGCGCGCGAAGCTCGTCCGGCACCGGAACCGACTCGCGGCGGATGGTGTCGTCGCCCTTGACGAGGCTCTGCGGCGAGACATGGCGCGTGCAGCGCTCGCGCTCGCCGCAGAATAGCCAGAAGCGTGCGCCAAAACCGTCCGGCTCCGGCTCGGGAATGAATTTCTCGACGACCAGATCCCGGTGTTCGAAGACTTCGGCCGGAACGTCGGCTAGCGAGGCATGGACCTCGTATTTGTCGAAAGGTTCGACGCCGGGAAACGGCTCCGGCCTGCCGGCGCGCCGCGCGCGCTGGTTCAGTTGCTGTTCCGGCGTTCCCCAATGGTTGAGGCTGCTCTTGACGATGACCTGTCCCTGCCAGTCGTCGCCTTGGCCAATCACCGCGCCGCTGATGCGGCGTTTCGAAATGTCGGCGGCCCCAAGGTTGAGGCAGAAGGGAAAGTGCCGCGCATAATCGACATAGTCGGGCGGCGTCACGGTCACGTCGAGATGCAACACCGCGATGTCGGCGGCCGGCTTCGCCGAGGTGCCTCTCAATATCTGGACCGAATGGCCGCGGCGCTTCAGCTCTTCCAGCAGGTCGAAGAGCATATATGGGCTATCGCGGCGCATCAGCAGCCCGCGCCGGCTCTGGAAGCGGTCGAACTCGTGCGTGATCACCACGATGCGCGCCATGCCCGCCCCTCACTTGGCTTATCAAGCGTCGTCGATTATTTGATCGAATACAACGCGCTGCTGGGCTGGGGTTTGCATGACAGAGCATTGGAATGCAATTCGTAAACATTGGCAGTTGCTCGGCTCACCTCTGCGGCCGCCGGCGGAGGTGGTCGAAACTTACGACCGCGAGCTCGACCTTGCCCGGTCGCATGTCGTCATGCTCGGCGTGACACCCGAGCTCGCCGGACTTGGCGCCACGATGACGTCGGTCGACGAATCCGCCGACATGATTGCCGGCATCTGGCCGGACGACACGGACATGCGCAAGGCGGTGCAAGGCGACTGGTTCGATCTGCCGTTTCCCGGCGCCAGCATCGAGGCGCTGATCGGCGATGGATGTCTCTCAGTCATCGGCGCCGCGGACCTCAGGCGCACACTGTTTGCGTCGATCGCGCGTGCGCTGAAGGCCGACGGCCGCGCCGGCATCAGGCTTTATGCTTCCCCCGGAACTCCAGACGACCCGAAGGATGTCCGCGCCCTGGCGCTGAGCGGCGGCGCCTCGACCTTCCACGACCTCAAATGGCGCGTGGCCATGACCGCTATCTGCGGCGCGCCTGACTACACGATACCGGTGAGGGACATCCTCGAACACTTCGACAGGATGTTTCCCGACCGCGAGGAGCTGTCGGCTCGAACCGGATGGGAACTGCCGGTCATCCGAACCATCGACGTCTACCGGAACTCGTCCGTCGTCTATAGTTTTGCGCCCGTGGCGGCTATCGTCGAAGAGGCCGAGGCGTATTTCGGCGATGTCGGCATTGCCTCGACCGGCACATACGGGCTCGCTGAACGCTGCCCGCTGCTGGTGCTGCGGTCGCCGAAGGGCCGGGACTAACGGACGAGATTGCTCGTCGGCGCCTCGCGACGCCCGGCGCTTTTCGGGCCGGCGTTCCGCATGAGAAAAATTTCGCGTCGCCTCCCCCTTGCGCGCGGCTTGACTCTCGCAAGGCGCCGGCCTATCTCAGCGCCACGTTAGCACTCGCCTTTGGTGAGTGCTAACCCATATCCGGCCTCGCCGGATGGAGGAACAGTTCTCACCGTTCTCATTCGAGGAAGAAAACATGGCAAAGTCCAAGTTCCGCCCGCTTCATGACCGCGTGGTCGTTCGCCGGGTCGAATCCGAATCCAAGACCGCCGGCGGGATCATCATCCCGGATACGGCGAAGGAGAAGCCGCAGGAAGGCGAGATCATCGCCGTCGGTTCCGGCGCCCGCGACGAAGCAGGCAAGCTCGTGCCGCTGGACGTCAAGGCCGGCGACCGCATCCTGTTCGGCAAGTGGTCGGGCACTGAAGTCAAGCTCAATGGCGAAGACCTTCTGATCATGAAGGAATCCGACATCATGGGTATCATCGGCTGATCATCGGCCTCACCTGAATCTTCATCTTCGGGCTCTTCCCGAGTCCCTGCCAGGAGCTAAAACATGGCTGCCAAAGACGTAAAATTCTCCCGTGACGCCCGCGAGCGCATGCTGCGCGGTGTCAACATCCTCGCCGACGCGGTGAAGGTCACCCTCGGCCCCAAGGGCCGCAACGTCGTCATCGACAAGTCGTTCGGCGCCCCGCGCATCACCAAGGACGGCGTCACCGTCGCCAAGGAAATCGAGCTTGAGGACAAGTTCGAGAACATGGGCGCGCAGATGGTCCGCGAAGTCGCTTCGAAGACCAACGACATCGCCGGCGACGGCACCACGACCGCGACCGTTCTGGCGCAGTCGATCGTCCAGGAAGGCCACAAGGCGGTTGCCGCCGGCATGAACCCGATGGACTTGAAGCGCGGCATCGACCTCGCCGTGTCCGATGTCGTCGGCACGCTGATCAAGAACGCCAAGAAGATCAAGACCTCGGAAGAAGTTGCCCAGGTCGGCACCATTGCCGGCAATGGCGATGCCTCGGTCGGCTCGATGATCGCCGAAGCGATGCAGAAGGTCGGCAATGAAGGCGTCATCACCGTCGAGGAGGCGAAGACCGCCGAGACCGAGCTCGAAGTCGTCGAAGGCATGCAGTTCGACCGCGGCTACCTCTCGCCCTACTTCGTCACCAACGCCGACAAGATGGTCGCCGATCTCGAGGACGCCTACATCCTTCTCCACGAGAAGAAGCTCTCCAACCTGCAGGCCATGCTGCCGATCCTCGAGGCTGTCGTGCAGACCTCGAAGCCGCTGGTCATCATCTCGGAAGACGTCGAAGGCGAGGCTCTGGCCACGCTGGTCGTCAACAAGCTGCGTGGCGGCCTGAAGATCGCCGCCGTCAAGGCGCCGGGCTTCGGTGACCGTCGTAAGGCCATGCTGGAAGACATCGCCATCCTCACCGGCGGCCAGGTCATTTCCGAAGACCTCGGCATCAAGCTCGAGAATGTCGGCCTCAACATGCTCGGCCGCGCCAAGAAGGTGTCGATCTCCAAGGAGAACACCACCATCGTCGACGGCGCCGGCAAGAAGGCCGAGATCCAGGGCCGCGTTGCCCAGATCAAGCAGCAGATCGAGGAGACCACCTCGGACTACGACAAGGAGAAGCTGCAGGAACGTCTCGCCAAGCTGGCCGGCGGCGTTGCCGTCATCCGCGTCGGCGGTGCGACCGAGATCGAAGTCAAGGAAAAGAAGGACCGCGTCGATGACGCCCTCAACGCGACCCGCGCGGCCGTCGAAGAAGGCATCGTTCCCGGCGGCGGCGTCGCGCTTCTGCGCGCTTCGCTGAGCATCAAGGCAACCGGCGCCAACTCCGACCAGACCGCTGGCATCAACATCGTTCGTCGCGCCCTGCAGGCTCCGGCCCGTCAGATCGCGTCCAACGCCGGTGCGGAAGCATCGATCGTTGCCGGCAAGATCCTTGAGAACAAGGGCGCGACCTTCGGCTACAACGCCCAGACCGGCGAATATGGCGACATGATCGCCATGGGCATCGTCGATCCGGTCAAGGTCGTGCGCACCGCTCTCCAGGACGCGGCCTCGGTCGCCGGCCTGCTGGTCACCACCGAAGCCATGATCGCCGAGGCTCCGAAGAAGGAGTCGGCTGGCGGCATGCCCGGCGGTATGCCTGGCGGCGGCATGGGCGGCATGGGCGGCATGGACTTCTAAGAAGTCCATAAAGCACGCCTATCAACTAACATTGCTCAAGCCCGCAAACGGGCTTGAGTGGCGGCATGGACTTCTAAGAAGTCCATAAAGCACGCCCATCAACTAACATTGCTCAAGCCCGCAAACGGGCTTGAGTGGCGGCATGGACTTCTAATCCAGGCTACCAAGCTGATATGGAAAGGGCGCCGAGAGGCGCCCTTTCTTGTTTGCGAGGATTATCGGGCGATCAACGTTTGATCGGCATTCCGAAACGAAATCGCTTCGCCGTGAAGATAAGTCGCCACAACGCCTTCAGGCCGGCCGCGAGCTTTCCCTCAGCCTTCATTGCCCGGTCCGTCCAGCATGGCCTTCACGCCTTCCAGATCGACACCAACGAAGGAAGCGACGGCCCATCCGTTAGAGACCGCGCAGCGACCAGCCTTTCCGCGAGGTCGACCGAAATACCTTGCTCGGCCAGCGCTTGCCCTGCCTGTCCCTCCGGCAGTGCGTTGAACCAGCGATAGCCCAGCGGCGCGACGCGCGGCGGGGTCGACCTTGCCCCACAGTCTCACCCGCGAGATGCCGCCATCGGGCGAGGCATCGAGCCTGACGCAGGAAACCGGCCCGCTCGTTTCTGCCACGCGAAAAACGTGGCGCGTGTCCGGTTGCAGCGGCCGGCGCGAAAGCAGCTGGGTCCAGTCAACGCCGCCGGCAGGCAGCTCCCCCGAGCCGGAAAGCGCCACCTCGGCGGAGGCGTTGTACTTGAAATGCGCGGTTCCAGTCGAGATTCCTGGCAAATAGCGTCCGCGAACCGCCTGATCCGACTTGTCTGCGTGCCAACGCCTGCGCCCGAACCGCTTCGCCGGCCACCCCGTTGCGGCAAGACCTGGGGAGTTAAGCCGATATTTCCGGAGCCGGCAACGCCCTTTACCCTCAGGCGGTAGCGTCCGCCTCCCGGGCTACCTTGCCGGCAAGCACCGCTTGCTCGACCAGCGCGGCCACTTCGTCGGCGACAGCCAAGACCGGCGTGCGGTCGCGGGTGGCGCGGGCGATCACCATAAGGCCTTCCAGCGAAGATTCGACCAGCAGGGCCAGCGCCTGCGCGCGCCGCTCCGGCACTCCTGCCCTGACGAAAGCCTGGCGCAGCAGTCCGATCCACTGCTCGAAGGCCGACCGGCAGATTTCAGCCAGGTCCGGCACATTGTTCGGAGCGTCGAGCACCAACGGCGCGACCGGGCAGCCGAGCGAGAATTCGTTCTCTTCCAGCATGCGGGCCACCGACTGGTAGATGTGGTGCACGGCAACGGCTGGGTCGCTTTCCTCCAACAGCGCGGCGCCAAGCCGCTCGGTCACATCGGCGACGCTGGCGCGCGTCACTTCGATGACCAGTTGGTCCTTGCCGCCCGGGAAATGGAAATAGAGCGACCCGCGGGGCGCGCCGCTGGCGCTCAAAATGTCGTTGAGCGACGTGCCGTGATAGCCGCGCTGCCGAATGAGCAGCCCGGTCGCCTCGATCATGCGGGTGCGTGTGTCCGTCGCCACGTCGACCTCTGAATGTCAACCTCTGTCAGGAGCCCGCATTATAGGGCTTGCCCATAATATGACAATCGGTCTACATAATATGTAAATCGGTCTACATATTTGAGAAACAACAATGCAAACCTATCGGCTCGAGGGGCAAGGCAGCATCGAGAAACTGGCGTTGCGCGAGGAGGCGATGCCGCACCCAGATCCGCGCCAGATCGTCGTGCGGGTGCGCGCCACCTCGCTCAATCGCCGCGACACGATGATCCTCAACGGCACCTATCCTCTGGCACCCCGCGCCGGCATCGTGCCGCTGAGCGACGGCGCCGGCGAAGTCGTCGCGGTCGGCGACGGTACGACCCGCTTTGCCATCGGCGACCGCGTCACCGGCAGCTATTTCGCGCGCTGGATCGACGGCCGCATGCATCCGGGCATCGTCGATCAGCTCGGCTGCACGCTGGACGGCATGCTCCGCGAATACGCGCTGCTCGACGAGCAATGGGCCGTGCGGCTGCCCGACCACCTCTCCTGGCAAGAGGCGGCGACCTTCACCTGCGCCGGGCTGACCGCCTGGAGCGCGCTGACGGGCGCCCAGATTCCGAAGCCCGGACAATGGGTTCTCACCATTGGCTCAGGTGGCGTCGCGCTGTTTGCGCTGCAGTTCGCCAAGCTCATGGGTTGCCGCGTGGCCGCCATCACCTCGCGCGCCGAGAAAGCCGAAAGGCTGCGGGCGCTCGGCGCCGACCTCGTCATCGCAGCAGCCGGAACGCCGGAATGGGGCGTGAAATTGCGCGAGGCGACCGGCGGGATCGATCTCGTCGTCGAGACCGGCGGCCCGGCGACTTTTACGCAATCGCTGATCGCCAGCGCGCTTTACGGACGCATCGTGCTGCTCACCGTGCAGGACCACAACGGCAAATCGGTCGAGATCCCGGGCGCCGTCTACCAGCGCAGCCTCGTCACCATCGGCCGGCTGTTCGTCGGCAGCCGCAACGGGCTGGAGGCGATGCTTGTTGCTGTCGCCACGCACCGGCTGAAACCCGTCCTCGACAAGGTCTTCCCCTTCGCCGAGGCGCACGAGGCCTACCGTCATTTCCAGCGGGGCGACGTCTTCGGCAAGGTCGTCATCGACGGCGCGTGACCACCACATTTTCCCACAAACAGAGAGGAGACCAGCCATGACAATCCGTGAAGCCTCGGCCCAGTGGCAGGGCACGCTCAAGGAAGGATCCGGCCGACTGCGGTTGGGCAGCGGCGTGTTCGAAGGCGCCTATTCCTTCCCGTCGCGCTTCGAGAACGGCCCGGGCACCAATCCGGAAGAGCTGATAGCGGCCGCGCATGCCGGCTGCTTCTCTATGGCGCTTGCCGCCATACTCGGCAGCGAAGGCCACACGGCCAAGAGCATCCACACCATTGCCAAGGTGCATCTCGGCGCGACCACGGCCGGGCCGACGATTACCCGCATCGAGCTCGAGACCGAGGCGAGCATCGCCGGCATCTCGGCCGAGGACTTCGAGCGGCTGGCGCAAAAGGCCAAGGCAGCCTGCCTCGTCTCGCGGGCACTGGCCGGCGTCGCCTCGATCGCGCTCAAGGCGAACCTTGCAGACCACTGAAACGGAACGAGGAAAATCCAATGACCCAGGAATTGATCATCGACATCGCCGCGGCCAAGCGCTCCGCCGAGACGGCGGAAATCATGCGGCGCTACAACGGCGTCTTCCAGCGTCACGATCCGTCGGCACTGGACGAACTGGTGGCGCAGGATTGCGTGATCGAGAACACCACGCCGGCGCCGGACGGCGCCCGCCGCATCGGCAAGGCCGCCTGCGTCGAATTGTGGTCGGCGATCGCCACCGGACCCGGCACTCGCTTCGATATCGAAGAGACGTTCGTCGCCGGCGACCGCGCCACGATCCGCTGGCGCTTCTGGATGGCCGATGGCAGGTCGCTGCGCGGCGTCAACCTGATGCGTGTCGCGGATGGGCAAATCGTCGAGGCGATGGGCTATGTGAAAGGATAGGGCCTGGCGCGGAAGAGCCGCGCTCAGGCCCAGTCCGGAATCCGTCCCCGCCAGGGCCTGGATCCCGGGCAAGCCGCGACCTACGAGACAACCCGGTTGAGTTTTACGAAGGTCTTCGGGCTGCGCTGGATGGTCTGGAAGATCACGCAGTAGCGATCGGTGAGTTCCATGAGCTGGGTCAGCCGGCCTTGCTCGACATCCGACTCGATGTCGAAGCGCAGGCGGATTTCCTTGAAGCCGACCGGCACACCTTCGGTGACGCCGAGCGTACCGCGAAGATCGACGTCGCCCTCGGCGGAAATCTCCGCCGACTTGATCGGAATCTCCAGCACGGCCGCGGCCGCCCGCATCGAGACGCCGGCGCAGGCGATCAGCGCCTCCAGCAGCATGTCGCCGGAGCAAAGCTCCCGCCCGCTGCCACCGGCCTTCGGATGGATGCCCGCCAAGGCAAGACCGCGTCCGGTCTCAACCTTGCAGGTCACCTTCGAGTCGTCGGCATTGCCCCTGGCCTTCAAGGTAAGAAGTGCCGCCCGCGCGTCCTTGCGATAAAGATCCTTGATCGGCTCCTGCGTGGCGCGAAACGTCGCGATATTCATTGCTGTTCTCCTGTCGCGAATTGTGCCGCGAATTGCGGTTGTCTGAAATCGTCGGCCATCGTCCGGGCCTATTCCGAGACAGCGATGCCGGAGCCGCCGAGCTCGGCGGGAAAATCCTTCAGCTTCGGCAGCCCGTCCTTCATCGGCAGGACCGTCTCGGCGTAGTTGACGTGGACTCCCGGCGTGAATTCCACCGTCGGTATGGTGGCGGCATAGACGTCGACCAGTCCGAGCGGCGGATGATCCGTCATCAGATGACCGCCGCATTTCGTGCAGAACTGGCGGTCGCTCATCTCGGACTTCTTGAAGCCGGATAGAAACTCCGCGCCCTTGGTGACCTTGACGTTCCCAGGCTTCCACAGCGTGAAGGCGTTCACGGGAGACGCCGACCACGATCGGCAGGAACTGCAATGGCAATAGCCCATTGCCTCGGCGGTTCCGTGGACTTCGATTTCCACGGCGCCGCAAAAACACCCGCCCTTATGTACCGTCATGACTTTCGATCCTTATCCAGGTTTGGTTCGACTCTGCTCAGCGCCGGTTGAGACGGCACCGCACAGCTCTGTCGGGTTTAATGCTTCCGGCATTGAACGGAATGACGGGGCGTCCGCCTTACTTGACAGCGCGTCCGGAACTGGAAAGGGATGTCGCGCCGGATTGCTGCGCGGCCTGCGGGACATGGTGGAATGGCCGGGGATGCCCTGTCTGACCTTTTGAAAACGGTGCGCCTCACCGGCGCGACGTTTTTCGACATCGAAGGCCACGACCCGTGGGCCGTCCATTCACCCGCGCCAGCCTCGATATTGCCCAAGGTACTTCCCGGCGCAGATCACCTGATTTCCTATCATGTGGTAACGGCCGGCCACTGCTTCGCGCGGATCATCGGCGACGAGCCGATCCCGATGGAAGCCGGCGAAGTCGTGGTCTTCACCAGAAGCGACCCGCACATCATGTCGAGTCATCCCGACTTGCGCGCCGACCCGCCGACGACCGACGTGCTCGACATAGCGACTGCTGGGCGAATGCCTTTCTACATCAACTGCGCCGGCGGCGGCTCGCGCTCGGTCAGGCTGGTCTGCGGCTATCTCGCCTGCGATGCCCTGCCCTTCAATCCGCTGCTCGAAGCGCTGCCCCCAGCCATCAAGGCCGGCAACGCCAGGAGCGATGGTGGCTGGCTCGGCCAGTTCATCAGGCTGGCGGTCTCGGAGGTGGCTGAGAAGCGGGCCGGCAGCGAAACAGTGCTCACCAAGCTCAGCGAGCTGATGTTCGTCGACGTGCTGCGCCGCTATGTGGAATCGCTGCCGCCGCAACAGACCGGCTGGCTGGCGGGCCTGCGCGATCCGCATCTGGGCAAGGCGCTGGCGCTGATCCACGACCGGCCGGCTCACAATTGGACGGTGGAGGCGCTGGCGAGTGAGTCCGCCCTGTCACGCACCGTGCTGGCGGAGCGCTTCACCAAAATCGTCGGAATGCCGCCGATGCACTATCTTGCCAAATGGCGCATGCAGATCGCTTCGCAACTGCTCAGCGCCGGCAACAGCAACGTCGCCAGCGTCGCTGCGGAGATAGGCTATGAATCCGAAGCCGCGTTCAGCCGTGCCTTCAAGAAGATGATCGGCGTTCCGCCTTCGGCCTGGCGCCTCGGCGTTCGGACCGGGGCCGGTTCCGGAAGCGACGAGGCTTCCGAAACCGAGGGCTGACCGTCCGTTAGCGATCGGCCAGCGCCAGCTTGGCGCCGAGCATGACGAAGGCGGCGGCAAAACTGCGGCGCATCCAGGTCAGCACTTTCGGCCGCGACACGATCTGGCTGCGCACCGATGCCGCGAACACGCCATAGATGGCGAAGACGACGAAGGTCATCAGCATGAAGACACCGGAGAGCTCCAGCATCTTGGGCAGCGCATGCGGCTCGGTGGTGCTGACGAATTGCGGCAGGAAGGCGAAGAAGAAGATCGACAGTTTCGGGTTGAGGATGTTGACCAGGATGCCGGAGGTGATGGTCCTGGCGGTCGAGCGCGGCGCGGCATCCTCGTCGATGCTGAGGCCGCCCTTTTCCTTCAACGTGTTCCAGGCCATGTAGAGCAGATAGGCGACGCCGAGATATTTCAGCGTCTCGAAGGCGACGGCACTTGTGTGCAGCACCGCTGCGAGCCCCGTGATGGCGGCCGCCATATGCGGGATGATGCCCAGCGTGCAGGCGAAGGCGGCGATAATTGAAGCGCGCGCGCCACGCGTGAGGCCGGCGCTCAGCGTGTAAAGGACGCCGGTGCCAGGCGAAGCCACGATGATCAGCGACGTCAACAAGAATTCGATGCTCATGCATTTCCTCCGCAGCCCTACCCGACGGGAAGGTACCGGGAGGAATGGGTGTCGGCAAGCGGCGGAGAGCTTGATCCCCCCGTGGGGAGATGGCCGGCAGGCCAGAGGGGCGCGCGAAGGACGCAGCCTCTCAGTCGCTTTTCTTTGAAATCTATTCGGATGTCCGATCGAAGCTCGGCTGAGACGCCGGCGGGACAGCGTCCCCTCTGCCCTGCCGGGCTTTCGTCCTTCGCAAAGCCAAGCAATTGGCTTCGCGTCCGCTACGCTGACCAGTCCTCAACCCCCCGCAAAGGGGGAGATAGGCAGTTCGAGCCCATGCGCCGCCCTCGCCATCAAGCAGTCGTCACCGCCCGGCATGCAGGCGCGGCAGACATCGGGGCGGAGATCATAGATGCCGCAGGCCGTGTGCTTGCCCACCTCGCCGGTGAGCGCCGAACATCGGCCGCCCTCGCAGCGCATGCCGGACTGGTCCGCGGCTACCAGCCCGGCCGGAATGCGGTCGAGCTGTTCGTCATCCTCGGTCGAAAAACGCGGCCAGTCGGCCGAATAGGAGCAGCAGGCGCCGCAGCTCTGGCAATCGAACACGGCGACCGCACCGGCATCCTCGTCGACAGACACAAAGGACCGACCGGACAGCCCGAGCGGCCTGGCTGTGCGACCGGTGTCCTGCGGCAAGGGCGCTACTTCTTCCTGGTCTTGCGCGCCGGCGCTTCGGCCGGCGACTTGAACAGATCGGTCGCAACCTCTGCGGGCGCATCCGGCTTCGCCGCCGGCTTGGCTGGCCTGGCAGAGGCGGGCGGAACTGCCGGCTGGTCCTTGGCGGAGAATTTTATGGCCATGTCAGTCCTCGTCAGAAAAGCGCGATGATGGCGCATTCGGGTTGCGCAAGCGGCCGATCAGCGCCGAGACCGCCGTGATGTTCATCTCCTCGGGCGACCAGTTCCTGGCGTCCTCGATATGATGCGGCGCCAGTTCACGATGCGTGCTGCCGCTGTAGGCGGCATCCTGATAGCTGGTGCGCTGACGGGTCTTGGCGTCTTCCCGCACATACTCGATCAGATAGTTCGGGGCCTCGGCGCGGCCGCGCACGCCAACGCGCACCTGGGCATCGCCATGCGCGCGCTTGCAGCGTTCGAGCCTTTCCAGCACTCGGCGAACATATTCGACCGGCTTGTCAAGGGTGCCGACCATGTCGGCGATGGTCGCATCGGCGGCGATCGGCGTTGATGGCACGCGTTTGGCGGCCATCAGCGTGTGCCTGCCGGTTTCGGCAAGGTCTGCCCACATGGTTCATTCGAGCTAGCGGTCAAAATCTTCTCCTGCCCGGAGGCTGATGCCGAAATGGCAGAGCGTCTTTCGGCCATGACCACGCATAAAGCAACATGGCGTCAGATTAAATTGCGGACGCCCGCATCCCTGGCCTTGCTGCATTCTTATCACATCGTGGCGGGCGTTTGGGGCTATCCGCAAAAAGGACAAAAAATTCGTCGGCTGCGGAACCAATGTCATGGCAAGCCGTTTCCACTCTAGTCGTCAGCAATTCAAGAGCAATCGAGAACGGTTGACGGCAAAAGCGCCTCCCGCGCCGTAACAAGCGCGAGAGGCGTTTTCTGTTGCTCAGCGTTCCTGGTCGGTCGGACGAATAAGTATCTCATTGACGTTGACCCTTGGCGGCTGGCTGACGGCATAGAAAATGGCGTTCGCAATATCCTCGGCGGTCAGCGCTTCCATCGTGGCGAGACGGTGTTCGAGGCCTGCCTTGGATTGCGCGTTGGTGATGTGATCGCCGAGTTCGGTACGCACCAGCCCCGGCTCGATGACGGTGACGCGCACCTTGTCGGCATAGACCTCCCGGCGCAGCGATTCCGAAAAAGCCACCACCCCGAACTTGGTCGCCGCGTAACCGGCCGCGCCCGGGTTGGCGACACGACCGGCCACCGAGGAGACATTGACGATATGGCCCTTCGAAGCCTTCAAATGCGGCAGCGCCGCCTTGGTGGTCGCCATCAGCCCGATCAGGTTGAGCTCGATCATTTGCCGCCAGTCATCGAGATCGGCTTCGGCCGCTGGGGCAAGCAGCATGACGCCGGCATTGTTGACGAGGATGTCGAGGCGTCCCCATTCGGATACGACCTTGTCGACCATCGCCGTGATGTCGCCGGCCTTGGCGATGTCGGCTTCGATGGCGAGTGCCTTGCCGCCCGCCTGTTCGATGCGCGCAACCAGTGCCTCGAGGCGGTCGGTACGACGGGCAGCGACCGCGACTTGCACGCCGGCCGCGGCAAGGGCCGCAGCGGTGGCCTCGCCGATGCCGGACGAAGCGCCGGTGACAAGCGCGATCTTGCCGGTGAGTATTGAATTTGCGGTGGTCATGAGAAATCTCCAGGAGTCCGGCCCGCCCCTTCACATAGGCCGCGCCGCCAAGGCTTGAAGTCCCCATCAGAGCAGTCGACGCAATTTGCGGACCCGGCCCGCGCTCTAATCCTGCTCGTGCGGTTCCGGCTCCGGCCAGGGCTCCCTGGCGGCTTCCGCATACCAGTGACGCATCGCGGGCGTCGCCAACACCGCATCGACATAGGCGCGGGTGACGGGCGCCAACTCACCGCCATAGGTATCGAAGCGCGTCACCACCGGCGCATACATCGCATCGGCCGCGCTGAAATGACCGAACAGGAAGGGGCCGCCGTCACCGTATTGCTCGCGACACCGACGCCAGATCGCTTCGATCCTCGCCCGCTGCGACTCGCCCTCGGCATCGAGCGGCTTGTGGGATTTCGGCCGGCGCAGATTCATCGGCCAGCCGTAGCGCACCTCGCGGAAGCCGGAATGCATCTCGGTCGCCACCGAGCGTGCCAGTTGACGCGCGCCGAGGTCTTCCGGCCAGAGCTTTTTCCCAGGATAGAGGTCAGCAAGATATTCAAGGATGGCAAGCGTTTCCCAGACGATCCTTCCCTTATGATTCAAGACCGGCACCAGGCCGGTCGGCGACACCTTGGCGAGGTTGGCTGCCGTCTGCGGCGTGCGCAGCCGCACGAAGCCCTCCTCGAAAGGTATCTCCAGCTGCTTCATCGCCACCCATGGCCTGAGCGACCAGGAGGAAAAGCACTTGTTGCCGATGTAAAGCGTGAATTCCGCCAAGATTGACCTCTCTTGATGCTGGTTGCGGCGCAAACCTAACCGCTTCACCTTCGAGCCGAAAGTCATTGTCGCGCCGCCGGTTTGCGGAACCAAAAAACTCCGCGTCCGTTTGGACGCGAGATGCGGTTCTCGCATCCAGGCTCCATCCAGACCCAGGAGATGCGCGCATGGTGAACAGGGATCAGGTCGCCGGTCTTGCCAAGCAAATGAAGGGTTCGGTCAAACAGGCGGCCGGCAAGGCCACCGGCAACCGGCGGACCCAGGTCGAAGGCGCTGCGGACAAGCTCGCCGGCAAGGTGCAGAAGGCCTATGGCGACGTGAAAGACAAGGTCAAAAAGGCATTCTGACCTCTCAGCCGTTTGCCTTGACGACAGGGCTATGGAGATCGCCGCGAGGCGGCCTTTTCATGTCTGGAATTGCCTGGCCAAGGCGTTGGTGAAGACGATCTCGCCGTGGTCGCCGGCCGCTTCGCCCAGCACCACGTCCAGGTTGTCGGCCGTCACGCGCGCCAGCGCGAAGCCGCCCATATAGGCCGCCTTCGGCTTGACGATATCGAGCCCGTCGCGCTGGTAGATCATCGGCACTTCGTGCTGGTGGCCGTGGAAGACGGCAATCACATTGTAGCCCTTGATCGCGGCCAGCAGCGCATGGCGGTCGGCCTCGCTCCACCAGTGCGGACGGCCGGAGCCGTCGTCATCATAGGTGCGTTTCACCGGATCCCAGCGCTCGGTCGAGAAACTGTCCCAGCCATAGTGCTGGAACAGGACGACGGGACGGCCGTCGCCGGCATAGGTGGCCAAGTCCTGCTTCAGCCAAGGCAGGCTGCTCGGCGCGCCATGGCCGGTGTCGCCGGCGAAGCGGTGCGTCTGGATAAGATGCAGGCCGCCCCAGTCCCAGGAATAGCAGTCGGTGTCGACGTCATATTCGGTCGCCGGCACCGGCGGCTTGAAGAACACGCCGGAGCGATGGTTGACCTCGACATAGTCGCGTAGCTCGCGGCGATACCAGTCGACATGCGGCGGCGAACCGTTCTGGTCGAGATCGTGGTTGCCCAGCCCGACATAGACCGGAATGTGGACGCGGTCCGGCCCGACGCCTTCCTGATAGCGCTGGGAGAACTGCAAAAGCTGCGTGCCTTCGCTGGGCTCGGTGACCTGGCCTCCGCCATCGTCGGTAATGTCGCCGCCGGTGACGAGGCCGAGCGGCGTGCCGATGCGGGTCCCGGCCGAATGCAGGCCGGTGGAAACGCCGTCGATCTCGGCCGGCCACCTCTTGTCCGCAATCGCGTTCAGGGCCGCGACGCTGCGCAGAAGTGCTGCATCGGTCTTGCCTTCCTGCAGGCAGTTGGGACTGAGCCCGCTTGCCATGCGGCAGGCATGGATATCGGCGATGAAGAGGAAGGTGGCGTCGATCGGCTGGATTCGCCGGCCCGTCTGGCCGGACGCCACGCGCGGAAAGACGCCGGCTGCGGCGAGGCCGCCCAACCGAGCCATGAAGATGCGGCGCGAAACGGTTGTTTGCGAAGTGCGATTCATCGTCACCCGATTAAACACCCTCGAACCGCCTCGTCCAGCTCAATGCCGGCCAGCGCCCGGAGACTTTTCATGCCAAGGCATGAAAAGCGCTTGGGTCGACAGCGCGGCGGGGGTCTGTCATTGCTTTGGCACATGCATCCAGGGGAGGAAGGCATGAAAACCCTGACAACCGGCATGGCGTTCGCCATGCTCGCCGGGGCCGCGCAGGCCGCGGACTGCGTGGACGCCAAAACCGCCAAAGCCGGCTTCGTTCTGGAAAAGGCCGGCATCCGCAGCGAATTCCGGCCGGCGCCCGGCGGCATGGTCGCGGTCGCCAACAAGTATGAATCGGACTCGCCGCAGACGCAGTATCTCTATGCCGGGCTGATCGAAGTGTTCCGCGACAGCGACACCGGACGGCTGTCGATGATCCCGCTCGGCGACTTGAAGAAGCTGTTCCCGCTGAAAGCGGGCGCCAAGAGCAAGACCGATTTCGTGCGGCTGTCTTCGAAGAAAGCGCCGAAGGGCACCGAGACACTGGCTTTGGCCGTCAAGGGCAAGGACACCTACAAGCTGGGCGACTGCAAATACAACGTGCTCGTGGTCGGCGAAACGATCACCGGCGATAACGGCAATGTCATCGACACCTTCACCGCGCTCTATTCGCCGGAACTGCAGGCGGTACTGGCACGGCGGTATGATGAGGGGACGAGCGCGCAGAGCGAGGTGGGATTCGAGACGATCAAGCCGTTGAGGGAGTGAGGTGTAATTGTCGAACGACACGACCCTTCACGCCGGTGCCCCGACGGCATCAACCGATCATTCGCCGCGGCAACACGCGACGCCGCCGCTTTGCCATCAACCCGTTCTGCGATGGCTCGAAACCTTCCAATCCCCTCAAACACTCCCGCAGCACCCCTGCATCCTGTGACGTCTTGGCCATCGACATGGCGCCGGAATAAGCAGCCACCGCAAGCGCTGCGAAGTGGTCGGGATCGATCACGCCCTTTCCGCCGTCCAGTTGGTCGGCCCGGATCTTATCGGCGATCGCCTTTCGCCAGCCGGCGAAGATCCTGGCGAGCGCCATGCGGAATTCATCGTCGGCCAGCGACAGTTCGTGCGCGAGGTTGTTGAGCGGGCAGCCGCGCACATAGCCCTGTTGCTCAAGCTCCTCAGCCACCGCCTCGAACACGGCCCGCACGCCTTCGCGGGCCGAGGACGCAGCCAGCACCGGATCGATCCACGTCTCCTGGACCGCCGCCGCCACCCGTTCCTCGATCACCGCCAGCGCCAGCGCCTTCTTGGTCGGGAAATGGTGATGCAGCGCGCCGCCGGTGACGCCGGCCGCGGCCATCAGATCGCCGAGGCTCGAGGCGTGATAGCCGCGCGCCTGGAAGGAGTCCTCCGCCACGTCGAGGACGCGCCGGCGCATGCCTTCCGGGTCGTTGGTGCGCTTCTTGCGCGGGGCCATGGCGATCTCCCCATCTCCGCTTGTTGGAGACGGTACCTGAACGAAGTGAGGGCGGATAAGGGATGCTCCCGGGGAAAGCCAGCGTCTCACTCCGCTGGAACACCCCTCATCCGTCTCGGCGCTGCGCGCCGATCCACCTTCTCCCACAAGGGAAAAACCACGATACCAGATTGACAAAACAGGACAACCGATCTGTTTATAAAACAGGATGATCGCCCTGTTTTGAGATTCTGACCATGAACCGACCTTCCCGCCTCGCCTCACCCGTCGTCGAGCTCCGGCAATACACACTGAAGCCAAAGCAGCGCGAAACGCTGATCGCGCTGTTCGACAGGGAGTTCGTCGAAACGCAGGAAGCGACAGGCATGACCGTCATCGGCCAGTTCCGCGATCTCGACCGCCCCGACATGTTCGTCTGGCTGCGCGGTTTCGGGGATATGGACGCGAGAAAGGACGCGCTCAGCGCCTTCTATGGCGGGTCGGTGTGGGCAGTGCATCGCGATGCCGCCAATGCGACGATGATCGATTCCGACAACGTGTTGTTGCTCAAACCGGCATGGCGGGGTGCACAATTCGACCTCTCAGGCCTACAGCGGCCGACAGCCGCCGAAGTTGAAAGTATGAACGGCGGAAGGCGTTTGCCTGGTTTTGTTGAGATTTCGATTCATCATTTGCAGCGAGGCGCCGAGGCCGGTTTTGCCGGGCGTTTCGAGGCGGAGGCGGTTCCGCTGCTCGTGGAAAACGGCGCTCGGCTGCTCGGCGCCTTCGTCAGCGAGCATGCCGAAAACACCTTTCCGCGCTTGCCCGTGCGTGCTGCTGAAAACGTCTTCGTCATCGTCACAGGGTTCGACGATGGCGATTCCCGCGCCGGCCGTCGGGCCGCCCTCGCCGCTTCGCCGGCATGGCGAGCGATCCATGAAGCCTTGCAAGCCGCTTCCACAAAGCCGGCAGAGACGTTGCGTCTGACGCCGACGAGCCGATCGCTTTTGCGATAGTCACGCGGCCGGCAACATGCTCGCTATTGCCTCGGCGACAAAGGCCGGGTCTTCCCAATGCGGGTTGTGGCCGCAGTCCTGGGCCCATACCAGACGCGATCCGGCCAGGGCCCCGGTCAGTGTCTGCTGGTGCGCCGCTCCGAAGAGTGGATCGTGCCCGCCGGCGATGATCAGCGTTGGAACATGAACGGCCCGCGCCGCGGCGGTCAGATCGGTGCGGCGGACCTCTTCGAGAATGGCGCGCCAGCGCGCCGCGGGAATCGCGGACGCGTCCTGCGCGAGGCCGGCGAGAAAGGCCCGCGGCACACCCGGCCGGCAGGCATGCCACCAGTCATAGAAAGGATCGGACGGCGAGATCGGATCACGAAGCGCTGCCACGCCATCGATCAGTTGGTGATGCGATCCGAAATCGGGCCTCAGCGTGCTGGCCACGATCACCAGCCCACCGACCAGTTCCGGATGCCGTGCGGCCAGCGCGATCGACACCATGCCGCCCAGCGAATGCCCGACGATGACTGGCCGGTCGAGCCGCAGGCGCCGGATCAGTCCGGCCATGTCGTCGGCGAAACCGGCGATGCCAAAACCCTCAACCGCCTGCGAGCCACCGTGGCCACGCAAGTCCGGCATGATCAGCCGGCGGCCGCGAAGATGCGGCGCCAGCAGAGAGAAGCTGCGGCTGGTGTCGGTGAAGCCATGCACGAGGACAAGCGGCGGCTCCGAACCGGCGACCTCGACATAGGCAAGATCGAGACCGCCGACCTCGGCGATACGCTTGCGGTCGACCCAGGCGGCCTGCTCTACCTCCTGCTCCTCAGACTCCGATAGCGCCGGCCTCACAGTCCGAGCTTTTCCTTGACCGCGGCAAGGCCGGGCTTGCCATCGAAGGTGGTGACGCCGGCAAGCCACGCATCGAGACGATCCTTGTGCTGGTCGATCGACTTCAGAGCCCCGTCCTCCGGCTTCATGCCGTCATTGATGAGATAGCCCATGCCGACATTTTCCATGTCGATGTCGAAGGCAAGGTTCTTCAGAAACTGCGCGACGTTCGGGCATTCCTGCAGATAGCCCTTGCGCACCTGTGTCGTCACGGTGGCGGCGCCGAAATTCGGACCGAAGAACTTGTCGCCGCCGGTCAGATATTTAAAGTCGTACATCGTGTTCATCGGATGCGGCGCCCAGCCCTGGAAGACGATGAACTGCTTCTCCTTGATCTCATAGCCGACCTCCGAGAGCATGCCGGCCTCGCTCGATTCAACCACCTGCCAGCCGTCCAGGCCGTATTGCGGATCGGCAATGGCGTCCATCATGAGCTGATTGGATCCGGGCTCGATGCCATACATCTTCTTGCCGAACTTGTCGGCGAATTTGTGCAGGTCGGACAGGTCCTTGACGCCGGCGTCCCAGACATAGGTCGGCACGGCGAAGGTGTATTTGGCGCCGACCAGGTTGATGCGCACATTCTCGATCGAGCCGTCCTTCTTGTAGGGCTCGTAATAGGTGACCATCGCCGGATCCCAGTAGCCGAGGAACAGGTCGAGGTCCTTGTTCTTAATCCCCTCGTAGATGACGTTGATGCCGAGCACTTCGCTCTGCGGCTCGTAGCCGAGCGCCTGGAGCAGCACCTTGGCCACGCCTGTGGTGAAGGCGAGATCGTTCCAGCCGGGCTCGGCCATGCGGACCGTTTTGCAGCTCTCGGCCTCGGCGGCCCGGGCCGGCTGGGAGGCCAGCATCAGGGCCGCGAGACAAATGCCATTCGCAAGCATGCGCAACATTCCGGTGCTCCTCATCGCTTTTTGACCTCTTGGTCTATTTATTGTCCAACTGGTCAATTGTTGATCTGGACGGACGAAAATGTCAACATGGATTCGCCATGCATGGATCGGTCCCGTGAAACTCACGCGCCTCAGCGACATACGCCGCAAGGAGCTGCGGCAGGCGGCCTTCGCCGTTCTGGAGCGCGAAGGCATCGCCGGCGCGACGCTGGAAAAGGTCGCGGCCCAGGCCGGCGCGTCGAAGGGCATCGTGCTGCATTATTTCCGCAACAAGCAGGAGCTGTTCGAGCACGCCATGCGCGAGGCCAACGCCGTGCTCTGTCACGCGGTGGTCGCCAGGCTTCAGCGGGCTCAGACGCCAATGGAACGGCTGGATGCGGTGATCGAAGGCAATTTCGAGGAGCATTTGTTCCTGCCGCCGCTCTGCCATGCATGGCTGTCACTCTGCGCCGAGGTGCCGCGCGACGAGAAATTGGCACGCATCCAGAAGGTCATCCACGCGCGCATGCGCTCGAACCTTTTATCCGGCCTGCGCGGCCTCGCTTCGCCGGAAGTGGCCGACGAGATCGTGCTCGGCGTCACCGCGCTGATCGACGGGTTGTGGCTCAGGCTTGGCCTGCAGCCGGGCAGCGTCACGCGCGAGCAGGCCGTGCGCCAAGTCAAGGATTTCGTCGCGGGTCGGCTGAGCCTGCGCCAGCCCGCGCCGGTCGAGCTAGCCTCGGCCGGATAAGGTTCATACCGGCGATAGCTCCCGCGCTTGACCGCCCGCGTTGCTCAGCGCTGCATTCTCGCTCCAACGGCAGCTATACCCCCGGGAGAGCACTTGCGGTGCCGTCCCAGTCCTTGAAGCCGAGCGTTCCCACCTCATCGAGTATCTGCTCGCGGATCCAGCGATGCGGTGGCTCATCATCGCGGCGGGCGTGCCAGTACATTCTGACCGCCGGCGATGGTATCGGGATCGGCGCCCGATAGATGCCGATCGGCAGGGATTTTGCCGCCGCTACAGCGAACTGCGTTGGAACCGCAGCCAGATAAGGCCCGTTCGCCACGGCCAGCGCGACGGCCTGGAAGTGCGGCAAAGCAAGCATGACGCGACGCGCCCGGCCCATCCTGCCCAGCGCATCGTCGGTGAAGCCCGACATCGATCCATCGATGGAGCGCAGCGCATGCGGCAGCGCGCAGAACAGGTCGAGTGGCACCTCTTCGCCCTCGGCGATGCCGGCCTGGCCGAGCGCCGCATTGTCCTTCGCCGCGACAATGGCGAAGGGCGAGCCGAACAGCGTCACGCTTGAGACCCACTCCGCGACCTCCAGCGGGCGCTCCAGCGCAAGGTCGACCCGATCGTCCTGCAACAGCTTCGAGACGTCGCCGATGGCGCTGTCGAGGAAACGGAACGATACGCCGGGCGCCACCGCCGCAATGCGCGCGGCGAAGGGCGGCATAAGCAGCATTGAGAAGAAATCCGCGCCCATGAAGGTGAATGTCCGTTCCAGCCTTGCCGGATCGAAATCGGTCGCCGGCTGAAAGGCGCGCTCGATCTCGCGCAGCGCCGCGCGCACCGGCTCCGCCAGGCTTTCGGCGCGAGGCGTCGGCACCATGTCGTTGCCGCGGCGCACGAAGAGCTGGTCGTTGAGCGCATGGCGCAGGCGGTTGAGCGCGGCGCTCACAGCCGGCTGGCTGAGGCCGATCTGCTCGCCGGCGCGCGTCACGCTCTTCTCGCGCAGCAGCGCGTCGAGCACCCTCACCAGATTGAGGTCGAGCGCGTTCAAATTCATCGCATCAATCCGCCCCATACGATCATTCGATTTCCATCGCCGGCTCGTCCTTGCTTAGGTCGCCGTCGAAGCCGCTTTGTCGGCACTCAACAAGGGAGAGCAATGATGACAATGATCAACACGACGATCGCAGGCAAGGAACTCCTCTGGTTCAACAACACGCTCGTTGCCATCCAGGTTTCGTCGGCCGACGGCGAGGACGGCATCTGCATCATCGAGCACCGCCAGCCCTACGGCGATTCCGCGCCGCTGCACGTGCACCGCAATGAGGACGAGGTGTTTCATATCCTTGAAGGCCGGATACGTTTTGTCGTCGACGGCCGCGAGCGGCTTGCCGGCGCCGGCGAAACGGTGCTCGCTCCGAAAGGCCTGCCGCACACTTACAAGGTCGAGTCTCTCGAAGGCGCCCATACGCTCACCGTCACGCGCGGTTCGGATTTCGAGACGATGGTGCGCAAGGCTAGTCGCCCTGCGGAGCGAGCCGAACTGCCGCCGGCGGCAGCGCCGACGCCGGAGATGATTGAGGTGTTGACGAGCCTGTGCGCCGAGAACGGCATCGATATTGTCGGGCCGCCGCTGGGGTGCTGATCTCCCCCCTTGTGGGGGAGATGGCCGGCAGGCCAGAGAGGGCGCTGTCCCGCCAGCCTTTCGCTCCTGTTCGAAACAGTCCGAAGGATTTCCAAACGCCGTGATCCTTCGCGCCCCCCTCTGACCTGCCGGGCATCTCCCACGAGGGAGAGATTGGCCGTCACCGCCGTCTCGCCCAGAGCGAGAAGGAAGAGGCGCGCCCTTCAACCGATTTGCATCTTCCCCGCCCGCAATCTCCGCTTGATGCGGTTTGTGCAACGCGATACGCCCTTGCCCAAATCGACAGACGGAGACTTGCCGTGAGCGCTGAAAAGACCAGAACCGAAACCGATACGTTCGGCCCCATCGAGGTGGCGGCCGACCGCTATTGGGGCGCGCAGGCACAGCGTTCGCTGGGCAATTTCAAGATCGGCTGGGAGAAGCAGCCGGCCTCGATCGTGCGCGCGCTCGGCATCGTCAAGCGTGCCGCGGCGGAAGTGAACATGGAGATGAAGCGGCTCGATCCGGCCATCGGCAAGGCGATCGTCGACGCGGCGCAGGAAGTCATCGACGGCAAGCTCAACGATCATTTCCCGCTGGTTGTCTGGCAGACCGGCTCGGGCACGCAATCCAACATGAACGCCAATGAGGTGATCTCCAACCGGGCGATCGAGATGCTCGGCGGTGTCATGGGTTCGAAGAAGCCGGTGCACCCCAACGACCACGTCAACATGAGCCAGTCGTCCAACGACACCTATCCGACGGCCATGCACATCGCCTGCGCCGAGCGGGTCGCGCATCACCTGATCCCTGCGCTGCATCATCTGCACAAGGCGCTCGACGCCAAGGCCCGCGCCTTCAATCACATCATCAAGATCGGCCGCACGCACACGCAGGACGCGACGCCGCTGACCCTTGGCCAGGAATTTTCCGGCTATGCCGCGCAGGTCGCCTCCTCGATCAAGCGCATCGAGCAGACGCTGCCCGGGCTGCAGGAACTGGCGCAGGGCGGCACCGCCGTCGGCACCGGCCTCAACGCGCCGGTCGGCTTCGCGGAAAAGGTGGCGGACCGCATCGCTTCGATCACCGGCATCGCCTTCGTGACCGCGCCGAACAAGTTCGAGGCGCTCGCAGCACACGATTCCATGGTGTTCTCGCATGGCGCGATCAACGCGGCGGCGGCGGCGCTGTTCAAGATCGCCAACGACATCCGCCTGCTCGGCTCCGGCCCGCGCTCGGGCCTCGGCGAGCTGTCGCTACCGGAAAACGAGCCGGGTTCCTCGATCATGCCGGGCAAGGTCAACCCGACCCAGTGCGAGGCGCTGACGCAGGTCTGCGTACAGGTGTTCGGCAACAATGCAGCGCTCACCTTCGCCGGCAGCCAGGGCCATTTCGAGCTCAATGTCTACAACCCGCTGATGGCCTACAATTTCCTGCAGTCGGTGCAGCTGCTGGCCGACGCCTCCGTGTCCTTCACCGACAATTGCGTGGTGGGCATCGAGGCCCGCGAGGACAACATCAAGGCCGCGCTGGAGCGCTCGCTGATGCTCGTGACGGCGCTGGCGCCGACCATCGGCTACGACAACGCCGCCAAGATCGCCAAGACCGCGCACAAGAACGGCACCACGCTACGCGAAGAAGCCTTGGCCACCGGCTTGGTCAGCGAAGCCGATTACGATCGGCTGGTCCGGCCGGAGGACATGACGCACCCGGGCTGATATTTGGCGGCGGGACAAATTACTCTTGCCGCCAGATCTGACGACATCAATTTTGCGCTGCTTGCGCAATCGCAAAAATATAGGTTCTGTGAACAATGTGTCGCCACATAAGCGGCTTTGGTGAACAATATCCATCGTCTATCTGACTGGGCATTCAACCCATTCGGAGACTCGCCATGTCAATCAACACTTCCACCGCTAACGCCGGCACCGCGTCCAACAGCTCCACCACGATCCTGCTCGGCCGCATCCTGCTCGCGGTCATTTTCCTGCTTTCCGGCTTCGGCAAGTTGACCGCCATTTCAGGCACCGCTGGATACTTCGGCGCCCTCGGCTTGCCCGTGCCGACCGTGACGGCCGTTGTCGTCGGCCTGATCGAGCTGCTTGGCGGCCTTGCCATCCTCGTCGGCTTCCAGACCCGGATCGCCGCCTGGGTGCTCGCGATCTTCACGATTGCCACTGGGCTCGTCGCCCACACCGGCTGGGCCGACCAGATGCAGATGATCCAGTTCCTCAAGAACCTGGCCATCACCGGCGGCTTCATCCTGCTCGCCTCGTCCGGCGCCGGCGCTTATTCGATCGACGCAAAGCGCGCCTGAAGCACTGTTGTTTGACGCAATTCCAAACGGAAGGCGACGGCGAAGTCGCCGCGCCTGACCGCGTCACACTTTCCTGGAATTGCTCCCCTCCCAAGCCTTAAATTCAAGCGGCGCGGAATTTTCCGCGCCGCTTTTTCGTTGCAGGCGTAGACTGCAGCGGCAGCCGGCCTCATGCGCCGGCAAGGGAGGTTTGACCATGTTTCGCAACGCGTTGCTTCTGGTCTCACGGCTCCTGTTGGCCGCGCTCTTCGTGCCGTCGGGCTTCCAGGCGCTCACCAACATCGGCGGCACGATCAATTATTTCACCGGCCTCGGCCTGCCGCTGCCGACCTTGGCCGCCTGGGGCACAGGCCTGTTCGAGCTGATCGCCGGGCTTTTGATCCTCGTCGGCTTTCAGACGCGGATCGTGGCGCTTTTGCTTGCGGCCTTCTGTGTGGTCGCAGGTTTCATCGGCCACTACGGCCAAGGCGGAGAAGATGCGACCCTCGCCTTCCTGCACCAGCAGATGCTGATGAAGGACATCGCCATTGCCGGCGGCTTCCTGGCGCTCGCCATGGCCGGCGCCGGCGCATGGTCGGCTGACGGGCGTGGGTTCGGGATCGGCGCCGACGTCACCTGATCTGTTACTTCACCGAAACGCTCGGCCCGCCCTCGACCGCCAGCATGAGCCGGCGGTTGGTGATACGTGCCAGTTGCGCCAGCCGGCCGGCCGGGCGCTCGCCATAGAGATCGGAAAGCGAGGCCGGCAACACCAGCGCCAGCGCGCCGTTGCCGCGGCTTTCCCACTTCAGCCGCGGCATCACGCCGGGCATCGCCGCGGTGAGCAGATAGACCACGCGCATCATCGCCGCCAGCACTCGGGCGCGCTCGAGCAGCCTGGGCGGCGCCAGCGCTTTGATCTCTGGCGCGATGCCGTCGTTGAAGATGCCGTCATGGCGATAGGCGTTGGCCAGGGCCAGATAGGCGCGGCCGGGATGGTCGACGCCGATGAAGGAAGCGTGCGCGATAATGTTGAGCGACTGCCTGCCGCGATATTCAGGATGCGCCCGCCAGCCGATATCGGCTAGCAGGCAGGCAGCATGGCGGTAGCGCGCCTCGTCCTCCGTCTCGTCGATGCCGAAGGCCTTGAACGCCTTGCCGGTCCATTCGACCAGGTCATGCGCATGGTGCACCGAGCGCGAGCGTAAGAGCGCCAGTTCCTCCGCGGCCGAGATCAGCGGATCGGATTTCTGCTCCTCGGCGTCGAGCAGCGAATAGAGGAACCCCTCGCGCACGCCTTGCGCCGAGACGATGATCTTCGAGGGCTGCATCGCCGTCATGATCTCCTGCAGCACGACCGCGCCGTAGGGCAGCAGCGAGCGGCGGTTCTTGGAGACGCCCTCGATGCCCCTCACCTTCTCGACCTCGCCCTTGGCCACCTGCTTCAGGAAAGCCTGCGCGCTGTCGGCCGAAATCTCGTAGTGGTGCATGACGCCAAGCGGGTAGTTGGTCATCTCCATGTGCAGCCTGGCGAGGTTTCGCCAGGTGCCGCCGACGGCGTAGAAGACCCTACCCTGCCCGCCCTTGAGCAGCTTTGCCCGCGCCAGTTCCTGGCGCGCGATCTTCTGCGCCTGGACGAGCGAATTCCTGGCCATATCCTGCAGGCGCAGGCCGCCGAGCGGCAGCGTGATGCCCTCGCCGATCGTTTCGCGATTGATGTCGATCAGTTCGAGGCTGCCGCCGCCAAGGTCGCCGGCGATACCGTTGGCCGGATGGAAGCCGGAAATGACGCCGAGCGCCGAATAATAGGCTTCCTGACGACCGGTGAGCACGCGGATCTCGGTCTTCAGAACGTCCTCGGCGCGATGGATGAAATCGGGGCCGTTGCCTGCCTCGCGCGCCGCCGCGGTGGCCAGCACATACATATGCTCGGCGCCAGCTTGATCCGAAAGCGCGCGAAAACGGCGGAATTCCTCCATCGACCGCGTCACCGCCTCGGGGTCGAGCTTGCCCGTCGAAACGATGCCGCGGCCGAGGCCGGCCAGCATCTTTTCGTTGAACAGAAGCGTGGGCGAGCGTGCCAGCCCCTCATAGACGACGAGGCGGATCGAGTTCGATCCGATGTCGATGATCGACAGCGGTCGCCGGTCCTGAAGCCGGCCCTGGGAAACTGCAATCACGCGGCGCCGTTCTTCTTGCGGCGCTTGAACTGAGCGATGCGTTTGGGCGCATGCGATTTCAGCGCGTCGCCCCGTCCGGAGAGGCTCGGATTGGTCATGAAATATTCCTGCGCGTTGAACGGTTCTTCGCCTTCCTCCAGCACAACGCGCCGGGAGGTGCCGTCAGCCAATACGTCGAAACTTTGCTGGTTGTCCATGATGTTGCCCAGCATGATCTGACCAAGCACCTGTTCATGCACAGTTGGATTGGTGATCGGCACCAGGGTCTCGACGCGGCGGTCGAGATTACGCGGCATCATGTCGGCCGACGAGATGTAGACGACCGCCTCGTCCGACGGCAGACCGTGGCCGTTGCCGAAGCAGAAGATGCGGCTGTGCTCGAGGAAGCGGCCGACGATCGATTTCACCCTGATATTCTCGGAAAGACCGGGCACCTGCGGCCGCAGACAACAGATGCCGCGCACGACGAGGTCGACCTCGACGCCGGCGCGGCTGGCGTCGTAAAGCGCGTCGATGATGGTCGGATCGACCAGCGCGTTCATCTTCATCCAAATGCGCGCCGGCCGTCCTTCGCGGGCATGGACGATCTCGTCCGAGATGTGTTTCAGGATGCGGTTGCGCAGCGTGAAGGGCGATACGGCAAGGCGCATCTCCTCGGCGGGCTCGGCATAGCCGGTGATGAAGTTGAAGAGCTGCGCGACATCGCGCGCGATCGTCGGATCGGTCGTGAAGAAGGACAGGTCGGTGTAGATGCGGGCGGTAACCGGGTGGTAGTTGCCGGTGCCGAGATGCACATAGTTGCGCAGTTTGCCGTCCTCGCGGCGCACCACCAGCGACATCTTGGCGTGTGTCTTCAGCTCCAGGAAGCCGAACACGACCTGGACGCCGGCGCGCTCGAGGTCGCGCGCCCAGCGGATGTTGGCCTCTTCGTCGAAACGCGCCTTGAGCTCGACCAGTGCCGTGACCGACTTGCCGGCCTCGGCGGCATCGATCAGAGCGCGCACGATCGGGCTGTCGTTGGAGGTGCGGTAGAGCGTCTGCTTGATCGCCACCACTTCCGGGTCGGCGGCGGCCTGGCGCAGGAACTGCACCACCACGTCGAAGGACTCGTATGGGTGATGGACGACGATGTCCTTCTCGCGGATGGCGGCGAAGCAGTCGCCGCCATGCTCGCGGATGCGCTCGGGAAAGCGCGGATTGTAGGGCGTGAATTTGAGATCGTCGCGCGGAATGGCGACGATCTCGGAGATCTGGTTGAGCGCCAGCGGACCGGTGAGCACGCTGATGCGGCTCGACGAGACGCCGAGCTCGCCGGCGACGAAGTCCCGCAACGCGGCCGGCATCAGCGTGTCGAACTCGATGCGGATCACCGAGCCGCGGCGGCGCCGCTTCAGCGCCGTTTCGAACAGGCGCACCAGGTCTTCCGACTCTTCCTCGACCTCGATGTCGCTGTCGCGGATGATGCGGAACGTGCCGGAGCCCTTGACCTCGTAGCCGGGGAAAAGCTTGCCGATATAAATGCCGACCACTTCCTCCAGCGGAATGAAGCGGACATGGTTCTTGCGGTCGGGCAGGCGGATGAACCGCCTGAGCGCCACCGGCAGGCGAAGCAGCGCGCTCATCTCCTCGCCGTTCTTGCGATGGCGCAGTTGCAGCGCGATCGAGAAGCCCAGATTGGGAATGAACGGAAACGGATGCGCCGGGTCGATCGACAGCGGCGTCAGCACCGGGAAAACCTGCTCCTGGAAATGCTCTTCCAGCCAAGCCTTCTCGTCCTTGGTGAGCGCATCGCGGGTGATGCTTTCGATGCCTTCCTTGTTGAGCAGGACCATCAGCGCCGAGAGGCTCTTCTGCTGGTCCTCCTGCAGGCGCTCGACCTCGCGCAGCAATTGCTCGAGCTGCTGCTCGGGCGTGCGGCCGTCCGGGCTTTTCAAGGCGATGCCCTCGCGCACCTGGCCGGCAAGGCCGGCGACGCGGACCATGAAGAACTCGTCGAGATTGGCGGCCGAGATCGACAGGAAGCGGACGCGTTCGAGCAGCGGGTGGTGCTCGTTCAGCGATTCCTCCAGCACGCGGCGGTTGAATTGCAGCCAGGAGAACTCGCGGTTGACGAAACGGTCGGGATTGCCGCCGTCCGGGCTGGCCGCCTCGACGGTGATGAACTCGCTCTGCACAGGCTTCAATTCGTTCATGGTTTCCCGCTCTTGCCCGCAACCGTCCCAGGGAACGCCGCATATTGCCGTCAGGCGACGCTCTAACACGTCTTTGTGACGCATGATCGTCACGGAATCGATCCGTGCCAGTCCCATGCGCTTAACCGGCTCAACTTATCCTCTGCCAGCCTTTTGCGACAGTTTGATTTCATCGATCTTGCAAACGGACCTGTTATGCTCCAGATGCAGACGGGTCACACCCACTGGCCGAACCCAATTGGAGACGACGATGGCAGGCGGTAGCATTCCCCATTTCCAGAACGACGCGGGCCATCCGGTCATCGAGATCGGCGTCAGGGAATTCATGTGCACCGGCGCCAATCCGCCTTTCGACCATCCGCATGTGTTCCTCGACATGGGCGACGACAATGAAAAGGTCTGCCCCTACTGCTCGACGCTCTATCGCTATTCGCCGTCGCTGAAGGCGACGGAGACGCAGCCGGCCGGCTGCCTCTATATCGACCAGGCCGCCTGACCCTGCAGATCATGAATGACTGCTAGATCATGGCTGAAACACGGTCCCGGCAAATCGTCATCGCCGGGGCTGGCATTGCCGGACTGACGGCGGCGCTTGCCTTTGCCGAGCGCGGTTTCCCGGTAAAATTGTTCGAGCAGGCAAAGCAACTCGAAGCGGCCGGCGCCGGCCTCCAGCTTTCCCCCAACGCGACCCGCATCCTGCGCCGGCTTGGTGTGCTCGACCGCCTGCTGCCAAACGCGATCCGGCCGCAAGCGGTGGTGCTGAAGGACGCAAGAAGCTTGCGCGAGCTGGCGCGTGTGCCGCTTGGGGAAGCCGGAGAAAAACGCTGGGGCGCGCCCTATCTGGTGGCGCACCGCGCCGACCTGCAGGCAGCGCTGATGGCCACGGCGGCGGACCGGCCAGATATAGAGCTTGTCACCGGGGCGCGCGTGACCGGCATCGCCCTCGACCCGCAAAGCGTTGCCGCAGCGGTCGAGATCGACGGCAAAGCGACAAGTGTCACAGGCGGCCTGCTTATCGGAGCGGACGGTGTTTGGTCTTCGCTTCGCGCGGGGCTTGCCAGGACGGCCGGCTTTGTGGCGAGCCGCTTTTCGGGCGAGCTCGCCTGGCGCGCGACGGTTCCTGCGGAAAGCGCCGCCGGCAAGGCCTTCGCGCAAATCGGCGCTACTGACAGCGTCACCACCTTCCTGCATCCCGGCTTCCACATGGTCGCCTATCCGGTGAGCAAGGGCCGCGCCTTCAACCTTGCGGCCTTCACCAAGGGCGAGCGGATCGCCGAAGGCTGGTCCGGTCATGCAGACCCCGCCCTTCTTTCCGATGCCATGCGCGGCACGGCGGCAACGCTGTCGAACCTGGTGGCGCTCGCCGGCCCCTGGACGGCGTTCCCCATCCACACGGTCGAGCAGCGCCGCTGGACGACGCCGGACGGCGTCGCGCTTATCGGTGACGCCGCGCATGCCATGACGCCGTTCGCGGCCCAGGGCGCGGCGATGGGGATTGAGGACGCCTCGATGCTCGCCAATCTGGTCGCCGATTTTCCCGGCGATCCGAAGCAGGGCCTGACGGTTTGGGAGGATCTCAGACGGCCGCGCGTCGAAAAGGTGCTGAAACGCGGCGCGCTCAATCGCCTTGCCTGGCATGCCAGGGGACCGGTGGCGATCGCCCGCAACTTGGTGCTGGCGACGCGGACGGCTGAGAGGCTCGCCGCGGACTTGGACTGGCTCTATGGCTGGGAGGAGCGGAAGGTGGTCAGGCGGTAGGAGGCGGACGACCGGATAGGCTCGCGAAGGAACGAGGCGCTCGCCAATTGCTACTAAAGCGCGTCGCGCTGAAGCGGATTCAGGCGACGCGCTTTAGCCTTTGTTTCCATGCATGTCGTTATCGCAAAACCGCTGCACACTTTTGCGCGACATGCATTAATCATACAACCGCAACGACCACCACAGCGTCACCGGCAGCGGGTTCCACCATCCCGTGCGCAGGCCGGCGGCGCGCAGCGCAGCCGCCGTCCAGATATTGCAGCCGACCAGGGCGTTGAAATGGCCGTTGGCTTCGTAGAAGCGGTCGTAGGTTGAATACCCAGCATTCTCGATCGCCATCGGGCCACCCGGCCCCTGCCGAAAACTCACCGCGATATGGTCGAGCAGCGCCGCAAAATGCGCTTCGTCGATGTCGAAGCCGGCGACGGCGGGATGCGGCTCCTTGATCGCGCCGGCGACATCGACATGCATCACCGAAGCGTCGATGGTGAGCGCTTTCAACACCGGCGCGGCCTTCAGCTGCGACCATGTCGGGGTCTCCAGATAGAAGGCGCGGCCGCCCCAGCCGAAGACGATGTAGCGCGCCCCTGGCGCTTCGATCGGCAGGCCGGCATCGGCCAGGAAGGCGAAGCGCCGGCGTACGCCATCATCGAGGGGCACAGCGATGTCGGTGTGGATCGGGTTCCTCAGCACCAATATGTGCCGCGTCCCCTCGCCTCGGGCGGCGGCTGGCCAGAGCGGGCGCGGCACCAGCGTGCCGAGCGCGGCGGCAAGCACCACCGCTGCGACGAGCATTGCCAGATATCGCAGGAATTTTCGCATCAGGCGCGGTAAGCTGGCCCCATTTGTCGCAGCTCTCGAGATTGGCCGAACCCGTTCGTGACTTCGTCATCCTCGGGCTTAACCCGAGAGTCCATGCCGTGACCTCTGCCGTAGGGCGCGACGGTGCAGAATTCTGAACCGCAGCAACGCCTCGATGTCACGGCATGGATTCTAGGGTCTGCGCCGCGTCGCTTCGTTCCTTGCTTTGCCCTAGAATGACGAAGCCGAGGGGTGGTTCGAGCAACCTCCGAGCAACCTGTTACCGGGCTCCGCCTCAGTGCAGTATCTGCGACAGGAAGAGCTTCGTGCGCTCATGGCGCGGATGGTCGAAGAACTCGGCCGGCGTGTTCTGCTCGACGATCTGGCCCTGATCCATGAAGATCACGCGATTGGCGACCTTGCGGGCAAAGCCCATCTCGTGGGTGACGCAGAGCATGGTCATGCCCTCTTCCGCCAGCCCCACCATCGTCTCCAGCACTTCCTTGATCATCTCCGGATCGAGCGCCGAGGTCGGTTCGTCGAAGAGCATGATGCGCGGGTTCATGCACAGCGAGCGCGCGATCGCCACGCGCTGCTGCTGACCGCCCGAGAGCTGGCCTGGATATTTGTTGGCCTGCTCCGGGATCTTGACGCGCTTGAGGAAATGCATGGCAATCTCCTCGGCCTGCTTCTTCGGCATTTTGCGCACCCAGATCGGCGCCAGCGTGCAGTTCTCGAGGATGGTGAGATGCGGGAACAGATTGAAATGCTGGAACACCATGCCGACCTCGCGGCGCACCTCGTCGATCTTCTTCAGATCGTTGGTGAGTTCTTTGCCGTCGACGATGATCTTGCCCTTCTGGTGCTCCTCCAGCCGATTGATGCAGCGGATCATGGTCGACTTGCCGGAACCGGACGGACCGCAGATAACGATGCGCTCGCCGCGCATCACCTTGAGGTTGATGTCCTTCAGCACATGGAACTCGCCATACCATTTGTGCATCCCGACGATGTCGATGGCGACATCGGTGGTGGAGATGTGCATCTTGGCGGCGTTGACCTTGATTTCTTCCGCGCTGACGGCGTTTTCGGTGGCCATAACCTGTTCCCTTTTATCGTTTATAACCGGTATCGAGCCGGCGTTCGGTGTACATTGAATAGCGCGACATGCCGAAGCAGAACAGCCAGAAAACGAAGGCGGCAAAGATCAGGCCGGACTTCGCGGTCTGCGGGGTCGCCCAGTTGGCATCGGCGAAATTCTGCTTCACCACGCCGAGCAGGTCGAACATCGAGATGATCAGCACCAGGCTGGTGTCCTTGAACATGCCGATGAAGGTGTTGACGATGCCGGGGATGACCAGCTTCAGCGCCTGCGGCAGCACGATCAGGCCCATTTTCTGCCAGTAGCCGAGGCCGAGCGAATCGGCGCCCTCATATTGGCCCTTCGGGATCGCCTGCAGGCCGCCACGAATCACTTCGGCCATATAGGCGGCGGCAAACAGCGACACGCCGATCAACGCACGCAGATACTTGTCGAAGGTGACGCCCACGGGCAGGAACAGCGGCAGCATGACGCTGGCGAAGAACAGCACCACAATCAACGGGATGCCACGCACCGTCTCGATAAATATGACGCTAAGCACCTTGATGATCGGCATCTTCGAGCGCCGGCCTAGCGCCAGGATCACGCCGAGCGGCAACGACACCGCAATGCCGACAAAAGAAAGGCTGAGCGTGACCAGCAACCCACCCCAGCGCGCAGTCTCGACAGCCGGCAGGCCGAACACACCGCCGAGCAGCAGGAAGAAGGCGACGACCGGCAATCCCGCGAAAAGCAGGATCGCGTTCAGTCTTTTGCCCGGCACGCGCGGGATCAGCATCGGCACCAACAGCGCCACGAACAGGATGGCAACCAGGATCGGCCGCCAGCGCTCCTCGATCGGATAGGTGCCGAACATGAACTGGCCGAACTTGGCGTTGACGAAAGCCCAGCAGGCGCCGGTCCAACCATCGGGCTGGATGCCGCCTTGCGTGACGGTGGTGCAGACCGTGCGGTCGGGCCCGGTCCACTGGGCATTGAGGAAAGCCCAGTTGATGACCTGCGGCAGGACCCAGAGCACGATGGCGATACCGAGAATTGTGAGGACGGTGTCGCCGACCGAACCGACCAGGTTCTTGCGCACCCAGGCATAGGCGCCGCGTTCGGTAGGCGGGGCCGGCTGCGCAAGCGCCATCTCGGTGCGCACCCAGGACATGTCGTGTTCCTGCATGGCCCTACCTCTCCACCAGCGCCATTCTGGCGTTGACGATGTTCATGACAAAGGACGTCACCAGGCTCAGCACCAGATAGGCGATCATCATGATGAACACGCCCTCCACCGCCTGGCCGGTCTGGTTGAGGACCGTGCCGGCGGTCGCGGTAAGGTCCGGATAGCCGATGGCGATCGCCAGCGAGGAGTTCTTGGTCAGGTTGAGATACTGGCTGGTGAGCGGCGGGATGACTATGCGCATCGCCTGCGGGATGACCACAAGCCGCAGGATCGGACCGGAGCGGAGGCCGAGTGCCGCCGCTGCTTCGCTCTGGCCTTTGCTGACGCCCCTGATGCCGGCGCGCACGATCTCGGCGATGAAGGCCGCCGTGTAGAAGGAGAGCGCCAGCAAGAGCGACAGGAATTCCGGCTTGACCCAGAAGCCACCGGTCAGGTTGAAGGTCGACTGCTTCGGAAAATCGAAGGTGAGCGGCATGCCGCTAAGCAGGTAGGCCAGCACCGGCAGGCCGACGATAAGCGCGACCGATGTCCAGAAGACCGGAAATTGCTGACCGGTCGCCTTCTGCCGCTGTCGCGCCCTGTGGGCGACGAACCAGGCCATTGCAATGGCGAGCAGCAGTGCGACGCCGATCAGCCAGGAGCCATCCCCCCAAACGGCGCGCGGAAAATAGAAGCCGCGCTGGTTGAGGAAGGAGCCGAAAGGCAGATGGATGCTCTCGCGTGGCGGCGGCAGCACGGCCAGCACGCCGGAATACCAGAAGAAGATGACCAGCAGCGGCGGGATGTTGCGGAATATCTCGACATAGACGGTGCAGATCTTGCGGATCAGCCAGTTCTGCGACAGGCGGCCGATGCCGATGGCGAAGCCCACGATGGTCGCAAGCACGATACCGGCGACGGCAACGATGATCGTGTTGAGCAAACCGACGACCAGCGCGCGGAAATAGGTCGAGTCCGACGTATAGGCGATCGGCGTGTCGGAAATATCGAAGCCGGCCCTGCTTCTGAGGAATTGGAAGCCTGAAGCGATGTGGAGGCGCTGAAGGTTCTCGATGACGTTGTCGACGATCCACCAGATCGAGCCAAAGAGGAGGATCACGACCAGCGTCTGAAAGAACAGGCTGCGTATTCTCGGGTCATTGATGAAGGAGCCGCGACTCGGCTCCCCGCGAAGAATTTCCTGCGAAGCCATGGACCGTCCCCTGGAAAGAGAAACCGGGAGGCAGACAACCTGCCTCCCGGATCACGTTTCAATCAGCGGATCGGCGGACCGTATTGCAGGCCGCCCTTGGTCCATAGCGCGTTGATGCCGCGCGCGATCTTGAGCGGGCTGCCCGAGCCGACATTGCGCTCGAACATTTCACCGTAGTTGCCGACAGCCTTGACGATGTTGACAACGAAGTCGTTGGAGAGGCCGAGATCGGCGCCGTACTTGCCGTCGGGTTCAGTGCCGAGGAGGCGCTGGATGTTCGGGTCGGTCGACGTCTTCATCTCGTCGACATTGGCCTGCGTGATGCCGGCTTCCTCGGCATTGAGCAGCGCGAAATACGTCCAGCGCGCGATATGCGCCCACTGGTCGTCGCCCTGGCGCACGGCCGGGCCGAGCGGCTCCTTGGAGATGATCTCGGGCAGCACGACATGGTCGGCCGGCGAGGAGAGCGTCAGACGGATGCCATAGAGGCCCGACTGGTCGGTGGTGTAGGCGTCGCAGCGGCCTGCATCATAGGCGGCGTTGACCTCTTCCAGCTTCTCGAACACGACGGGGTTGTATTCCATCTTGTTCTTCTTGAAGTAGTCGGCGAGGTTGAGCTCGGTTGTGGTGCCGCTCTGCACGCAGACGGCGGCGCCCGAAAGCTGCAGCGCGGAGTTCACGCCGGGCAGCTTCTTGGCGTTGATCATGAAGCCCTGACCGTCATAGTAGGTGACGCCGACGAAATCGAGGCCGAGCGCGCTGTCGCGGTTGCTGGTCCAGGTGGTGTTGCGCGACAGGATGTCGATCTCGCCCGACTGCAGGGCGGTGAAACGCTCCTTGGCACTGAGCGGCGTGAACTTGACCTTGGAGCCGTCACCGAAGACGGCGGCCGCAACGGCGCGACAGAAGTCCGCGTCGATGCCCTTCCAGTCACCCTTGTCGTCCGGCGCCGAGAAGCCGGCGAGGCCGGTCGAGACGCCGCACTGGATAAAGCCCTTCTGCTTCACGGTATCGAGCGTGCCGGCCGAAGCGGCGGACGCCATGAACCCGAGCGCGGCGGCGCCAAGAATGCCGATTGCAATGTGTTTCATGACCCACAGACCCTTTTCTGTTACAGGCGCCCCTATCGCCAGGCGACGCTTGATCTTTTTTCGTTTGTGAATGCAGCTCCCACTTCAAGGCCCACTCCCGGACCCGCATCGGTTGCCGATGCGCTGCCTCCCATTCACGAAACGCATCGAAGGCGATTATTCCTGTGAGGTCAAGGGAAATGACCGATTCCAGAGAGGTTTGAAAAGCAATTGCCGCAAATGCCTGAATTGCGGACAAGAGCACATGAAACCGGCAGGCGATGCGAACAAATCAGCCAAGTTGCGCCGCCGCGAATCCGTGGTCCGGCGCCAGAATCCGCAGCGGCGATAGCGGTGCTTTACTGGGCTTGCGCGCCTTTGCATTGGCCCAGCGGAAGATCGGCTTTTGGTGGGCCCGGCGCGGTTGCGTCGGCATTGCCGCCGCTTTATGGCTGGTTCCCTGACATCCTTCGACGGGCGACCAACCATGGCTAGAGACGGCATCGAAATGGGCATCAACACGCTGCTTGCCCATTCCGGCAACAACCCGCGCGACTATTTCGGCTTCGTCAACCCGCCGGTCGTGCATGCCTCGACGGTGCTCTATCCGGACGCCGCTTCGATGGCAGGGCGCAGCCAGAAATACACTTACGGCACGCGCGGCACGCCGACGATGGACGCGCTGACGCTCGCCGTCGATGCGCTGGAAGGTTCGGCCGGCACCATCGCGGTGCCTTCCGGGCTGGCGGCGGTGACGGTGCCGCTGCTCACCTTCCTTGCCGCTGGCGACCACCTGTTGATCGTCGACAGCGTCTACCACCCGACGCGCCACTTCGCTGACACGATGCTGAAGCGGCTCGGCGTCGAGGTCGAATATTACGAGCCGCGCGTCGGCGCCGGCATCGCGTCGCTGATCAAACCAAACACAAAGGTAGTGTTCACCGAATCGCCGGGATCGAACACCTATGAGGTGCAGGACATCCCGGCGATCGCGAAGGCTGCACATGCGGCGAACGCCATCGTGATGATGGACAACACCTGGGCGACCCCGCTCTATTTCAAGCCGCTCGACCATGGCGTCGACATCTCGATCCACGCGGCGACGAAGTATCCGGCCGGCCACTCCGACGTGCTGCTCGGCCTGGTTTCGGCCAACGAGACCCATTGGAAACAGCTCTACGAGGGCTTCTGCACGCTGGGCTGCTGTTCGGGACCCGACGACATCTATCAGGTGCTGCGCGGCCTGCGCACCATGGGAGTGCGCCTTGAGCATCACCGCAAGAGCGCGCTCGATATCGCGCGGTGGCTTGAGGAGCAGCCGGGCGTCGCCCAGGTGCTGCACCCGGCTCTGGAAAGCCATCCCGACCACGCGCTTTGGAAGCGCGATTTCTGCGGCTCGACCGGCGTCTTCTCGATCGTGCTCAAGGGCGGTGGGCAGAAGGCGCAGCACGCCTTCCTCAATGCGCTCAAGACCTTCGGCCTCGGCTATTCCTGGGGCGGCTATGAGAGCCTCGCCGTTCCGGTCTTTCTCGGCGACCGCATGCTTGCCAAAGGTTCGTACGCCGGCTCGCTGATCCGCCTGCAGGTCGGGCTCGAGGATGTCGAAGACCTCAAGGCCGATATTCTGCGCGGGCTGGCCGCGGCGGCTGCAGCCGGATGACAGGCTGATCGGCGCAAGATTCCGAACGGCAGACAAGCCTCGCATCGCGCGCGGCGTCGTGCGCAACGACGCCGCGGCCGCCCTTTGCGTGGCCGGCGATTGCCGGGCCGATTCCGCAAACGGCCGTAACGCCTTGGCGCGATTGAGAAAGCCGAGGCCGCTGGCGACATGTCCTATGCAGTTGGCGGCGCAATAATATTCTCCCAGGCTGCGAATATACGGATTGGCTTGGCTTCCAAATCCGTGGTTTCAACGGCATTGCGAGCAACGCAATTCCACCCCAATCGATCCAGGACCTGCCATGGCGTTCCGCCTCTTTGTTCCGATCCTAGCTGGCGCCACGTTGCGCGAACGGTTGATCGCCTGCATCGGTGCCGTGATCGGCATCGCGCTGACCGGCGTGATCAGCGGGCTTGCGATGGGCAAGGGCGCGGATGTAGCAATGCTGGTGGCACCGATGGGTGCTTCGGCGGTGTTGCTCTTTGCCGTTCCGTCGAGCCCGCTGGCGCAGCCCTGGTCGATCATCGGCGGCAACACGATCTCGGCGCTGGTCGGCGTGACGGTGGCGCATTTTGTGCACGACACGGTGATCGCCTCTGGCCTTGCGGTGGCGCTGGCAATCGCCGCCATGTCATTCTCGCGCTCATTGCATCCGCCGGGCGGCGCGGCAGCGCTTACCGGTGTACTCGGGGGGCCGGCCGTTGCCGCCGCCGGCTTCCTGTTTCCTTTTGTGCCGGTGGCGCTGAACTCAATCATATTGGTGACGCTCGGTTTTCTGTTCCACAAGCTGTCACGACGCAGCTATCCGCACGTGCATCAACCCGCGGCCGGCCACGGCACCGCCGACCGGCCGCCGGCCGAGCGTGTCGGTTTCCGGCCCGAGGATGTCGATGCGGCGCTGTCCGCGCTGGACGAGACTTTCGACATCGACCGCGACGACCTGGAACGCTTGCTGCGCCAGGTCGAGTTGCAGGCGATGGTGCGCTCGCAGCGCACGCTGCTGTGCAAAGATATCATGTCCCGCGATGTGATCTCCGTGCCGGAAACCGCCTTGGCCGACGAAGCACGCAAACAGCTGATCGATCACAACATCCGCACTCTGCCGGTGGTCGACACGGACGGCAGGCTCACTGGCGCGGTAGGCCTGCGCGAGCTGACGAGAGCCACCGATACGGTGAAAGGGGTGATGTCGAAGGCCGGCACCGCCTCACCCGAGACGCCGGCGATGAGCTTGCTGCCCGTGCTGACCGACGGGCGCAGCCATGCCGTGGTGATCGTCGATAGCAGCCGCCATATACTAGGGCTGATCACCCAGACCGACCTCCTGGCTGCGGCAGCACGCGTACAGGCGCCGGCGCAGTTCAAAGCGGTGGCATAGCGCTGGACCAATCACCTGGCATGCCTCCCGCTCACCGTTCGATCGCGTTACCGCGCCGCTCGTCTTGCCCCGGCCGGCCGGGTGATATGCATCCATGTGCCGTCATAGATCGGCTTGCGTCGCTCCATCCAGGCACTCATGCCTTCGCGCAGATCGGCCGTGGGAGCCATGCGCGCGAACTGCTCGGCCTCGACGAGCAGGCCTTCGGCAATGCTGTGATCGATGCCGCGCGCGACAGCGGTGAGGATGCTCGCCACTGCCGCGCGCGAGTGGCTGACGATGCGCCGTGCGAGGTCGAACGCGGCCGGCATCAACTGACCGTGCGGCACAACCTGGTTGACGAGGCCGAGCTCTAGTGCCCGGGTGGGTGAGAAAGCATCACCGGTGAGCAGCAGCTCCAGCGCGCGCTTGCGGCCGGCCAGTCTCGGCAAGCGCTGCGTGCCGCCGAACGTCGGCGGCATGGCGAGTTTTATCTCGGGCTTTGCAAACAGGGCGCGATCACTGGCAATCGCCAGCGGCACCGCTTCGGTGATTTCGCAGCCGCCACCAAAGGCCAGACCGTTGACGGCGGCGATGACCGGCTTGCGAAATGCCTCCAGCCGCGCCGTCAGGCGCTGGCCGCGCGTCACGAAATCGCGCAGCGCGACATCGGTGCCTTCGGCCACGCTCAACGAGAATTCGTGGATATCGGCGCCGGCGGAGAAGGCGCGCTCCCCTGCCCCGGTAAGGATGACGGCGCGCACGCCATCGTCCGTCTCGATCAGATCGAGAAGCGAAAGCAGCCGGTCGATCAGCGCGTAATTCAGCGCGTTCAGCTTGTCGGGACGGTTGAGGGTGAGGATGGCGACACGGTCGCGCGTCTCGCTCAGCACAAGTTCGGTCATGGCTTTTCCTTTCCGGCGGTTCGGCGGGATAAGAAGCAGGCTTTCGATTGCTTGTATATTCACTAGTCGGTATACTTACGCGATGAGCGAAGAAGCTAACCCTACTCGAAAACGCCTTGTCGACGCGGCTACCAAGCTGTTCTATGCCGGAGGCATCGGCCGCGTAAGCGTCGACGCAGTGGCCGAAAAAGCGGGGCTTACCAAGCGCACGCTCTACTACCATTTCAAGAGCAAGGACGACCTGATCGCGGCCTATCTCGACGGCCGCGACCAGCCCAATCTCGAGCAGATGGCCGGCTGGTTCGAAGCGGCGGAGGGCGGCACGGATAAAAAGGTCGAGGCGATCTTCACCAACCTGGCGCGGGTGGCCCGCCATCCCAAATGGAAGGGCTGCGGCTTCCTGCGCACGGCCGCCGAGCTGGCGGCGACACCCGGACATCCGGCTGTGAAAGCTGGAGCACGCCACAAGACCAATTTCGAAAAGTGGCTGGCAAGCGCGCTTTCAGGCCACGATGTCGCCGAGGCGAAAATGCTGGCGCGCGAGATCGTGCTTTTGATAGACGGCGCCTTTTCCAGTATGCTGATCCATCACAATCCCGACTACATCGCTGCCGCCGGTCATGCCGCCGCGACGCTGATACGGGCAAGGATGACGGGCAAAGGCTAAGCCGGACTGTAGCGCTCCCTGCGGCCGGATAAGGCGCTCCGAAGGGACCTCAGGCCCAGGCCAGCCAGGCCGTGCCGACCAGGAGCGTCACCAGCGTCAGCGGCAGGCCGACCTTGAAGAAGGCAGAGAAGGAAAGCTCCTTGCCGGCCGCCTTTGCCTGCTCGGCGACAATCAGATTGGCGACCGAGCCGAGCAACGTGAAATTACCGGCAAGCGTCGAGCTCATCGCCACGACCAGCCAGGCTCGCTCCGGGTTTTCCAACCCGGGGATGAAGGGCCGGAGCGCCAGCACCGCCGGCACATTGCTCATGATGTTGGAAAGCACCGCGGTGAAGCCGGAGAGCCGCCAGACATCGTCGAGGCCGATGCTCTTCGCCCAAGCGATCATATCGGGCGTGAGCAACGTGCGCTCGGCTCCGGCCACCACCACGAACAGGCCGGCGAACATGAAGAGCAGCGGCCCGTCGATCTCGCGGTAGATGCGCCGCGGCTTGATTGCCCGGGTGACCAGCAGGAAGGCGCCGGCAATCAGTGCTGCCTTGGCGACGGGAACGCCGGCAAAGAAGGCGAGCGCCAGCAACACGCAGACGACGGTGGCCTTCAATACCTGCCCGGGCAGCATGCGGCCGCGATAGACTTCCGGGCTGAGTTCGGCGGGGCGGGAGAATTCGGTGCGGTAGACGATGCGTATGATGACGATGACGCAGAGCAGGCCGAACAGCGCCACCGGCGCGAGCACCAGCGTGAAAGCCGGATAGGAAATGCCGGACAGCGCGCCGATCACCATGTTCTGGGGATTGCCGGTGATGGTGCCGACGCTGCCGCAGTTCGAGGCCGTGCAGGTGGCGATGAGGTAAGGCACCGGGTTGCGGTTGATGACCCGTGTGACGTGGACGACGATCGGCGCCATCACCAGGCAGATCGCGTCGTTGACCAGGAAGGCCGAGAGCAAGCCGGTCAACAGCGTCACCATCACCAAAAGCATGAAGGGTGCATGGGCATGCTCGATGGCAAAGCCGCCGAGCGCCCGAAACGCGCCCGAGACCTTCAGATGCGCTACGACGATCATCATGCCGAGCAGCAATGTGATGGTGTCGAAATTGATGGCTTTGTAGGCATCCTCGATGCCGATCGCGCCGATGGCGATCATGGCGGCGCCGCCCAGCAGCGCAATGCCGGCGCGGTCGAGGCGCAGGCCCGGGACACGGCCGACAGCGACGCCGGCATAGGTGAGCACGAGGATGAAAAGCGCGCCGGCGCCAGTCCAAGTCATTGCAAGAAGGTTCCCGTTGCCTGCCCTGTCCCCGCCAGAATCCGTCGACGCATCGGGCGGCACCACATTTAACAAGGCCAGCGCAAAGGGAAAGCGCGCAAGCGCGTGAAAGCCTTAGGTCGCTTTCATGCCTTTCACATTCATAAACCCTAATGTAAAGAATAGTGAATTAACATATATGACCGATAATCCAGGCGGTGGGGACTAAACGGATGAACACGGTCGTTGAAGCGGAACATCGTGTCCCGTCAGGGGAGGAATTGATGCGTCCGCAGGAATGCTCCCGCTGTCACGGGGCCAAGAAGGTTTTCGTTTGCGCGCGCTGGCTGAGCTCGAACGGCCATTGCTGCCCAGGGGGCACGCACCGGCTGAACTGTCCGGGACACAGCATCGTCTGCCTCCAATGCAATGGGCGCGAGAGCTAGCGGGATTCAAGCATCTGCCGCCGGTCGACCGCAACGCCGCGGAATTCCATTTAATGGCATCGGCCGGGGCCGCTCTCATTAAAGTTTAACATAGCCAGGCCTGCCTGCCCGCTGCAATCATTGCCTTATGGACCTGGCTATTGCCTTGCGCTTTGCCGCCGCCTACGACTTGGCGAATTTCATGATTTCCTCAGGCCTGACAAAGCAATGATCGTCCGACTGCGACGCGCCCTGCGATGGCAAGCGCTTCCGCTCCTTGCCGGCTTTGCGGTCGTCGCGCTGATCATCGTCTTGCGCGCCATCCTCGCCGAGGCGCAGATTGCAGACCGCGACGCCAGCCGCGAAGCGATCGAAGCCCAGCAATTGCTCTCGAGCCTGCTATCGCTCGCCCAGGACACCGAGAGCGGCCAGCGCGGCTATCTGCTGACGGGCGAGAAGAGTTACCTACTGCCATATCAACATACGGTCGATGCGCTGCCGGCGTTGCTCAGGCGCGTCGACGAGATGTTTCCGGCCGGCAGCGACAGGGCGCAGCAGGTCGTCGGCATCAAGGATGCGATTACCCGCAAGCAGGCCGAACTCGCGGAGACGATCAGGCTCTACGACACGGGCAACACGGCCAAGGCCCTGGACATCGTGCGCGGCGGCCGGGGCAAGCTGGATATGGACCAGATCCGCGCCAATATCGACGCGATCCGCCGCATTGACGGCGCGAACCTCACTTCCCGCGCGGAGCGCATGGAGCAAATCGAAGGCTGGTTGCGCGCCGGCTCGTTCGCCGCGCTGCTGGGCATCTTCCTGCTCGGCATCTACACGATCCGCCAATCCAGCCGCCGCTTCCACGAGGTGGCTACGGCGCAAGACGCCTTGAGGGCGAAGAACGCTGCGCTGCTCAACGAGATCGAGACGCGTGAAAAGGCGGAGTCGCAACTTCGCCAAGTGCAGAAGATGGAAGCGGTTGGCCAGCTCACGGGCGGCATCGCGCATGATTTCAACAATATGCTGGCCGTCATTACCAGCGCCATGAACCTCGCGCAGCGCAAGCTCGCCCGCGGCGAGCATGACGTGCAGAGCTTCGTCGACGCGGCCGCCGACGCCGCGGCGCGCGCCGCCAATCTCACGGCCAGGCTGCTTGCCTTTTCCAGGCAGCAGCCACTGGCGCCACAGATCGTCGACGCCAATCGCCTCGTCGCCGGCATGTCGGACCTTTTGCGCCGCGCGCTCGGCCATGCGGTCGAGATCGAAACGGTGCTGGCGGGCGGACTCTGGAAAACGCATGCCGACCCGAGCCAGGTCGAGAACGCGATCATCAACCTGGCGGTCAACGCGCGCGACGCGATGGACGAAAAGGGCAAGCTTACCATCGAGACGGCCAATTGCTATCTCGATGAAGCCTATGCGGTGGCGCATCCGGAGGTGAAGGCTGGCCAGTATGTGATGATCGCGGTGACCGACACCGGCGCTGGCATGTCACCCGATATCATGACCAAGGCTTTCGAGCCGTTCTTCACCACCAAGCCCGCGGCCAAAGGCACAGGGCTGGGGCTCAGCCAGGTGTTCGGCTTCGTCAAGCAATCCGGCGGTCACGTCAAAATCTATTCGGAGCCCGGCGAAGGCACGACGGTCAAGATCTATCTTCCACGTTTCACCGGTTCAGAAGAAGCGACGATGCCGGCAAAGGTAGGCAGCCGGAGCGATACTCCGGCAACCGAAACCGTCCTGCTCGTCGAGGATGACGCTCGCGTGCGCTTTTCGACGGCCGCCGCGCTGCTGGAGCTCGGCTACACGGTCGTCGAGGCTGCCAGCGGTGAGGAGGCGCTGCGCAAGCTCGGCGAGAATGCGGCCATCGCACTGATGCTGACGGATATCGTTATGCCGGGCATGAACGGCCGCCAGTTGGCCGAACGGGCACGCAAGCATTCCCAATCGCTGAAAGTGGTGTTCATGACCGGCTTCACCCGCAACGCGGTCGTGCACAATGGCGTGCTCGACCACGACCACGATGTGCACTTCATCGCCAAGCCGTTCACGCTGGAACAACTGGCGGCGAAGCTGAAGGATGCGCTGGCTTGATTGCTGGGCGGCTATCAGATCCGTCCGAGCACAACCAGAATGATAACAATTACAAGAACCAGGCCCAGACCACCGCCGCCATAGTAGCCCGTGCCGTAGAACGGCCCGCCGCCCAAGCCGCTGAAGCCGCCAAGCAGGGCAAGGATAAGAATGATGATAAGAATTGTGCCGAGACCCATGGACTTTTCCTCTCTCTGAAGCTCGAACCCAGCGCCGTTATGACCAAGTCAACTCGCAAGCGGCACGCATGTTCCGCTCACCTCTGGGCCGATGCTATTCGGACCTGGCCGAGTGAGCCGACACCATAGGCTGCCCGGGGTTGGCCTCAAGTTTGATGGGAACCAAAAGCATAAGCGCGACGGCGATCGCGATCGAAGCGATAACGGTAGCGGTGCAGAATACGTCTTTCATGTTCTCATCCTTAATATTCAAAGTTGCTGAACAACGTCTCTGCCAAGTCTCCTGTTCCACTTGACCTTCGTGGAACCATTCTCCCGTCCGCAACGTTTGAGGCAGCCCGATCTGGGCGACCTTGGGATAAAACGGAGGCAGGCATATGGGCGCGTCGGTTCTTGTCGGCATATTGATCACCTTCCTGGTGGTGATCCTGGTGCTCTACCTGGTGCAACGGCTGCCGCTCGATGCCCGCGCGCGGCAAATCGCGCAGATCATCGTCATCATCATCGGCATCATCTCGCTGCTCAAATATCTTGCGGTGTTTTAGGCACGATCCATATTCGGCACCCGGAAACGTCAAAAACCTGGTGTCCCATGAGAACCCCGTCGATCGCACTTGCCGCAGGCAAGATATTGTTGGCCGGCACAATGTTGTGCGCCGCGAGCGTTGCCTATGCCCGGCCAGATACGCGCGCCATGACTTGCGCGCGGACGCAGGCGCTGATCAAAAGCGACCATGCCGTGGTCTTGACCACGGGCCCGGACACCTATGACCGGTTCGTTCGGCAATTCGGCAATGAGTGCGACTGGCCGGAAGTGCCTGTCTCGACGACGGTTCCGGCCAAAGATGGCGAGTGCCGCGTCTATCGGTGCGAGGAGCCGATCAACCTTCCCGACTGACCGATGCTTCTTGCGCGCCGGCGGAACCATTGCAACCTCCTGCGGGTTTTAGCAGCCAGCAGCGGGAGGAACGGCAATGGCTGAAATCGTGCGCAGCGGCAGTTGCCTGTGTGGCGGTGTGCAGTTCCGCGTCACTGGCGAGCCGCTTCGAGTCGGCCTCTGTCACTGCAAGGACTGCCGCAAGACAAGCGGATCGGCCTTCCATGCCTACGCCGTATGGCCGCTAAGAGCGTTCGAAACCACGGGCATCACCAGCAACTATGGCGCTCGGAGTTTTTGCCCCACCTGCGGAAGCCGCGTTCCGTTCATCGGCGATGACGAGGCCGAGGTCACGATCGGTAGCTTGGACGTTGCGCCAACCGAAGGGCTGGCGCCGAGCTACGAGCTGTGGATCGGACGCCGCGAGCCTTGGTTGCAGGCCCTCCCCGCGGCGCGCCAGTTCGAGCATGACCGGATCGCCGATGATCCAGCGGCAGGCGCTGAAGCCGGCCCGGAGCCACTGCAAAGGTCGGCCCAGGTTCTTGGAGGACTTTAGTCGGAACGACGATCTTCAGTCCAACGGTGCCTCCGGCACGTTCGGAAAACGCGCGGCCTTGGACTGATATGCGCGGCTTTTCTGGAAGTTTCGCATTTTCAACCACCGGTCGGTTTGCCGGCCAATCAGCGTCAGCATTCTGCTAGGCGGGCGAACATGAGGCCGTAAGCCGACCGGGCTCCAGCAGCACGCAAAGAGTTTTATCGTTTTACAAAATATAAGAATTTTCAGCCATGCTTCTTGCGGAAATACAACCTCCGGGATTGTTTTGCCCGCCTGTCCGCTGCGCTTACCACGTTAAATACCAAACTCCAGTTGCAATACCAAAGTGAAAATTCCTTCGGCTCATGAAATTTTCTTCGCACCCTCTTTCTGGTATATCAAATATGACATCCCGAAATGCCATTGATAACAGGCCTTATGACTTCCGGCCTTGTACAAAAGGCCATCTTTGTTTCTTTCGGTTTTTGCTACATAGTGCTGGCGAATCTTGAAACCGGACGGGGCGGTTTTCATGACGTCGGCGATTGAACACGGCCGCAACATGCATATGCGGTATCCACCGATTGACGGGTTCTGGACCTGGGACATCAAGCGCGACCGCGTCTATGGCGACGCCAATCTTTCAGATTATTTCGGCCTGACACTTGATGAGTTCTGCCACGGCGCCTCGCTTGAACGATGCATGCAAAGCGTCGATCAGGACGACCGCTCAAGGGTTCGGCTGGCTATCCGCAAGGCCGTGGAGCGCAGGGCCGGCTTCAGGGAGGTCTATAGGGTCCATTCCGAAAAGATGGGGTTGCGCAAGATCCTGGCCGTCGGCCAATGTCACGTCGACGGGGTCGGCGAGGCGGCGCTTTATCCTGGCTGGTTCGTCGACCTGACGAAGGATGCCGCATGCGAGGAGCAGGCGTTGCGCGATATCCAAAACCATGTTGGGCAAGCCAAGGACATAGCGCGATCGATCGGACACGATATGCTGTCCTATCTTCTGGACAACATCGAGGAAGAAGTGGAGCAGCGGCTCGGTGCAAGGCTGAGGAGGCGAAGATCATCCTGAAGAGGCTTTCGCCGATCGTTTCCGGGCTAGCTTCCAGGCCGCTTGCCGCGCCTGCCGACTTCAGCCGCGACCATACGCGCGAAATGCGACTGGGGCGATCGGCGCTCGATGAGCTTGGCCCGTTCCAGGGCCGCATCGCCGTAAAATTCGATCAGCACGCCGGCGGCCTTGGCGGCGTCCGCCCTCAACCGGCCGAAATCCGCCTGCCCGCTCTCGCTCGAGGGCTCGCTCCTGGCAATCACGTCAAGCATGGCTTGCAACTTGTCAGCAGTGCTGCCCTCGTCTTCGTGCATGGTCGCCATCCGATTGGGCGCGTAAAATATCGACATTTCCGCGCACTGTCCAACAGGTTCGTTGATCGGGCATCAGTGCAACCGAGTACAGCTTCGCCGCGAGCGTGGTGACAATGTTCGTACAAGCATAGTGAGCCAAACTTACCGCACAGACATTTGGGGGCATCCATGGACCAGCCTAGCAAAATGGAAAACCTGCAGTTTGCGCAGGGGATCTTGCGAGAACTTCGCCAGAAGGCGGAGGCCGATGGCGAGAAGCTTCTGACCTATCTGATCGACATGGCTTATCTCGAAGCCAGCGACCGCATCCGCGCCCACTGGATCGGCAGCCACGAACACGAAGGCCGCCGCGCCAAGGGCTGAGGTTGCCCGCCCGGGACGGCGGCCGGAACGCAAAAAAGCCCGCCATGCCTTCCGGCACGGCGGGCGGATCAAAGCGCGTAAAGGCTGTATGAAACAGCCTGGCCTCTGACTATGACGCGGCCGCCTGTTGGCGGGCCGGAAGCTTCCAGCCCGGCCGCACGAAATGGCAGGTGTAGCCGTTGGGATAGCGCTCGAGATAGTCCTGATGCTCGGGCTCTGCTTCCCAGAAAGGCCCGACCGGGGCGAGTTCGGTGACGACCTTGCCAGGCCACAGGCCGGACGCGTCGACGTCGGCTATCGTGTCCTCGGCGATCCGCTTCTGTTCATCGCTGGTGTAGAAAATCGCCGAGCGGTAGCTCATGCCGATATCGTTGCCCTGGCGGTTCCTTGTCGTCGGATCGTGGATCTGGAAGAAGAATTCGAGCAACGTGCGGAAGCTTGTCCTGGCCGGATCGAAGTTGATCTCGATCGCCTCGGCGTGGGTGCCGTGGTTGCGGTAGGTGGCGTTCGGTACATCGCCGCCGCTGTAGCCCACTCGCGTTGAGATCACACCGGGCAGGCGCCGGATCAGATCCTGCATGCCCCAGAAGCAGCCGCCCGCAAGGACCGCGCGTTCGGTGGAAGAAGCCATGTCACACCTCCTTTGGATTGCTCCATAGATAGGCGTTGCGGCCGGGTTCTTCCAGCGGTTCGAACGGCTAATCGCTGACACCGGCATCGAAGTATCCGGCGTGGACGGTCTGCCCCCTCTCTGTTTCGAAGATATATGCTTGCACGACTTCGACGCCGTCGCGATCACGAATCCGGCGTTTGCCTGAATCTCCGCACCACCACCTCGAAGACGATATCCGAAATCCACATCGCACAAACGCCGATGAGGAAAGCGGCGGCAAGCGTGGTGGTGTCATCGGCTGTATCGGGTATCGGCAGGCCGCTTGCCCGGACCCAGGCGACGACAGGCAATGTCAGATAGGCGGCGGCCAGGGCGCCACAGATCGGCGACGCAACCATTTCGCGCAGCTTATAGCGGTGCCGCGACAGCGCCCGCAGCACGCCGCCGGCGAGCCCGGCCGCCACGACCTGGCCCTTGATGCCCAGAAGATCGAAAATGTCATGCATCACGGCCTCCAGCCGCAGAGTTTCTCGCCCTTGCGGTTGTGGGCGAGCAGCGCCCTCGCCTCCTGGTCAGACAGGCTGTCGACCGCGCTCGCGGAGAGGCGCATCGGCGAGGCGACGGCGCAGAAGCCGCCCCTGGCCGTCGTGCAGCCGGCAAGCGCGGCCGCGATGGCGGCGACGATCAGTCCCTTGCCCATGACTTCAGCTCCTTTCTGACTGCCTCAGCCGGCAAAGCGCCAATGTCGTTGTCGACCTGGTCGGCGACATTGCGAGCCGCGGCCTCCGCTTCGGCCTGCTTGCCGCGCTCGGCCCGCGCGCCGGCGAGGCGCTGGTGGAAACCCCAGCCGAGCGCACCGACAAGGCCGGCGCCGATGGCAAGGATCGTCGGATTGGTGAAAAACCATGCCAGCAGCGCGCTCATAGCAGCGCTCCGATGAGAAGCCCCGCGATGAAGCAGGCAGCACCGACGACCACATACGGCTTGGTCAGGTCAATGAGCTCGGTGATCAGTTCCTTGAGGTTTTCCATGTCAGTGCTCCCAGCCGAACCGGCGCGCGAGCAGGTGCCACCATTCGGCCGCGGCGGCGATGGCAAGACCGAGACCGGTCTCCAGCGCCATCTGAATGTCGGGATCGGCGGAGAACGCCGAGGCGTCGTCGGCCCCCAGAAGGCCGCGGGCGACAAGCACGCCCGCGCCATAGCGCAGGGCGATGCGGATGATGACGGCAATCATTGGCAGAGCACTCCGAAGAGATTGCAGGGAAGATGCATGGCCCAGGCAGCCAGGGCGCCGAACGCCAGCGCGATCAGCGCAAGGATGCCGGTTGCTTTGGGAGGCGATGCGGATTTGGGTGGCGCGGCGGGCGCCTCACCGCCGGCATGCGACCCTGCGTCCGCGGGCGCCGCGGTTGGCCCCGCACTATCGGCGGATGCTGGCGCCGTCGGCGCTGATATCGTCGTCGTCAGCGGCGTGGCCGACATCAGCAGCGCCTGCCGGCGCACCGAGGCGACACGCGCGCTCCAGCCCCGGCCGAAGCTCGGCCACGTCGGCAGCCTTTCGAGGAAGGCAAGCCGCGCATCGCAGAGCGCGTCGATGACGACACCGGCGGGTTTTCCCCTTGCCGCGACGAGCGTGGCCGGGCCGATGCGGCCGTCCTGGGCAACGCCGATCACAGCTTGAAGATATTTCGCCGCCCTGCCCGGCCCGCTGTTCACGGCAAAGTCGAAGACGGCATAGTCGACGCCGGCAGGAAGGTCGGCGCCGACGATCGCATCCCAATAGAAACGACGGTAAACCGTGGCCACCTGATCATCACTGATCTTGCGAAGATCGGCCTTGGTGGCGTCGGCTTTGACGTAGCGGCGGAAATTGGCGAGCGTGACGCCCTTCATGGTCGCGCCGCCCGGGTCGGCGGGATTGTCCGACCAGCCGCCTTCGGACGAGAGGACGAGCGAAAGGGCACGCGCGAAGTTGCGGTCCATGGGTGTTCCTTCGGACATTGGAGAGCAGGCATCTATGTTTGATGCCTTTGGGAAAAAGGTGCTAAATTGGTGCAATGTCCGGAGCGGGGAAGCTTAGATGACGTGCGCCTTCATAGGATCGATTTGCGGCATCGTCTGCGGCGTGATCGCATTCTTCCTATGCGAGGCCTTCTTTGTCGAAGAAGATGATCGCCCGGCCGATCGACGGATGTTCAGTGACGAACCCGAGGACTTCGGTCCGCCTTTAAAGAGCGTCGAACGGGCACTGGAATTCAAAGACGGGGAAGCGGCCCCACATTGAACTTCATGATATACCATCCGGCCTGATTGTAGGTCTGCCGCCCCAGCCAAATTTTAATCCGACCTTCCTCGTAGCGCCGAGCAAATCGGCGCCTGCCGTCGCTCATGAGCATGACGATGCTGGCCTTACCCCATCCTCACCCTGCCACAAGATCTGGTACCGGGTTTCCACGCTTTTGACATCAGCGTCCGCGAAACCCAGAACGAAGGCTGCGTATCGTGACCAGGATTTCGGCATATCCACCACATCCCCCCGCTCGAGCGTGACCACCGGCTATCCGGTAGAGGGCACCCATTGGCCAGCAGATAGTCGGTGCCATAGATTGTGTCGTCATGGATATGCATACGGCACGGGCTCGGCAGCTTGTCGAGCTTGAAGGTTGTTGCGATGCCTGCCAAGAACCAGCAGGTGAGATAGCAGAACACATAGAAAGCGAGCGGAACGAGACCCTGCAGCAACCACCGAAGGTACATCATTAGGCCTGCACCTCAGGCTCGGATGTAGCCCTCTATACCTCCACCTTGGCAGCCGCCTCATCCGCCTCGCGCTGGATCCGCAACGCTTCGATGCGGGCCGCAATATCCGGGGTAGACCGATGGATGGTCGTAACGGTGCGGATCATCGAAAGGTCCGCCTCACTCAGAGGAGAATAGCCAAGCTGGTCAAGGTGGGTATTAACAAGCCCGAATTGCGCATCCACGTCACCCAGAGGGTCAACGGCTGTGCGGTGCCATTCGGACTTGAGAAGTTCCCCGTTAAGGACGGTCTGCTTCGCGATACGAACTTCAATTCTCCCGTCCGCACAGGGCTTGACGAGATCAATCACGGTCTTCTTGTGGAGTATCATTCGGTTCTCCTTTAGGTGAAATAGACGCCACCGACCCGGAAGCCCGCAGCGCTGTCCATAGCGATGTTGGCCTCTGAGGCGCCTGTGGCTGCCGTCACGACGCTGATTACGGACGAGTTGGTTGGGACGAAGGCTTGCGGCACACCCGTGAAGGTGAGATTGAAGCACTCAAAGTTGCAGGAGCAGCCCGTCACATTGTTAGTGAAAGGCAGACCCGTGATCTGCATGCCGCCAGTGCCGGAGTGAGCGGACCATATCAGGGTCACGGCGAACGTGACCACATTCCCAATCTTGGTGTAGACACCTGACTGGGTGGTGTAGGTTCCTGTGCCTGCCGTAGTCTGTCCGATGAGGACAGGCGTAAAGGTGCCCTTCTCGTAGTCGTCTTGCGTGTTGGAGTCCGCACTCGGGATCTGCGTGGCCGGAAACTTGATGCCGCCTCCCGAGAGTACAGGAATGCCGGCAAAGGTGGGTGTTCCGGTGAATGTTGGGGAGGCCACCGGGGCAAACGAGCCGTCCACATAGGCCGTAGTAGCTAACCGGGTGCTATTGTTCCCGGCTGTCTGCGTAGGGGCCGTGGGGTTTCCCGTGAGGGCCGGGCTGGCCTTCGGCGCAAAGGTCACATCAACATAGGCCGTCGTGGCGATCTGGCTTGAGTTGGTGCCAGCGGCCGCCGTCGGCGCTGTGGGCGTGCCTGTGAATGCAGGGCTGGCCTTCGGCGCCAAGCCAGCCACCGCCACACCGCTGTCCTTCACCACTTTCCCGGTCGTGCCGTTGAACGTGGCGATGTTGTCGGTCGCGGCCGAGGCCGGCCCGGCGACCAGGCTTCCCACCGCAACACCGCTATCCTTTCCGGCCTTGCCCGTGGTACCGGCGAAGGTCACGATATTGTCAGTCGCCGAGGAGGCCGGGCCGGTGAAGTCACCGCTGCCCAGGCCGTCCGCGCCCTTGTCGCCGGCGCGGGCGAAAATCAGCCAGATGCCGTCGGTGGTCGTCGGCAAGGTGCCGGCGCCGCTGACATAGGCCAGGGTCAGTTTTCGATAGCCCGTCCCATCCACCACCGAGCCGGTGACGTTGTAGACATAGGCGATGGCGGTTGACGCTTTTGAGCGCAGCGTCAGTTGGCCCTTGATGACGTTGGTGCTGTCGTCGAAGCCGTCGACCACGCCGCTCACCGTGGCGCCGCCGGAGTCCAGGTTGTCAATATAGGCCGCAGTGGCGGAGGCGGCGCTGGCGTTGTTCAGCCGCAGCGTGCCGTTGCCGGGATCAGCGTCGGCGGTGCTGGTGGAAAAGGTGTAGCCAAGAGCCGCCGCCGCATTGGCCGCCGCAACGGCGCTCGCCGCCGCGTTGGTGGCCGACGTCGCGGCGCTGGTGGCGGATCCGGAAGCGGCGGTGGCGGAGCTCGATGCGGCGGAAGCCGAGCCGGCAGCTGCTCTTGCCGATGTGCCGGCGCTGGTGGACGAACCTGAGGCCGCGGAAGCGGAGCCGGCCGCAGCCGTCGCCGAATTGCCGGCATTGGTGGCGCTGGTCGCGGCATTGGTGGCGGAAGTGGACGCGGCGGTGGCGGAGCCGGCCGCCCCGGTCGCCGAGCCTGCCGCATTGGTGGCGCTGGTGGCGGCGGCATTCTTGGAAGTCAGTGCTGCGGCCGCGCTCGCGGCGGCGGCATTGGCGGCATTCACGGCGTCGCCGAGCGTGTCCTGCGAGAGATAGAAGCTAAGCACGATCGGGTCGGCGCCAATCACCGGATCCAGCGTCTCGAAGGCATAAACACGGTCGGCCGAGACGGTGCCCTCCTGGACATGCACCGTCGTGCCTTTCTGCATCGTGCGCGCGGTGCGGGCGTCTGCGGCGCGGTACCACTGGCCCTCGCTGACGGTGTAGATACCGTTCTGGGTCTGGTCGGCCTGGTCCTTGACCAGCACGCGGACGCCGACTTCCGTCAGCACGCTGTCGATGGTCTGCAGGCCGTAAAGGCTGATGTTCGCGGTCGTCGCCAGGCGCACGGGTTCGCGTTCGTGACGTAGACGACATCGGCCTCGGTATCCCAGGCGAGCTCGACCGCCGCGGAAGGATGGTCCCAGCCGAAATCGAGCGCGCCGATCCGTGGCCACCAGCGCGGCAACTTGAACGGCTCGCAGGCGATCATCTCCTCCGGCACAGGAAAGATGCGACCGGAGCCCAGCACTGGAATGCCTTTGGCGCGTGCTTCGCGCTCGTGCTCGGGATAGGCCGCGACGATCTCGGCGCGCTGCCCGGGCGAATAATGTCCGGCATCGTCGATGGTCATGAAGGTAACGTGGCGGGACATGGCAACTCCACTTCCTCGCCCCGCGAGAGCGGGGAGAGGTGGCGCGGCGAAGCCGCGACGGAGAGGGGACGGCGCCGGCTTTCGACAGAAGAACGGGAGGCTAAACGCCCTACGAAGGCCCCTCTCCGGCCGCTGCGCGGCCACCTCTCCCCGCTCTCGCGGGGCGAGGAACTGGAGCCATCACGTCGCGATGTTGTTCACCGGCGCCAGCGGCGCTGGAAGCGCGGTCTCGCCAAGCCCCCGGCGCAGCTCGATCTCGATGTCGCGGCAGATTTGCGAGATCGGCCCGTCGTTGGCGTTGCCTTCGAACGGATTGGCGCTGCTTTCGCCGACCAGGTCGAGCGACATGTAGACCCAGCCCAGCAGCGCGCTGAAAGGGATGGTCAGCCAGATCGAGATCCAGCCGAGCACGCCGCCCAGCTTGGCCATATCGGCAAAGACCGGAACGACCCCGAAGGGCAGCAAGGTGCAGAAGATGATCATGAACATCGAGCTCACGATCGCGTACTGCCGGGGATAGGGATTGTTCTTGATGCGATCGCAACGGGCCTGCTGGTCTTGGAAGTCGCGTATCAGCTTAACCAGTTCGGAGTAGACCTGCGTCGGAACGGCTGAACTCTTCAGCAAGCCGTTGACCTCGGCCAATTGCCTGTCGAGAAGTTCTATCGCCGGCTGCGGCGATTTCAGCACGCTTTCGGCTTCCTCGCCCAGCAGCCTACGCAGTTCCTCGGCAAGCGACGTCTTATCCTCCTGGATGTGATAGCGGCGCCGCCGGAACTCGATGTTGGCTGCTTTCGCCAGCGATTCCCAAGGCATCGGCCGCCGCAGCGAAAAGCGCAGCGCCGTCAGCCAGGCAAGATGGCGATAGATCAGCTGCCGGGCGGCGGCAGCATCCATGAAATCGCGGCAGAAGCCGGACAGCATCCGGCTGCTGGCGGTGATCTGTGAAAAGGCTTGCAGGGCCTCGTTGGCGCGGGTGAAGACTTGCGAATTCTTGAACCCGGCGACCAACGACACCGTGGTGCCGAGCACCAGCACGACCGACCATGGCACCGAGAACCCAGCTGTCGCCGGAAGGCGGTAGGCGGCGATCGCCAGCCCGCTCACCACGACCATGTAGATGACGCTGCGCCGCGACCAGAGCGCGAAGTCCAGCAACTGGTAAGAACGGCCTACATACATTCCTGAAATCCCCTACGGCATGCAAATCCCGCGACCGCGCATTCGCGCACCATAAGCGGTGGAAATCGTTTTGAAAGCTCCAGTTCCTCGCCCCCCCACGCAGTGGGGGAGAGGTGGCGCGGCGAAGCTGTGACGGAGAGGGGGCAGCGCCGGCTTTGGTGAAAGAGCGGACAGCAACTCGCAAGGCTTGTCACCCTACGAAGTCCCCCTCTCCGGCCGCTGCGCGGCCACCTCTCCCCCGCCTTGCGGGGGCGAGGAACCCAAGCCTTGAACCGCCTCCGCGCTCAAAAACCTGAGCACCACGTCGCTCATCCCCAACAACGGCGTGAACGTCACGATCGTTATGCCGTCGGTCGCGTTGGTGCGGGTGAGGCCCTCCGAATAGATGTCCAGCGGCGGTTCCTCGTCGAACCACACGCCGTGCAGCGTCTCGCCCTGCCATTTCTCGCGACCTTTTTCGTAACTCTTGAACGAGAGCACGCTTTCGCCGGCCTGCACGTCGCCGCCACCGCCCCAGCGCACGACGACGCTGTCCAGCGCTCCCGGCGCGCCGCGCCCCATCACCGTGTCGGCGATGGCATCGGCCGGGATCATGCCGGTGCCCCATTCTGCCTGTTGCTGCGGCGGGCCGACCAGCACGCGTTGCGGATTGTCGCGCGTGCCTTCGCCGGTGACGCCGGCGGCCCAGAGCTTGACGGGCTGGTCAAACACCTTGCCCACCCACCAGCCCGGATAGCGACCGGTGAGATGCATGGCCCATTCCGCGCCCCCTGCCCTGGTCTTGCCGAGCTGGTTGCCGGCCATGAACAGGCGCTCGCGGTTCGTTGCCCCTGCCGCGTGAAAATCAGCCTGCCGCTCGTACGGCGCATAGGACGCAAGGCGATTACGACGACGCCTGCGGTCCAGTTCCTCCAGCAAGGCCAGATAGGTCAGTAACGCCTTCGAGGAGCGGGCGGATGTTCGCTTCGAGGCCGCGGATGCGCTTGCGGATCTCCTCATCGCTCAACTGCCCGAGACTGTTTTGATTGGCATCGACACCGTCCGAGAATTCCTTGGCCGAAAAATCCTTGGGCAGCATCGTCAGCACGACCTTCAGATACTGCTCGGGTTTTTCGGCCCGCACCGCGGCGATGACGCCGGCGCCATGTGCGCGGAAATCGGCGCGAAGCGCGGCGGCGAAATCATCGACGAGCGTTTTTCGCGGGCGCTTCGGGCGAGTGGACGGAGCGGCCCCGGCTTGGGGACCCTTCGGCTTTCGGCTTGCCCGCTTCGCGGCGGCGCGGCGCCTGCTTTCGTCAGCCATGGGTGGCCGCTTGCGATGGCGCGGCTTTCGCCGCCTTGACCTTGCGGACCTTGCGCGCCGGTTTCCTGCGTGGCTTGGCGCTGGCCTGCTTGGCGGTCCGGGCATCGGCGGCCGGCGCGGCCATTGCTTTCAGCTTCGCCGTCGCGGCGCGGACTGAGGACGGGCCGAGGCCGTGGCCCGGAAAGCCGAAACCGGCGATGGCGTCGATCGGCCCGCCACGCACCATCCCGATGCGCACGCCCGGCGCGACCTGCTCGACGCGGCCCGAGTTGCGCGGCAGGCTCGAGCCCTCGAATTCGCCGATCGCGCTGACGATCTCGGCGCCGTCATCGGCGGTGACGATGGTGGCATAGCGTGGCATCTGGGCCTCGAGCAGAATGTTGAAAGCGCCGCAGGAGAGAGGAGCGCCGCCCCGCTAGCGCTTCGAAAGAATGGACGGTGAGAAAAATAAAAACCCGCCGGGCGGCGGGTCGTTGGCGCAAATCAGCACCATGGACAAAATAGTAGCATAGCTGCCTTCACCGGGCAATAGTTTCTAGGTATATTTTCCTACATTCCTCAAAACCGCGGCGCCCGGCGCGCCACACCCATAAATTGAAACGCCGGGCCAGGGCATAGCAAATTTTTGCCGGAACCAACCTTGGTCCGATGGGTTCCACCCTTAGTCGCAACGCGACAGACGACCGTCTCTAAAAGAGGAGAAAATCATGCTTACGAGGATTCTTGCGGCTTCGGCCCTGACCATCGGCCTCGCCACGGCGGCGATGGCCCAGACCGCCGGCACCGCCGGAAATGAGGGTGGCGGCAGCGGTCAGACGATCACCGTCGACCCGAAGACGCCGGGCAGCCCGCCGCCCGACCAGGCCGCGCCCGATACCGGCACGACCGGCAGCGTTACCGGCGGCGACATGAATTCAAACGCCGACAAGAATTGCCCGAACAGTCCGCAAGGCGCGGTGGGCGATGCCAACAACAGCACCGCCGGCACGATGCAGCCGAACGTGAACGACAAGAACTGCGGCAAGTAAGGGCATCGGGCTTGCGGCACGGGGCCGTGGAGCACGCTCCGCGGCCCCGGTGTTTTGGCCGCGCGGCGCGCTCGCGGGAACAATGAGGCGTCATGGCCGTTCCAGGATGCAAAAAGGAGAGACCGAATGGCAGACAATGACACCAGCACCACCAATTCAGCCAACGGCAATGCGAAAGCCACCGCCGCGCGCAACCGTCCCGCGTCACGTAGCAGCGCGCGAGCCACGCGTGCATCGGACGACGCGATGAAGAAGCAGATCGCCGAGTTGAAGCGCGAGGTGAGCCGTCTGAACCGCGCGCTTTCCGAACAGGCCGAGGAGGCCTCCGAGACCGCGCATGGCTGGTACCGAGGCGCGGCCGACCGCGCTTCGAATCTCTACAGCGGCGCCTCCGACCGCGCGTCGCGCGCCGCAAGCCAGTTGCGCAGCCAGGCACATAGCGTTTCAGAAACGGTGCAGCAGAACCCCGGCACCTTCTCGACCGCGATGTTGATCGGCGGGCTGGTCGGCTTGCTGGCCGGCATGGCAATCAGCAGGAATTCCGACCCCGAGCCGGACTGGCTGCATCGCTGGCACAGGTAGACATTTCCGGTCTGGCTGCACCCAGCGCGACCGTCCAAAGTAGAGCCAGGCTGCTTGCGACGGCCGCGTAGAAAGGAAGGCCGGGCCACTGCGCCCGGCCTTTTCTTTCCAGCTCTTTTCGTTTCGAAATTGTGTCTTGCCGCTCTTGGTCGCTCTCTTGCTGTGGGCGGTTCTCCCCGGGCTGGTCATTAGCCGGAGCTTATGGGATCATTCCCTTGGGGAATCGCGGAGAGCGGCATGGACAGACCTGCCATGGCATCCGTCTTTCGGATGCGGCATGTACCTGCAAGCATTTCGGGCGTTCGCAGCCTGGGCCGAGGTCAGGCCGATCCGATCTTCCATTCGAGGCCGCTCGGCGAGGCGATCCGCTTCATCGCCCAGGCCGAGGGCCAATACGACCTCAGCGCCGTCGCCGTCTTCTATGGCGACCGCCAGACGCCGCCGCTCGGCAACCGCGAGATCAGGCAGCTCTGGAGCGAATATGGCGAGCGGTGGATGGAGGCCTGAACCGAGCCGGCTTTCCCCGTCCGGATCGGAAACGCCGCTCACGCGTTCTTGAGGCGAGGTCAATGGGAGGAACGCCATGAACGTCGCCAATCTTCAGCTCGAGGGCCTGCTGATGGCTGTCGCCGCAATCAACCATGTGCTCGTCAAGAAAGGTGTGCTCAGCGTCGAGGAGATCGACATCGCGCTGCGCAAGGCCGAAGCCGGCGAGACCGGCGAGGAGCGCTCGGAGGCGATCTCGGCGTCGAACCGCGACGCCATCAATTTCCCGATCCGCCTGCTCGAGCTTGCCAACCAGTGCCAGCCGGAAGCGGACATGCCGTCCTTCTCCAAGCTGGCCCGCATGGTCGGGCAGATGAAGGAGCCGTATAACGACCAGATGTGAGGCGGCGGGAGGGCGCCTTGCCTGGAGATACAGGCGCCGCCCCTCATTCGCCCTTCGGGCACCTTCTCCCCGTAGAACGGGGAAAAGGAAGGGTCATGCCCGGCCCGGCCAGCCCCGCTTGAGCGCGAGCACACTGCCGGGACCGTGGACCGCGGCGTAGAGCAGGCCGGCGGCGAATGGGAAATGCGACATGAAGGCGCCGAACTCGGCCTGGTCCGCCGTCCAGTGCGACGGGCCGTGAAAGGCAAAGCCAAGGAAGACGACATAAACCGCGCCGATCAGCGCCAGCGGCGTCATGAAGGCGCCGGTGAGGAAGGCGACGACCAGGAGCGTTTCGAGGATCGCCGCGCACCAGGCCAGAAACAACGGGAACGGGAAGCCGGCGGCGGCGATGTAGCCGGCGGTGGCGCCCATGTCCATCAGCTTGAAGGCGACGCCCATGGCGAACATGGCGGCGAAGATCAGGCGGGCGATGAGAATGGCGGCGGTCTGCCAGGCCGATTGAGTGTTTTCCACGAGTATCCCTCCGGTTTGTCTGTCGATGGCCCAAGGACGGGCGGAGTGAGCGGATTCCGACAGGGGTGGGGAAATTGTTTGGAGCGCCCTCTTCCTCGTCCCCCGCCGCAGGCGGGGGGCGAGCAAGAAGGCTCAGCCCGGATGGCTGATCGATTCCCGCACGGTGCCGTATTCGGCGCCCCAGCGGTCGGTCATGTCGCAGCGGATGTCCCAGAGTTCGGGGAAGAAGCGGTGGCGGGCGCCGCCTTCGAGGATTTCCACGGGCCTGCCCTTCAGCGACTTTGCGCCGAGCCCGATCGAGCGGTGGATCAGATAGAGGTGATTGGCGCGAAACTTCTGGAACAGCTCGTCGAATTCGATCAGCGCCTCGGCCACGACATAGGGATCGCCGTGGTCGTAGTGCTCGTCATAGATGTCCTGCACGGTCAGCCCGCGGCCGTCGAGATAGGCATGTTTGAAGGCCCGCCAAAGATCCGGCGGCAGGCGCAGCAAAAGCTTGAAGCCCGGCGATTCCTGGCCGCTGCCATTGCCGAGCTGCAGGCGGATCTGCTGGTACTCCTTGGGCGACATGGTCTCCAGGAGATCGAGCTGCGCCGTCATCATGCGCATTAGCCGGTGGACGCGGCCCATCAGCGTGACGATGCGGTGCGTGTCCTGTTTCTCCAGATGGTCGAGGACATCGACCAGCGTGTAGGCGATCAGCTTCATCCACAATTCCTCGACCTGGTGCACGATCTGGAACTGCAACTCGTCGGCGTTGACCATGTCGGAGAGCGGTTTCTGGCACGCGAGCAGCTTGTCGCATTGCAGATAGACACCGTAGTCGCGCATCTCCGGCGTCTCGATGCGGGCGTGATAGTCCGTCTTGTCCATGGCTCATCTCCTGGCGCGGGCATGGCTGGGCAGGCGCCGAGGATAGCGCGTTCGTGCTTGAACATTGTTCCTTTCTGTTATCCAATATGCCTAGATTGGAGGACGATACTTCGTCTTTTACCGGTATATGGAGAACGTTTGATGCTGGATATGCTCGACCGCAAGATCGTGGCGGCCCTGGAGCGCGACGCGCGCATCTCCTTCGGCGAGCTCGCCGAGGAAGTAGGCTTGAGCAAGACGCCGTGCTGGAAACGGGTGAAGGCGCTGGAAGAGGCCGGCGTCATCCGCGGCTATTCCACCCGTGTCGATCCCGCTTCGATCGGTTTCGGCATCGAGGCTTTCATCCAGGTGTCGATCGACTTCGAGGTGTCGGACGCCTTCGAGGCGGCGGTGAGGAAACATCCGCTGATCCGCCGCTGCTACGCCACGACCGGCGAGGCCGACTATCTCCTGCAGATCGTCACCGTCGACATGAGGGCGCTGGACAGGATGCTGCGCGAGGAGCTCAGCCGGCTGCCTGGCGTTCGCCGCACCGTCACCTCGATGGCGATGCGCGAGATCAAGGGCGACATCTCCTTTGCCGAGGCGGCGGCGCGTGCGTCGCTTTAGGAGCTGCAAGGTGCCCGACGGGCTCTCCCCAAACCGAACCGTGGATGCCAGCCGCACGGGCACCGCCGACCCTGACTTTTTCTGGCATGGTCGAAGGACGGGCGTCGAACCGGTCTATAAGTCGGGATCGGGGGTATGCGGGTGGCTGATATCATCTCAAGCAGAATCGGTGCGGAGCCTGTCTTGTCGGCTGGGCGTCCGCGGTTTTTCACATCGGCGGCGAATGCCGACATCGCGCGCCGTATCTTCCCACAGTTCAGAAGCAGCTTGGCAGCGGTGCTGCTTGCGTCGACCATGCCGCTGGCGACGGCCATGGCAACCTATGCCGCGCCGGTCCTGCCGGAGCCGCGCGACGGAGTCCACCGGTCGATGGACCCGGCTGCGCTCATCCAGGACGCCAACCGCGCTCTTCTGGCTCAGGCCGCAGGTGGCAACGGCGGAAATGGTGGCAATGGGGGGAATGGCGGCAACGGTGGAGCCGGCAATGGCGGCAACGGGGGGAATGGCGGCAACGGTGGCGCCGGCAATGGCGGCTCCGGCGGGAATGGCGGCGATGGCGGCAACGGTGGCGCCGGCAATGGCGGCTCCGGCGGGAATGGCGGCGATGGCGGCAACGGTGGCGCCGGCAACGGCGGCTCCGGCGGAAATGGCGGCGACGGTGGTAACGGCGGCAATGGGGGGAATGGCGGCGACGGCGGCAACGGTGGAACCGGCAATGGCGGCTCCGCCGGGAATGGCGGCGACAGCGGCAACGGTGGCACCGGCAATGGTGGAACCGGCGGCAATGGCAGTTCGGGCGGCGGTGGCGGCGCCGGCCATCACAGCACCGGTTCCGGTCATTCCGGCAACGTCGGTTCCTGCGGCGCTTCCTGGCGATCGTCTTGCTGACGCGGCTTGACCTGGAGGCGCGGCGCGCCGAAGCGGATCAAACGGACCTGCAGCAAGCCTTTGTTTGCGCGCGGATGGAAAACGCTGCGCACTTTTCCTCGAATTGCTCTACGGACCGGTGCGGTAGGCGAAGTCGTCCATTGCAGCCTGCCAGGAGTGCTGCGTCCGGATCTCGAGCCGCGTGATGCGCGTGTAGTCGGCCGCGAAATAGACCGGGCCGCTCGCGGACAGCACAAGCTGATCCTCGTAGGCCGGCTGGTCGCCCCGCCAGGCCTTGAGAACAAGCGTCTCGCCCTCAGCGTCGTTCCAGCCGACGCCGAAATAGGCGCCCGTGAAATCGAACGGCTTGTCGCTGAACACCTGCCCGGGGTGGCCTGAGCTGTTATAGGCGATGAATTCGCCGGACGTCGTCGTGTTGATGTAACCCGGGCCGTCGGTGAAACGCTGGTGCATGGCAACGAGATTGTACCAGTTAAGCCCGCCATAGCCGGACGGAATTTCGAACACGCCCGACGTCGTCAAAAGGTCGTCGAAGCCGACGACATGCTCTCGGGGCAGCGGCTCCTCGGCGAGCCCGCCCTTGCCCGAAAACGCGGAGACCACGACCGGCGCCTCGCCGACCACGATCTTTCGCCGCTCGGTCGCCCCGTCGGCCGAAACCTCGACCAGCCATTCGCCTGATGTCACGGGCGCGCTGAAGCGCCCATCCGGATCGACCTTGGCGGCGGCGCCTGCCCCGTCAGGCCCGGTGAGGGAAATCCGCGCTCCGGGGGCGGCCGCGCCGCTGATCGTCAGGTCCGCCGCAAGGCCGACCGGATGCGTCGTGCGTTGCGCGGTCATGTCGCCCGGCGCGCCGGGGGAAGCCGCATAATCGCTTTCCTGGAACGCGTTTGCGGTGGTGACGGAAAAGCCCGGCGGAGGCACGGCCCGGAACGAATAATATCCGGGATCGACAACCTCGAGATTGCGCTGGAGAACCGACATCCGGAAGTTGGCAAAGCCGCTGACATTGCTCCATCGCATGATGGTGTCGCCATTGGGCTTGCCGAGCTCGACGGCAACATGCGACATCGGCCGGTCGCCGAGATCGTAGATCCCGTTCCTGTTGCGGTCGCGGAACACCAGGATCGATGTGTTCATCTGGCCGCCGTTGAAGGCATCCCACGCGCGCCTGGGATAATAGTCCGCCGTGCTGCCGGCACGCGCCGAGCCGCAGACCATGGCCAGGCCGGCGGCCGCGACGACGACGGCACCCGGGGGCGACAAGCCACGCTTCACGAAATTCCCCCTCTGGCAGTCGGTGTCGGTCCGATTCCCTGGAGCCGCGCGATGATCCTGTCCACGGCATCCGCATCGAAATAGGCGAGATAGAGCAATGCCATGGTCGCGCTGAACGTGTAGACCGGCAGCGTCAGATAGATGATGGCGTGAAAGGCCAGGCCCGGCAGGACCAGATAGCGCCTCGTCGCACGGAACGGCAGGCCAAAGGCAAGGCCATATTCAAGCGCGACCACGCCGAAGGATATGATCGTGGCGGGCAAGGCAAGGCCGGCCGGGTAATCCGAACCCGCATAGAACCAGAGGAAGATCTGCTCGATCCGCGCGCCGCTCAGAAAGGCATGGTTCGACTTGTCGAAGGCGGCGAAGAAATAGAGCACCGAGAGCTGCACCACGATCAGCCGCAGCCCCCACAGATTGCCACGCTCCGCCGGCGGCGCAATGCCCATGCGCTCGGCGTGCGCCGCCGCCAGGTAGCGGTCCAGCGAATAGGAGCGGCCGCATGGGTTGAGCGCGACCAGAAGTGCCGCGACGGCGAGCAGATAGGCGTGATGGTGGGTCCAGGGCTCGCGACCAAGCTGGTGGCCGAAATAATAGTACATCACCAGCCCGACCGAGCCGGCCCAGACAGCAGCGGCGCGGCTCTGATAGCCGACGAACAGCAGCGCGGTGGCGACGAAGAAGTTGGCTGCCAGGAACAGGCCGATCGCCGACTGGTCCCTGTAGAGCAGCAACTCGCCCGCCCAGCGCGACCAGAACAGCATGGCCAGGCCGATGCGGATCAATGCGGACGAGCGCGACGATCCCTCCGTATCGACCGCCCAGCCGACGAAGCACGCCGCCACGGCGTGCGCCGAACGCCAGCCCATCCAGTCGGCGATCGCGTCAGCCGGCGCAGGCATTTTCGGCATCGGTATGAATGATCTGCCAGCCATTGCGCGTGCCTAGCCGGGCGCGGACACGGATGTCGGCGCCCTGCCCGGCGACCGTGCAGAGCCGCTTGACGACGGATGCCAGTTCCTCGCGGCTTTCGATCCGCTTCAGCCCGCCGTCGCGAGGAGCGCCGAGCATCTCGAACCGGTCGAGCGGGATGAGCACACCGTCCGGCTGGCGGATTTCGAAGGAAGCGTCGATGACGCCCAGCCCGATCGCGCTGAACATGGTCCAGGAGCGCAGCCATGGCGTCTGCACCCCGAAGATTTGCTCCGCGGCCGGACCGGCGATCATGAAAGCGGCGATCGCCGTGAAGGCGACCAGCCGCAAGCGTCCCGCCGACAGCCGTCCGGCAGGCTCCGCGCCTGTTCTGATTGAGATGATGTCCGCCACCCGCGCACCCCCGTCGCGACTATAGACCGGATCAACGCCGTTCCGCGACCATCCCAGAAAAAGTCAGGGCGCGGCGCGCGGGCGCCCCACCGTGCCTCGATGGCGAGAGGCAGGATCAAGGGCAAGATTTTTTGCGGAGGCTGCGGAGGCATTCCCGAGCGGATGAGTGCTGGAGCGGAACAACGCGTATCTCGCCGGGACTGCGGGCGCGAAGGATCGCGCCCTTAGGATTTTATCGATACATCTTCGCTGGCGAACAAAGGCATGGCGTCAGCCGCCCGCGCCACCTGTTCCTTCTCCGCGTCCGCCTTGCGTTTCGGGCACTCCTCGAAATCATGGTCGCGGCCGCCGCAATAGGAGCAGCATTTGGCGGGGGTGTCGGGGTTGAGCATCGAGGCCATTCCCAAGAATGCACGAAAAGGTTTCCGGTTGCAGCAATTACGTGAAGACGCCGCAATCACCGCCCAACCCGATACCCCAACACCGCAATATCAGGAGCTCGCCGCTGGCGCGGCGGGCTCCCGCCCGGTCACCGCTCACGCATGCGCGTGGGGATGACGGAAGTCCCATACGGCCCAGGCCGATGCCGCGACCACCAGCACGCCGAGCACGACGTGCGTGGCCATGACATGCGTGTCAGCCGCAAAGCCCAGCAGCCAGGGTGACACGATCAGCCAGAGCCCGAGGACGACGTTTACCCATTCCTCCCATTCGGCGAACACCGTCGCCAGCGCCAGCGCGCCGAGCAGAACGCCGACGATCCAGGCGTTCCACGCGGGCACCATCGCCGCGGCGAATCCGATGACCCAGGGTGAGATGAACAGGCAGATCGCGAGGACCAGAGTGATCCAGTCCTGGCTCTTTCTTGCTTCCATCAGTTTGCTTGCCATGACAACCTCCATGGATGAAGCTTGACCAAAGCAACAGCGTTCGCGTGGACATCGCACGCTTAGTTGTTGATGTAATTACGCTTTTATGAAGCTGCAAGGTGCCGGCCGGGCGGACAGTCCCGCGCGCCGGTGGCGCGGGCTCTCAGACGCTGAAGTCGGTTTCGTTCTCCGCCCCCAGCTGCGGCACGACGATCGCCTCGAGCGGCGCGTCGAGCTCCCACTTCACGCTGCCGGGAGCGCGTTCGAGGCTCGAGGAACCGCTCAGCGACTGCGGCGCCACCCGTTGCAGGACCACCGTGCCAAAACCCTTGCGATCGGCGAAACCCTTGCGGTTGCTCGCGTTCCGCCCGGCTTCGCCTGTTGTCGCCCCGGAGGTCTCGTGCCACAGAAGATGAAAGCGCCGCTGCGCCTCTGGGCCTGCCTCGACCTTCCAGGTGATTTCGACACGGCCGCCCTCGGCCGCCAGCGCACCGTATTTGGCCGAGTTGGTGCCGAGCTCATGGAAGGCCATGCCGAGATTCTGGACCGCATTCGACTGCAGCGTAAGCAGCGGACCCGAAAGCGAGATGCGCTCTTCGTGACCGAAGGGCTTCAGATGCTCCTGGATCAGGTCGAAAAGGCTGGCGCCGGCCCATTCCGAGGTGACAAGCAAATCGTGCGAGCGCGACAGCGCCATGATGCGCGAGCGGATCATCTGCTCGAACTCGACAGGATCAGTCGAGCGTTTGCTGGTTTCCCTGACCATCGACAGGATCACCGCGAACTGGTTCTTCACCCGATGGTTGACTTCACGCATCAGAAGCCGGATGCGGCGCTCGCTTTCCTTGGCGGCGGTGATGTCGCGGGCGATTTTCGATGCGCCGACGATGTCGCCGGCACCGTTCTTGATCGGCGAGATGGTCAGCGAAACGGCGACCAGCGATCCGTCCTTGCGCCTTCGGGTGGTCTCGAAGCTGGGGATGCGCTCACCCCTACGGATCCGAACAATGATCTCGTTCTCCTCGTTCTGCATATGCTCGGGGATCAGCATCAGGATCGACTGGCCGATGGCCTCTTCAGCGCTGTAGCCGAAGACGCGCTCGGCCGCCTGGTTCCAATCGGTGATGATGCTGTTCAGATCCTTGCCGATGATGGCGTCATAGGAAGAATCGACGATGGCCGCCAAGCGTGCGTCAGCGCCTGCGTCCTGACGGATAACCCCCCCGATTTTTGTCATGTGCTGAACGTAGCGCCGGACTGCATAAAGGCAACATCCTAATCGGCCGAGTTCTCGGCGTCGCCATTCGCTCTCGCCGACGACAGCACGACGCCGAAATCCTGCGACTTGATCCCGGCTTCCGCCGTCAGGAACCCTTCGGCGGCGAGGCCGCGGCGCAAAAGCTCGCGCACCGCCGCGGAGCGGCTAGGCATGCGCTTTTCAAAGCGCCAGTTCTCCAGAGCCGCGAGTTCTTCGTCATTGAGCATGATCTGCAACCGCTGAGGACGCTCGAGTTCAGCCACGTGTGCCACCCTTCAAAGGCTACAAATGCAACGAGTTAGTATGTGTCTTACTTTACAGGTAGTTAGGATTCGTCCAATGAAACGTCAAGGTCGCCCTGTGGGTCAAAACCGCAATAGACCAACGATGCCAACGATGCGTCTACCAAGCATTACGTGCTCTATGATAACTTACTGATATCATTGCGATTTTTTTTACTTTCCACTTGCCATTCCAGGGCCAGGGGAGCATCATCGAACCAGAGGGACAAACCGTCCGTGAAAGGGAGGGTTTTCCATGCAGGTGAGATATCCAAACAAGCTGAGAGACGACGCGCATTGCCGGGTACAGACGGCCCTGCGGGCCCACGGCGTCGTGAACCTGGTCGTGGTGGCTGAGGAGATAAGGCTCCGAAATCTCGCCGAAAACATCGCTCGCGAGGACATCGAGGAGTTGGTTCTGCAAGTCGCGCAGTTCTATGGGGCAATCGTGGAATTCGATGAACTGGCGCTCACCGCGCTCGACCTTCCCGATGCCAGCGGCCGCGACAATCGAAACGATCTGGAAAGAGCGCTCAGCGAGCGATCCTCGCCGGGCGGGTCCATGGAACACCTGCTTCAGGTGGATCGCGACGGGTAAGAGCCTCGCCCTGCCCTGTCACTCGCGTCATGCGGTTGGCGAACTTCGGTGAGGGCCGCTGCGTTCAACCAATCAAGGCGCCCTGGAACCTTCTTCCTGCCTGCTCTCGCAGTATGACCTGCCGGCCAGCCTTTGCTGGCTAGCGCTTGCGGGCTGGTTTCTTCGGCGCGACGGGAGGCGCGTCGGCCTCTTGCGCCAGCCTGGCTTCACGCAACCGCTTTGTCTTGGCAGCCCTGGCAGCCGCTTCCAGGTCCTGTATCTGTCGCGCGACGCGGGACGTCGTGTCGGTCTTGGCTTCCGTGCGGGATGGGACCGGCTTGAACAGGCCGGTATCCGGTAGCGACTTCATTGTTTTCTCCTTGTTTCACGCAATTCCGGACGAAAAAGCGCGTCGCTTTTCCAGGAATTGTCTAAAGCACGTCGCGTCGAAACGGATTCACGCGACGCGCTTTAGGTCGTTGCTTGATGCATGTCGTTGTCGCAAAACCGAGGTCACTTTTGAGCGACATGCATTAGAACAAAAAAGGCCGGGCACAGCCCGACCTTCTCCAACGCGCCTGTGCGGCCGATGCCAGTACATCCGTGGTCAAAGGACCCCGAGGCGCTGCGATCAGGCGGCTTGCAGATTGTCTGCCGAGCTCTTGCCGTTGCGGGCATCTTTCACGATGTCGAAGCTGACCTTCTGGCCCTCGACGAGAGAGCGCATTCCTGCGCGCTCCACGGCCGAGATATGGACGAACACGTCCGGCTGGCCGCCGCCCTGCTCGATAAAGCCGAAACCCTTGGTGGCATTGAAGAACTTAACCGTTCCAGTAGTCATTGCGATCTCCTTACAAATCGACGCAAAATTATACGCGCCCGACAACCGCCGAGCGACGCAATCTTCGAAATTGAGAGGGAAGATCGTAAGTGCGCAAATTTGCGCGAAAACAACGTTCTTTCAGCAAGATCGATTTGGCACATATAGCGCTAAATTTCCTGATCGACAAGGCTTTTCGGAATAATACTACCCAAGATGGTTGCGATCGAGCGCCAACCAGTCGAGGGGAACGAGCGACCCGACAAGGCGTTGGACCTTGGAAGGGAAACAGCAATGGCGGACGACGACCCGATCTGGAATGAGAACCACCCTACCCTGGACGAGTTCGTGCAGCGGTTGGTGAGCGAGACTGGAATCAGCGAAGCGCAGGCGCTCGAACTCATCTATCTGGTCGGCTTGAACTGGAGCTCGCTGGTTCGCGAGGCCAAGGCGATCGCATCGCAGCCTTGAGGGTCAGCCTCTTGCATCCAGACGGTCAAGGATGGCCAAGCCGGTTTCATATCTATCCGCCGGAGCACCCGCTTGGTGAGCCTGCCAAAGATTGTCCTTGAGGTCCGCTTCCTTTACCGGCCGTGCCAGTTCATTGGAGACGGCGCGACAGATGAAGCCCTCTTCGCTCTCGTCCAGACGCCTCGTCAGCGCATCGACGGCAGCCACGACGACGAATCCAAAACCCGCCGACTGTAGCCGGTCGAGCGTCCAGCCCTGGCCTTTCTCAATGACGTCATGCAGGTAAGCGACGGTCTTTTCATCAAGCGTTTCGACGGCCTCGGCCACGCGTCGCAAGTGTTCGATATAGGGCCGGCCGGTCTTGTCCGTTTGTCCGCGATGGGCTTCTTCAGCGATCCTTGCTGCTTCGTGGAGCATCGTCTTCCAATCTCGTCACAATAAAGCCCGCCCCGGCGAGGGACGGCCGAGGCGGGCTTGCTCGGGCCTGAGCCCCGAGTGGCGCGCTTTTCGCGGGGGAAGCGGGCTGCGCGCCATCCTGCATTCAAGAACAAAAGCGCCGGTCAAATGTTCCGCTGCTCGCGGATTTTTGAGAGGCTCCAGCACGTCCCCTGGGTTAACCTTTAGCTCCCTTGAATGTGACACCGGCTTTCTGCAAGGGTCGTTCGCATCAACGTAGGTGAACGATGAAGCGCAGGGACAAGGCAGCACCTTTCGTTCCAACCGAAATCCATGTCGTGACGGTTGATGACGACAGCGGCACGCTTGGCATCCTTTCAATCAGGACGGCCGAAGGTATCCTGGAAATCGCGCTCGACAGACAGGCCGCGGACGCCGTCATGCACGCCATCGGCACGATCCGTTTAAAGCTGGACCCCGGCATTTAAAAAGAAGCCCGGCTATGAGCCGGGCAAGAGAGGTCTTGGGAACATGCTGACCGGAGGAGCCTGGTTCAGCGCTTGCCAATTTGCCGGTTCATCATGACGGCCAGATGAAAGCCCGCGGTGCCGTATGCCCATGCCTCGCGTAGAAAAGCTTTTCGGCAGGAACCTCGCGACGGCGTTGCCGTTAGCCTTCCGTGTCCAACAGGAGGTCCGGCAATGGATTGGAACCGCGTCGAAGGCAATTGGAAGCAGATGAAGGGCAAGGTCAAGGAACAGTGGGGCAAGCTCACCGACGACGACCTCGACCGCATTGCAGGAAAGCGCGACCAACTCGAAGGCAAGATCCAGGAACGCTACGGCCTGGAGAAGGATCGTGTGCGCCGCGACATCGACGACTGGTACAGCATGCAGCGCTGGTAGCAGCCGGCTTCCCGAAAACGAAGGGCGTTGCCGCGCGGCAGCGCCCTTTTCCTTTGGCCGTTCCGCCGTCCGGCCAAGGCCGAGTTCCGTCAGCGCCGCGGTGTCGCGGCGTCATCGCGCTCTCGCCTTGCGGCGTCATCCTGGCAGATCATTCGAAACTGCGCAGCATCACAGAGCGGGCGCCGCACCTGACGCGGCTGTTGTGGCTCGACACGCCGATCGACGGCGCCATCCACCGCGAGTGGATCGTCGCCATGGGGCGGCGCTCGAAGGTCTTGCATCTGGCGCATCTGTTCTGCGAGCTGTTCGTCAGGCTGCAGGTGGTCAAGCGCACCAACGGCATGGCCTTCCACCTGCCCGTTTCGCAAGCCGAGCTCTCCGATGTGCTCGGTCCGTTGGTGGTGCATATGAACCGCGTCATCAGCGCGCTGCGCAACAGCGGCGTGATCGCCTGGGCGAACCATACGGTGACGATCCTCGACTGGCAGAAGCTGCAGCAGATCGCCGAGTTCGACCCGACCTATCTCTCGATGACACGCGAGCCGCGTTAGCCGGACACCACGCGTCAAATCCTCACCGTCTTATTCGTCAGTGAAAACTGCGAACAACCTGCCGGACCGCCGTGCGCTAGGCAGGCGATGGAATGATAGTCGATTGCCTTTCTTGTTTTTCGTCTCGTTGCTGGAACTATTTCACGTCAAGAACGCTATCTGGATGCGGATTTTCTGAATTAGGCAGGGAGACGAGTACCATGAAAGCCAAAGTGATCTTGATGAGCGCGTTCACGATTTCGGTCATGACATGCTCGGCATTTGCCGGCGCGGGCACAGGAACCTCCGCGCTGGACGATCCCCAGAAAATGTCGCCCTTCTTCACCGATGCCGGCATGAAAACCATGCGGTCGGGCGATGAGTTCAAGAAAGCCTGGATGGCGCTTACTGAAGAGGATCGCGCGTCCATGAAGAAAGACTGCGCAGACGAGACCATCGCGAAGTCCCATGATGAATTCTGCAAGGCGACCAGGGACCTTGCCGGCAATAACTGAGCGCCCTCAGAAGAACGCTCGCCCCGCACCGGAGCGAGCGTCCAACACTTGCTGTACTGAAAGAGCGGCCGGGCCTATGCAAGGCCCGAGCCAAGAATAGCGGTGTCGCGACCTTACTCGTTGCAATTCGTGACGAATTAGCCGCCCCACATATCAAATGTACTTTCAACGCCTCGCGTTGTCGCTCAAACTTGGGGCTGCGGGGACCCAGCGCAATGAGGGCCTATCGCGTCGAGGAATTGGACGGCGCAAGCCACGCGGTCGAGGCGATGGCGCCGTTCGAGGCTGCCCGAAAGGCGCTCGGGGTCGAGGTCACGTTGCGCGGCGACGCCGCGAAATGGATCCGCGTCGTCGAACTGACCGACAAGCCGCCGACGCGGCTTCGCCCCGGTGTGTTCGCGTTCAGGGTTGTCGGGCAGTTTTTGCCACAGCATTGCCTAGGGTCGGCCCGACGCGCACGGCTCAACGATCCGCACCCGCCAATCTCCCGCGCAGTGGAACCTTCCCTTGCCGGTGAAAGTTCACTTTAGGCAACATGACTGGCGGCTCCCGACTTACAATGGCTGACTATCTCAGACTTCCGGCTACCTCTCGTAAGCTGTTCCGTGTGGTCATCGAGACGCCGCGGGGATCGGCCGCTAAACTGGCTTATGAACCGAGGACCGGCGTGTTCGAATATTCCCGCCCGCTTCCTGTGGGCAACACTTATCCCTACGACTGGGGCTTCGTGCCATCGACATTAGGAGACGATGGCGATCCGCTGGACGGTCTCGTCATCCATCAGGCTGCCGCCGCTCCGGGCGTGGTCATAAAATGCGACCTGCTGGGCGCGCTTAGGGTGAACCAGCATGATCCCGACGGCTCGAAGGTTCGTAACGACAGGTATATCTTCTGCCCTCACAAGGAAGACGCGCCTGACGAGCCCTTGGCCGTCACCGACGTGCCACAGGATCTTCGTCGGGAGATTGAGCAGTTCTTCTTCTCGTCGGTGCTTGGTACCGGCAAGAAGATCAAGCTGAAGGGCTGGCAGAACGCCGCCGAGGCCAAGACCTCCCTGGCGAAGGGGATGAAAACCTTCAAGCGAAAATTCTCGAGGTGAACGGACGGCGAGTGCATGCCCCGCCCGTTTTGCAGATCCGATCGGCTGCCAAGCCGGACCGCTAACAAATGTGGAGGAGAAGCTGGGCTCGCGATGCCAGGATGACGATCATCGTGGAACCTATCTCCTCTTCGCCAATTACCCTGTGTCTTTATTAGCCGATGCTTATGTGATGCGAAAAACCCACTCCTTCAGGCAACCCGTGACGCTCGCATTGCCGGCCGTTCGATGAGCGAGGTCAGTTCCCAGGTCGAGGGAGAACAAAACAACACGCTGGCAAAGGGCCCGTTCCAGCGGTTCCTCCGCACGATCGGGCCAGGCTTCATTACCGGCGCGTCCGACGACGATCCGTCCGGCATCGGAACTTACAGCCAGGCCGGCGCCCAACTCGGCTTCAACATCGGCTGGGTCATGCTGTTCACCTTCCCGCTGATGGCCGCGATCCAGGAGATCGCCGCCCGTATCGGGCGCACCACGGGCGAAGGTATTTCCGGCAATCTCAGCCGGCACTATCCGGCCTCGATGCTTTACGCGGTCGTCATGCTGCTGTTCCTCGCCAACGTCATCAATATCGGCGCCGATCTCAGCGCCATGGCAGATGCATTGAAGCTGCTGGTTGGCGGGCCGAGCCCGCTCTATGTGATCGCTTTCGCGATCGTCTGTATCGGCGCGATCGTCTTCCTCGACTACACCCGCTATGTGAAATTCCTCAAATGGACCACCTTGAGCCTGTTCGCCTATGTCGCCGCGATGTTCGCCGCGAATGTGCCTTGGGCGGACGCGGCCAAAGGGCTGTTCATTCCGCACATCGAATGGAGCGGCGCCTTCTTCACCACGCTGCTGGCAATCCTCGGCACGACGATCTCGCCTTATCTGTTCTTCTGGCAAGCCTCGCAGGAGGTTGAGGAGGAAGAGCTCAAGCCAACCGCCAGGCCGCTGAGGTGGGCGCCGTGGCAGGCGCCCAGAGCCTTCCGGCGGATACGCGCCGATACGCTGGTCGGAATGGCCTTTTCGAATCTGATCGCCATCGCGATCATCTTCACTACGGCCGCGACCCTCCACAAGGCAGGGGTGACGGACATTGCTTCGTCCACCGACGCGGCAAAGGCGCTGGAGCCGGTGGCCGGAAAATTCGCCTTCATTATTTTCTCGATGGGAATTATCGGCACCGGGCTTCTGGCTGTGCCGGTGCTGGCTGGGTCAGCGGCTTTCGCGGTCGGCGAAGCGCTGCGCTGGCCGGTCGGGCTGCAACGCAAGCCGAAGGAAGCCGTGGCGTTCTACGCGACGCTCGCCGCCGCGACCGCTCTTGGCACCGGGATCATGTTCACACCGATAGACCCGATCAAGGCGCTTTACTGGAGCGCCATCATCAATGGCATATGCGCCGTTCCCGTAATGATCGTCATGATGCTGTTGGCCGGCCGCAAGGACGTGATGGGGGAGTTCCCGTTGCAAGGCTGGCTGCAGGCGCTTGGCTGGCTGTCGACGTTGACAATGGCGGCCTCGTCGGTGGGCCTCGTGGCGCAGTGGTTCCTCTAGAGGACCCGCCTCACCGCCAGCCCTGTTTCCATACGGAGCAAGGTCAATAACAATTGATGTTCGGGGCGGAATCCCCGCATAAAATTTCTTTCGGAACAAGTTCAGCCAGGCCGTGTTGGTGATGATCCAACCTCACCAGGAGATGCAGAAATGGCGACGACGAAGGCGGCCTCGAACAAGGGCCTGAACGAACTTTTCCACGACACGCTCAAGGACATCTATTTCGCCGAGAAGAAGATTCTCGCCACGCTGCCGAAGATGGCCAAGGCGGCGCAGGATGACGCGCTGAAGGCCGCGTTCGAAAAACATCGGGACCAGACCGAAGAACATGTCGCGCGTCTCGAGGAAGTCTTCGAGGTGATCGACAAGAAGCCGGTCGGCAAGACTTGTGCCGCCATTATGGGCATCACCGAGGAAGGCGCCGAGATCATGGACGAGTACAAGGGATCTCCTTCGCTCGACGCAGGTCTGCTGGCCGCCGCTCAAGCCGTCGAGCACTATGAGATTTCGCGCTACGGCACGTTGAGGACCTGGGCGCAGGAACTCGGCCTGACCGAAGCCGTCACCCTGCTCGACAAGACGCTGACCGAAGAAAAGGAAACGGACGCAGCGCTCACCCAGCTCGCCGAATCCGCGGTCAATGTCGCGGCTGAAGCCGCGTAGCGACGATCCACGCGCGGGCGCAGCCTTCCCTCGGTCCAGCTTCCAGCGAGCCCCGGCAGATTGCCGGGGCTCGCTGCTGCTTGTTGGACCCACGTTCAATCGAATGGCGACCGCCCTTGCCCACGCCATCCAACGATCACGCCGGGTTGCAGGACCGACAAAGCCGTTGCGGATAACAGAATTGGCGCGCCGGTTCTTGTAGCGACCCGGGAAGCTCTTGACGGTCAAAATCCACAAACCCATATCGCCGCAGGGCTTGGCCTCTGTCGGTCCTGAGCCTTCGCCTGAAACTCAATTGTTCGTTCGATTGGAGGACGTTATGAACGATCGGATATTCGACAGCCCTGTTTTCGTGAAGACCGAAAACAGCCTGATCCAGGAAATCGCGTGCCTGGAAGATGCCTTGGAATTTCTCTACGCGTGGCCCAGAAACAGGCGCGGAATTATATTTGAAACGGCCCTTCGTGCCTGCCAGCGGGCATTCGACAGCGGCTATCCGCTGACTGCCGCCAGAGATGCCTTTTGCGGTTTCGCAAAGTCGGTCAAAATTCTTGAGGACGTGAGTGTCCCCTTGCCATGGATGACCGGCAAAGGCGGCCGCGGCGGCGGACTGACTGCTTGAAAGTATCGCGGTTATATGGGAGTTCGCGATGCTTTCCAAACCTTTCGAGAAACCCCTTCGCGTTTGGGTCGGACTGGGCTTTCCCCGGCAACTAAACACCGTCGTCGATGCCTATCAGTTCGCGATCGACTGGTGCGGCAATAGCCCGGAGCAGAAAGCGGCGATCCGCGCCTGCAAGGCGGCCTTGGTTGGCGACGTCGACGCGGAAACCGCGCGAGGTGTTTTCGCGGCATTCGCGCGCAGGAAGGATATCCTGGTCGAGGACGGAGCAATCCCTCCCGCCATCGGAAAAGCCCAGCCGTCACATCACCAATGATGATCGGGGCGCCCACCACCATTGTCGGGCGCCTCGCACCAAGCCTGGATAAATGATGAGGAACCTTCGATGGCAGAACTAGCCATTAGAAAACCCGTTCACGAGGTAAACGCCGCCCGATACGACAGCGATTGCCAGGAGGCGTTGGCCGGCTCTCTCGATGGCCTGCTAGCACAGGCGGAAGCTGCGGGCTGGGACAGGAATCGTGCCGCGTCTGCAGTGATGTATCTTGCGGCAAAGCGCCTCAATGCGCGTGCCGAAAGCTAGTAGGACCGCGAGCAGCGAATATCGCGTATGCCGACTGCGGCCACCTGACATGCGGTGCAGCATGTCATCCGGTCTCTTCCCTTGAACTGGATGACCTGTCTTCGAACGGACGCCCACCAATCGCGAATGGTGGGCGTTCAAACTGCTGACGATGAAAGGGAGTCAAATCTTCGTCAAATCGTCCCACAAGAATCCGCCTCGTCGGCGTGAGGTTGCAGGGCTCGCCTTGCCGGCCACCCGGCACGTCGGTTGGTGCCGGCCCAGCTTTCGAGTTCCGCCGATAGCTGGCCAGGGGCACCGACGCCCCGCCTGAAAAGGCACATGATTTTCAGCGCAACCTGTTCGCGCTCGATCTCGCCGGCAATGCCGTGTTTCACGCAGAAGGCATTGAGTGCATTCGCCAGAATTGCCAGTTCGGCAGGTTCGGCTATTCCGTAACCCATCATGCCTGCCTCCCGGTCTGAGGCGAACACATGATAGCCGGTTCCAAACATCCTCCTTGCTCCCGCCAGCTACGACGACTGAGAGAGAATACACCCAAAAAAAGTCAGCTACGAGCAAATTCGGTTGGGCTGAGGGCCGAGTCCGGAGCCCAAGCCCGCTGCCCTGTCGAACCAGCGGCAGGCCAACAAGCGGTTACACCCGACCGCCCCGAGATGCCGCTTGGGTGCGTCATGCAGCAACTGTCGTGGAAGAACATCGGTACATGGAACATCGACCGGGGTTGTCAGTTCCATTGCAAGGCGGGCCAGCATGACCAGATCGTCGCTTCATCTGCTCAAGGGTACGGGGTATCTCATTTCCACGGTGAGCGTCACCCTGCTGGCGATCGTTAGCTGGGACGGAGCATCGAAAAGTCCGTTGCTGATCGCTTGCCTGCTCGGCGGAGCCGCCACCTCGGTAATCGGCATGTTCTGCCGTTGGCTATCCTACGAAATCGAGAAACGGCAGGAAGAACGGCGCTAACCCCCCCGAGCCTGGGGACGAAGTCGTATCAGCCTCAGTGGCGTGAGACCCGCGTGACAAGCAGAGTGATCAGGCTGCTGAGGACAATCCATACGATGATCCCGCCGCCGGAAGCGGTTGGCCGAGCGGCCGTGCCGAGACCTGCGCTAGCGTTGGCCGGCATCGCCGTCTCGGGTTTGGCTACTTCTTCGGCATGGCGCTGCGCAGCCCGGTCGTTTGCGTCTGCCATGACCGGCGCGAGGTCGCGCCGGCTGCCGCGGCGCACCGAATAGGCGCGCGTGATCTCGGCGCCGAAGAGGAAAATCTGCGCCGAGTAATAGACCCATACCAGCACGACCATCAGCGCGCCCGCCGCCCCGTAGGACGTGGCGATGGCGCTGGTGCCGATGTACCAGCCGATCAGCGATTTGCCGATGGTGAAAAGCAGCGCGGTCACCACGGCGCCGATGCCGACATCGCGCCATTTGAGCGTGCGGTCCGGCAGGACCTTGTAGATCGCGGCGAAGAGCAGCGCGATCAGGACAAAAGAGACGATCGTATTGATGCCACTGACGATCACGCCACCGAACGGCAGGCGCCGGTCGATCAATTCACCCAGCGCCGAGATCGCCGTGCTTGCCGCCAGCGATACCAGCAGCAGGAAGCCGAGCGCCGCCACGAGACCGAGGCTCGCCGCCCTCGCCCGCACAAGGCGCGACAGCGACACGCCATTGGGCTTCACCTTCCAGATTTCATTGAGCGATTGCTGCATCTCGCCGAAGACGCCCGACGCCGTGACGAAAAGCGTTACCAGCCCGATCAGTGTGGCAAGCGTGCTCGACCAGCGCTGCGCGGCGCTCTCGACAGTGGCCTTCAGAAGGTCGGCGCTTTGCGGCCCCATCACGCCCGAAATCTCGGCCGACAGCGCGATCTGGGCCGCATCATTGCCGATGACGACACCGGCGATCGCCACGACGATCAAAAGGATCGGCGCCAGCGACGTGGTGGCGTAGAAAGCGATCGCCGCGCCGTGGCTCAGCGCATTGTCATTGACGTAGCCGGTGAGGCTTTCCTTCAGCAATATCCAGCCTTCGTCGAGCCAGCGCGGCATCTTCCCCTCACTTCTGACGCGGATCCTCGAACCGGGCGCCGATGGTGGGAAAGTCGCCTGCCCGACGCTTCCCGACTGCTTCGGCCAGGGCCAAAGCGGCGTTGATCACTTCGGCCTGGATGTCCTTGTCGGCGTCGAGTTCGTCATGGCTTTTCGCATAGGGCTTCCAGTAGCCGATATAGCGGTCGAGCTCCGCCACCTCGCCGATCGCGTCGAGCTTCATCGAACGCAGCCAGTCGGCGAGCGCGTGCCGCACATTGGCGGCGCCTTCGGTGTCGCCATGGACCACGACCGAAAACAGCCGGCCGGCGAGATGGCGCGGATAGTCCCAGCCGGCCAGTTCAACCCTTTTGGCAAGCTCTGCATCCTTGCCCTGCGTCAGCGTCGGGTCAGGATTGCCCCCATCGGCGCAGACCAGCCGATCCATCATCAACTTTAGCGGCGATGACGTGTGGTACCAGTTGACGGGCGTGACAATCATCACGCCATGCGCTTCGACCCATAGCGGATAGATGTCGTTCATCCAGTCCTGCACCTGGCCGAGAGAGTGGTTCGGATAGCATGAGCACGGCCAGTGGCAGAGGGCCGCCGCCGTCGAGAAGCATGCCTTGCAAGGGTAGATCCTGCGGCCGTATTCCGAAGCGAGCCGCGACAAATCGAGCACCTCGACCGAAAAGCCCTGCCTGTCGGCAATGGCGCGTCGCGCCAGCTCGACCAAGCGAAAGCTCTTCGACATCTCGCCCGGACAGGTATGCTCGCTGCGCGAGGAGCCGTTGATGATCAGGATGCGCGAGGGCGCGGCCTTATCCTCATGCCGGCGCTGCGCGGCCTCGACCGCTTCATGCGCGGCGATCCATTCGACCGAAAGGTCGTAACCGGGGTCGTGGAAGCCCTGCCCCGCCTTCCGGGTCACCGGACTCTTGCGTTCGTCGCTATAGGCCCGCCAGGCGATCTGGGCCAGCCGGCCGATGGCGGCGGCTTCCGCCTCGAAGGCCGGGTCGTAGAACAATTTCCTGTAGCGCTGTTTGAATTCCGCCTCGCCGAGGCGCGGGCTTGGCATGCCCTTACGCGGTTCTATGGCGGCTTTGTCGGATTGTGTCTGTTCTGCCATTTGCTGCCCAAGCCCAATACGGAGCGGGCCGGGTGGGACAAGAGCTCGACTGCCTTTTCGTTGGCCAGGGCGTGAAGCCGGAGAAACCAGGCCGTGTTCTCTTTGCCACCGGGTCCGGCTGACGCGGCCCGCTGAACACAACCCGGTGCCGGCGCGATGGTTCCGGCCACCTATCGATGAGTGGCCGCGTACGACCAATGCTCAAGCCTAGGCAAAGCAATGGCGCTCAACTAGCCTCAGGCCGGGATCAAAGGCGGGGGCATGCGATGAAGGTCAATGTCGTCTACGCGCATCCGGCGCAGGACAGCTACCTGGCGTCGCTGCACCGGCGCGTCGTGGAGATCCTGAAGGCCAGGGGCGACGAGGTCGTCGACTTCGATCTCTATGCCATGAAATTCGACCCCGTCATGCGGGTCGATGAGTTGGAGGGGCACGCCGGTCCGTCGCCCGCGCCGGCAGATCTGCAGGTCTACATCGACGCACTGCAATGGGCGGAAGCGTGCGTGTTCTGCTTCCCGACCTGGTGGTCGGGCATGCCCGCTGTTCTCAAGGGATATTTCGACCGCGTGTGGCGGCCGGGCGTTGCCTTCGAACTACCGACGGATGGCGGCACGATCAAACCGGCGCTTCTGAACATCCGCCGGATGGGCGTGATCACCACCTTCGGCTCGCCGTGGTGGTACACCAGGCTTTACATGCAGGACCCGGGCAGAAAGGTGCTTTTGCGCGGCTTGAAATCCATGTGTGGACGCACGGAGAAACACCTCTATTTGGCTAAATATTCGGTTGAGAACATCACCCGCGAGGAGCGGGAAAAATTCGCCCGCAAGGTAAAGCGGCGGTTCGAACGATTTTGAGCGGGTCCGTCTCCGGAATTTGCAATGAGGGACATATATTTAGCTGACTAAGTCATTTGTGGCGCGGTGAACCGATGGCCAAGAAGAAAAGCAGAAAGACCTCGTCCGGCGTTGCGGAAGCCTCCCGCGCCGAGATCCACGAGGCAGCTTTTTTGCCCGCAAATGCGGCCTCACCCGCGAGGCATTGCAGATAATGCGCGAGGCCCACGGCTAGCCGGCCGTCAAGCCGGCGGCGGGAGAAGCGCAAACGCTGATCTTTGATGGTCTCATTGACCGGTCTGCGGTGGCACTTCGCCCGGCTTTATCACCGGCATGTCATTGCCGGTCGGCGGTGGCGTCGTCGCGTTCTGGTCGCCGGTCGGCGGCGGCTTCAGGACGCCGCCGCAATTGCCGAGCTGTTCCGACAGCTCATCCGTATCGGCCTGCTGCTTCTGTTTTTGCGCCTGATCGTTGGCGTCGGGCTTGACCTGGCAGTTCTGCGTCAGCCGGTCTTTCGGTTGGGCGACGACCTGCGCCGCCGCAGGCATCGCCGGGATCAGCGTCAGGGCCGCGATGAGAAGTGCTTTCTTCATGGGATCCTCCTGATGGTCAGTAGCCTCCGATGATCGGCAGGATCTCGCCGGTGATGTAGCTGGAGCATTGCGGCGAGGCCAGGAACACATAGGCCGGCGCGATTTCCTCCGGCTGGGCGGGCCGCTTCATCGGCGTCTTGGCGCCGAATTGCGAAACGTCCTCCGCTTCCTTCTCCGACGGATTGAGCGGCGTCCAGACCGGACCGGGCGCCACCGCGTTGACGCGGATGCCCTTGGAGATGAGGTTGCCGGAGAGCGCGCGGGTGAAGGCGTGGATGCCGCCCTTGGTCATTGAGTAATCGACCAGCTCCTTCGAGCCCTCTATGCCGGTGACCGAACCGGTGTTGACGATCGCCGACCCCGGCTTCATGTGCGGCACGGCTTCCTGCGCCATGTGGAAATAGCCGTAGAGATTGGTCTTCAGCGTGGTGTCGAAATGCGCTTCGGTGAGATCGGCGAAGTCGGCCGAGTGGACCTGGAAGGCGGCGTTGTTGACCAGCACGTCCAGCCTGCCGAAAGCCTTCACCGTCTCAGCCACCGCCTTGCGGCAGAAGCCGCGCTTGGCGACGTCGCCGCGCAAGGTGATGCAGCGCCTGCCCTCCGCCTCCACCGCCTGCTTCGTCGCCTTGGCGTCGCGATCCTCGCTGAGATAGACGATGGCGACATCGGCGCCTTCGCGCGCGAACAGCACGGCCACCGCGCGGCCGATGCCGGAATCGCCGCCGGTGACCAGCGCGACCTTGTCCTTGAGCTTGCCGGAGCCTTGCCAGAACGGTGCGTCATAGAGCGGCGCCGGCTCGATCGCCCATTCCTCGCCGGGCTTGGGGTGATGCTGCCTTGGGAAAGGCGGCGTGGGATATCTTCGGGCGCCGGCCTGCATGGCGCCCGGGGCTTTCGGCTTCGGCTTGCTGCGGTCCGTGGCATCGACCTTGCGCTGGACGCCGCGCTGCCTGCGCGCGGTCTTGGCCGTATCTGTCTTCTTGCCGGCGGATGATTTTTTGGGCGTGTCGGTTTTCGTTCGGCTGGTGGTCGGCATGGTGGTCTCCTTTTCAGAGGACAACGCATGCCAACGGAAAAGGTTGGCCCTCGGTTCGTCGCACCTCGCCGAGACGCCTGGACATACATCAAAGTTAAATGCGGCCGTCCGGCCGCGGTGCTAACCTTTTGTCATTGGGGGGACTCTTCAGGAGGAGTCCCATGGACGTTCGAACTCTCATCGGCAGCCTCTCGGTTGCATTGCTGCGCCGGCGCGGCGCCGCGCCGCCAATCCCCATCAGGGTGATCCGCGCCTCGCTGGCGGATGTGCCGCTCAGGCCGCGCCCGCGTCCGCCGCACCGGCCGGCGCCGCCGACCCGGCCCGCGAGCAATATGTAGCCTCAAAATTTGTAGCCTCGGACTGGCCGGCCGGATGCAACCGACTGGCGAAGTCATCGTTTATCGCCATCCGAAATTCTTACGGTGAAACATGAAATCCTTGTCTATGAACAGCCCGCTTTTTATCCTCGCCGCCGCCATGATCACGGCCGCGCCCTTTGTCGGCCTAGCCTGGCGCACGCGCGAATGGCTCGGATGGTGAAAGACCGATGAGCCGTTTCCTGCCCCTCACCATACGCTTCGTCAGCGGCGGCACGATGGTGGTCACCACCGTCGCGGAGGCCAAGAAGGCGCTCGGAGGCACATGGAAGAACAAGGAGGCGCCAGCCTATCTCGAAGCGGCCCGGCTGGTGGACGACGCGATCGCGGGCACCTGCCGTCCAGCCATCGCCTTTGCCGCATTCAAGAAGGTCGCCGCGCAGCAAGGCCTGCTGAGGCCTGCCCAGCCGAGTGCCGCGCTCACCATGCTGGACCAGTTGTGGTCGCGCTCCAAGACCCCGCCCAGCTAGATGCCTATCTCGGTTCGCGCGTCATGCTGAGATAGGTTGGATCGAATTCGGCGATCATAACCAGCCGCTCCCAGTCGAGGATCGTGATCATATGGCTCGTCCAGTTGATCACGTTCATGCGGCGCAGGGTGCCGATGACCCGGTTCATATGAACGACGGAGAGGCCGAGCACATCGGCGAGCTCGGCCTGCGAGAGCGGCAGATGGAAGCTCATCTCGCGGGTCTTTTTCACCACCTGCAGCCTGACGAAGATCTCGCATATCAGATGCGCGAGGTGGGAGATCTTGGAGCGCCGGCCCATGGCCACGATCCACTCGCGGTGAATGGCGCCATCGACCAGCGTGTCGAGCCACAACAGCCGGGTGAGGTGCGGCGCCTGCTCGGTGATCGTCTTCAGCTTGCCGTGCTCGGCGACCAGCACGTGGCAAGGCGAGAGCGCGACGATGCCGTGATCCATCGTTTTAAGCAGGAAGGCGTGCAGGTCGACGAAATCGCCGGCGAGCTGCAGCGAGGTGAACTGGCGTCCGCCATCCTCCAGCACCTTGTAGCGGGCGGCGAGCCCGTCGACGATCAGCGTGCTGTAGATCGGCCGCGTGCCTTCCGTGACGATATCCTCGCCGGCGGCGACGTATCTTTCGAGCGACATGGCGTCGGCGAGCAGCGCCTTCTCTTGTTCCGACAAGGCATCATGCTGGCCGAGGTTGAGGTAGAGCGATTCCAGCATTCGGGGTTCTCCATCCGCAACAGCTAACGCCGCAGGGCGGGGCCGGTTGCGGGCGGCCGCGCAGGAAGGGCGGACGCGCTTCGGATTTCCCCTCAGGATCAACCGCTTGGAACCATGATCGCGGCCAGGGATTGAACTTGCGAATCGCCTGGAGTGGATCATCGATGGAACGCTACTACTTTGACCTCTATAACGCCGAGCATGGCCAGGTTGACGACCAGGGGCAGCTTTTTGCCAACCGCGAGCGCGCCCGCCTTGAGGCGTTGCGCATCCTGCAGGACATCGCCCGAGACGAGGCGCCCGGGACCGAACAGTTGAAGATCACCGTGAAGCTGCGCACCGAGAAGGCACAGATCTTCGAGGCGTCGCTGACGCTGGACTCGACCTGGAACTGAGGCCTTTGACCCTCAGCGCCGCACCCCGCCGGAGGCAAGCATGTTCGCCGAATTTGAGGCATCGGAAATCGACACCGGCGGGGCGCGTATCTTCGCCCGCCATGGCGGCAGCGGGCCGGGCCTGCTCCTGCTGCACGGCTTTCCCCAGACGCATGCGATGTGGCGCGACGTGGCGCCCAGCCTGGCGCGGGATTTCACCGTCGTCTGCGCCGATCTGCGCGGTTATGGGCAAAGCTCCTGCCCGCCATCGGCCGCCGACCATGCGGCCTACGGCAAGCGCGCCATGGCCGCCGACATGGTCATGCTTATGGAAGAACTCGGCTTCAAACGTTTCTTGGTCGCCGGCCATGATCGCGGCGGGCGCGTCGCCTACCGGCTGGCGCTCGATCATCCGGACCGCGTCGAGAAGCTCGCCGTCCTCGACATCGTCCCTACCGCCGAGGCCTGGGACCGGGCCGATGCGAGGCTGGCGCTAAGCTTTTGGCCGTGGTCGCTGCTGGCGCAGCCCGAGCCCCTGCCGGAGACGATACTGGCGGCGGCGGCCGAAGCCATCCTCGACAATGCGCTTTCCGGCTGGGGATCCGCAGCCGACGCGTTCCCGCCCGGCGTGCGGCAGGCCTATGTCGATGCCCTGCGCGATCCGGCGCATATTCACGCCATCTGCGAAGAGTATCGCGCGGCGGCTTCGCTCGACCGTGTGCACGACCATGCGGACCGGGAGGCCGGCCGGCGCATATGCTGCCCCGTGCTGGCGCTGTGGAGCGAGCACGGGGCGCTGGCCGAATGGTATCGGGACGAAGACGGACCGCTGGGCATATGGCGGAACTGGGCCGACGATGCCAGCGGTGGAGCGATGCCCGGCGGCCACTTCTTTCCGGAGGAGTCGCCGATCGAAACGGCGGCCACACTCGACGCCTTCTTCGCCGGAAGATGACGCCCTCTTCTCCATCTTCTCCAGAAGATAGCGACACGCTTTCCGGCAGATGGCGCCGGCCGGCCAAGCGGCCGGCCAGCCGGGCTTATACCAGCACCAGGTAGAGCAACGGCAGGGCCGCAAGGCCGATTGCCATTGCAATGAGCGCGGCGTGGCCGAGACGCTCCGCGCGTCTGGCGATGTCGGCGACCTCGTCCTCGTCGTTGATGATATCGAGGAACGAAAGATCGATGCGGGTGGTACGCTGGTTGTCGTTGGCAGGCAGGCTTTCGGCATCCTGCCGGGCGGGCTTTGCAGAGATATAGGTCAAAACGTCGTCTCGCTCCGAAGCCGGCTGCGCGGCCTTCCTGTTTATGGATATTGGTGCCCGCCGGAATTGCGCGGGGGGCGACCGGCGGGCACCATTGACGGCCGGCGATGGAGGGGGCTTTTTCGTCGGCCGCTCACCAATTCCCAAAAAGAGATTTGGTTGCACAGGCCAGCCCAATGCGCTGGCCGGGTCGGACTTCAGTCTGACCGAGTCACGAAATGTTTCGGCCGGAACATCGGTTGCCGGCACCTGTTCTCCTTACTCAGGGATGTTGACGCGTCCTTGAATTCACCCTCAACAAAAATCCGAATCAACGGAGAATTCGATATGCCCAATCAAGGCGGAACCCACGAACAGCACGTCAAGGCCGGCCAGCAGAGCCACAAGAACCGCGAAGACCAGCATCGCGGCAGCGGGCAGCAGCAGGCCGAGGACCGCAACATGGGTCAGCGCAGCGCCGGCCAGCATCGAGGTGGCAGCGGCAACTTCGCCGAAGACCCCCAGCGCGCCTCCGAGGCAGGCCGCAAAGGCGGTCAGCGCTGAGTTCAAAATGGCGTCCGCGTTCGCGGACGCCATTTTTCTGTCCGGCGACTTCCAGCTGTCCCGCGACTTCAGCCCGGATGGAACCTCTTCCCCCTCCTCCAGTTCCCTTAGGGATCGGCCTCAAGCGAAGCCGTCGCCGCAGGACGTTACACGGAGGCATCAATGTCCTTGCATACACTTCATCCCGAACGCGTCGATGAGACCCGCATGCGGGCCTATTCGACCTTCGGTCCGTTGCTGATCCACTCGTTGGCGCAGAAACTGGCGCTGTGCCAGGGCACGCGCGAACTGGACAAGCTCGAACAATCGCTGGTGCGGCTGATCGAGGAGACCGACGTCGCCGCGCCGCAGGGCGAGGAGATGAAGGAATTCGCCGTCGAGCTCGTCGTGTCGACGCTGCGCAATGCGCGCGAGCATCCCGACGCCAAGCAAGATCTGGAAGAAATCGACGGACGCCGCGCCGAGGGCCGTTCGGAAGATCCGGACACGCTGGAAGAGCAGTTGCAGTCCGGTCTTGAGGACTCCTTTCCAGCGAGCGATCCGCCGGCCGTGGTCTCGACCGCGATCACCGGCGGCTCGAAGGACATCGTCGGCACCGACGAGATGCTGCGCCGCAAGAAGCAAGCACGCCGCAAGCAGACGGCGAACTGATACGGCGGAAATCGAAGGAGCCCTGCGATGACTCAGGCGAATAACAATATACCGAACCGGCCGGGCGCCGCCGATGCGCCGGCAACCGGCAATTTGCCGACCAAGGGCGGCGATGATCCCGATGTGCGCTTCCTGGCGGAGCACACCGATCTTTCGCCGAAGCAGGCGCGGGAGTTGATACGCGAGCACGGGCACGACCGCGACAAGCTGCTCGAGATCGCACGGACCATGAAAGCGGAGGGCTGACCCTCCCTACAAATCGAAAGGAGGCAGACCATGAGCAACGAACCACGTCCAGGACGGCCCGGAACAACCGAACAATGGCCGCGCTGGGAGGGCCCGAAGGGCAACCGCCCACCCGGTTATCTGAGGCCGAAGGACGATCCCGACAGGAACCGCGACGCGGCCGGCGAGAACAACAAGGATCCGGAACGGTCCGACCTCGGCGACGTCGCCAAGAAGAAGCGTTCCTGAAGCCGAATACACTCAGGGCAACAAGGAGCAAACAAATGCCACGTGGCGAGAAATCGAAATACACCGACAAGCAGGAACGCAAGGCCGACCACATCGCCGAAGGTTACGAGAAGCGCGGCGTCTCCGAGAAGGAAGCCGAGCGGCGGGCCTGGGCGACCGTCAACAAGGATGACGGCGGCGGCAAGAAGGAAGGCGGCTCCGGTCGCGGCAAGCACACCGGCAATCCGGCCGCGCACAAGGGCGGCAGGACGGGCGGCAAGGCCTCCGGCGAGCGCTCCGCGGCCGCGCGTTCGGCGTCGGCCAAGAAGGCGGCTGCGACGCGCAAGAGGAATGAAAGCCACGCGCATTAGCGATGGCGATTGGATTGCAGGCGTCCGCAATTGGCGAAATCGGCGGCGCCGCCCCCCATTTCTCCCCGTCACTATACGGGGAGAAATGCCCGGCAGGGCAATGAGGGCAGAACTGCCGCGCGAGTTTGTCGTTGCTGGCGCCAAGCTCTCGGGACGCCGAACGCCGCGCCACCCCTCATCCGCCCTTGGAGCACCTTCTTCCCGTTGAACGGGCAGATGGGAAAAGCCCCTTACAGCGGCATCTCGGACGTCTGCTTGATCGTCTGGCTGGGCACGTCCGTCTTGACGTTCTGCACGCCCCTGATGCGGCTTAGATGCTCCGACTGGAAGCGGCGGTAATCGTCGATGCCCGCGGCGACGATCCGCACCATGGCGTCGCAGTCGCCCAGCATCAGATAGCACTCCATCACTTCCGGGAACTTCGCCACCTCGGCGGCGAAATGCTCGATCGTGTCCTCGTCCTGCTGCTTCAGCCAGATGCGGGTGAAGAAGGTCTGGCCGCGGCCGATCTTGGCCGGATTGAGAACCGCGACATAGCGATCGATGACGCCGGCCTCCTCCAAAAGCTTGACGCGGCGCAGGCAGGGCGACGGCGAAAGGCCCACCTCCCTGGCTAGATCGTTGTTGGCCATGCGCCCGTCGCGCTGCAAGGCGCGAAGGATGCGCCTGTCGATCTCATCCAGCTTCATGGTGTCAGATTCCAACCTTCCGTCAAAATACGCCATCTGCTGCCAAACATTTGCAGAAATGGCGTATCTTCGCAACCCGATTGCCGGGCGTTTCGGCTATGGTCCGGCAACCGATAACCGACAACCGACCGGGAGAACGGCGGCCGCGAGGCCGGCCGAAGGCAAAGTCATGAGCATTTCCGAGATCGCCCTCGCCGGGGAGCAAACCGGCAATGGCCGCGGCGCCGAATTCCGGCGCGGGCTTGCCGCCTCGACGCCGGTGCTGCTCGGTATCATCCCCTATGCGCTGGTGCTTGGCGCGCAGGCCTCGCAGAAAGATCTCGGCGTCGTCGAGGTGCCGCTGATGACCGGGCTCAACTTCGCCGGCGGCTCGGAATTCGCGGCCATCCAGCTCTGGACCTCGCCGCCGCATATCCTGCTGATCGCCGCCATCACCTTCCTGGTCAACAGCCGGCATTTCCTGATGGGCGCGGCACTTGCGCCGTTCATCAAGCATCTGCCGAAGCGACAGGTGTTTCCGGCGCTGTTCCTGATGTGCGACGAGAGCTGGGCCGTGGGCCTGGCCGATGCACAGCGCCGCGCCGCCGCCGGCCTGCGGCCGGCCTTCAGCCTGTCTTTCTATCTGGGCGCCGGCCTTCCCTTCTACCTCGCCTGGGTGGCGTTCACGACTTGCGGCGCGGCACTCGGGCCGGTGCTTGGCGACGTCGAGACATACGGCTTTGCAATGGCCTTCCCGGCCGTCTTCCTGGTGCTGCTTCGCGGCATGTGGAAGGGCTTTGCCGCGGCCCGGCCCTGGCTGGTCAGCCTGGTGGTGGCGGCGCTCGTCTATCTCGTCGTCCCCGGCGCCTGGTATGTGGCGGCCGGCGCGCTGTCCGGCCTGGTGGCCGCGTGGTTCCTGGTAGGTGAGAGATGATCGATCCGATGACCGTGCTCGCCATCCTGGCGATGGCCGGCGTGACGTACCTCACCCGCATTGGCGGCTATGTGGTCTTGAGGAATCGCACGCTCAGCCCGCGCGCCATGGCGGTGATGGAGGCGGCCCCCGGCTGCGTGCTGATCTCGGTGATCGCGCCGGACTTCGTCTCGAAGAACCCGGCCGACCTAGCCGCGCTCGCCATAACCGTGCTTGCCGCGACGAGGCTGTCGATGCTGCCGACGGTGGTGGTCGGGGTGGCTTCGGCTGGAGCGTTGCGGTGGCTGATGGGTGGCTGATCTCTCCCCCGACGGAGGAGACGCTTAACCAGCCCGCATTCCCAGCGCGCCGCCCGTCGCCCTTGCAACGATCGCTTCCAGCGGCTCGGGCCGGTGCAGGAAATAGCCCTGGCCATAGGCGACGCCCATGCCCATGAGAATCTCCAGCGCGTTTTTCTCCTCGACCTTTTCGGCCACCACCGCGGCGCCCATCGAGCGGGCGATGCCGGTGATCGCCGAAACGATCTCACGGTCGAACCGGCTTTCGGCGATGTGCTCGACGAAGGAACCGTCGATCTTGATGGCGTCGATGGGGAAGCGCCTGAGATATTCGAACGAACTCATGCCGGCGCCGAAATCGTCGAGGCTGACGCGGCAGCGGCGTTGCCTCGCCTTGCGCACGAACTCCGCCGCGGCATCGAAATTGGTGACGGCGGCAGTCTCGGTGATCTCGAAGCCGATGGCAGACGCCGGCGCGCCACTGTCGGCGATGGCCTCGTCGACGAAATCCCAGAGCTGCGGATCGGAAAGCGTCTGCGCCGACAGGTTGAAGTCGAGCGAGATGGCGCCCGCGCGCATCGCCTCGCCGTGGCGCGTCAGCGCGGTGCGGATGATCCAGCGGTCGAGCCGGGCGGCAAGGCCGAAGCGTTCGGCGACCGGCATGAAATCGCCGGGCGGGATCATCTTGCCGTTGCGAGCCACGAGCCTGGCCAGCACCTCGACGTGGCGGCTGTCTTCCCATGGCCGGCCGAGCCGGTGGATCTCCTGGCCGAACAGCTTCTGCCGGCCGTCGTCCATCGCGTCGACCAGGTCGGCGGCCAGCCGCGCGGCGTTGAGGCCGCCGGCGCCCGACGTCGTTTCCGGCGAAAACACCGCGAAGCGGTCCCGACCGCCGGCCTTGGCGGCGTAGCAGGCATCGTCGGCGCAGGCGAGCGCGTCGGCCACCGTCATGTTGCGGTCGCGCACGAAGGCGATGCCGATGCTGGCGGCAAGCCTGCGCGAGGTGATGGCAGAGCCGAGATCGGCGTTGCGCACCGCGGCGAGCACCGCGCGGGCAAGGTGCTCGGCACAGGCGTCATTGCAGTTCGGCACCAGCAGCGCGAATTCGTCGCCGCCGAGGCGGGCCGCCTGCGCCGACACGGGCAGGCTGGCGAGTATGCCAGCCGCGACGCTCTTCAGCGCCAGGTCTCCGGCGGCATGGCCGGCATAGTCGTTGAGCGCCTTGAAGTAGTCGAGGTCGACATAGAACACGGCGAGCGGCAGCCGCCCGGCCATGGCGATGTTCTCGGCAAGCAGCCGGTCGAAGGCCGAACGGTTGAGCAGCCCGGTCAGGGCGTCGTGACGCGCGGCGAAGGCAAGCTCCTCGGCGCGCCTCTTCTCCTCGGTGATGTCGCGCACCGTGCCCAAAATCTGGCCGGCCGAGCCGACGCCGGCAATGAAACGCACCAGCGACTCGACATGGCGGACCTGGCCGTCACGCAGGACGATCCGGTATTGCGAGGCGACGACGCTGCTCGAGCCGGGCTCGATCTTGTGGGCCCGCTCGGCGGCGTCCTTGTCACCAGGATGAAGGTAGGTGTGCCACAGGTCAGCCGCCACCTCATCGGTATCGGCAACGAGGCCGAATATCTCGCGCGTGCGCGCGTCCCAATAGCTTTTCCTGGTGCCGATATCGTGGTGCCAGATGCCGGTGCCGCTGGCGGCAAGCGCAAGACGGAAGCGGACATTGACCTGCTCGAGCGCCGCCTCCGCCTCTTTCTGCCGGGTGATGTCGGTCTGCACGCCCATCAGCCTGAGCGGCTTGCCGTCGGCGTCGCGCTCGACAATGCCGCCGCGGTCGAGCACCCAGATCCAATGGCCGTCCTTGTGGCGCAGGCGCAGCTCAGTCTCGATGGAATCGACGATGCCCGCAATATGCCGGTCGCCGCTCTCCTGCGCGCGCTGGCGATCGTCGGGATGGGTAAGCTTCAGCCAGAGATCGGGCGTGTTGGCGAGTTCGCCAGCTTCATAGCCCAGCATCTTCGACCAGGTCGGCGAATAGTAGCAATCGCCCGTCGACAGATTCCAGTCCCATAGGCCGAGATGAGCCCGGTCGAGCGCCAGCGCCCAGAACTTGCCGTTGCGTTTATCGTCGTCCGCCATTCTTTGTTCTTGCCGTCCTGTCCCGGCAATACTGCATGAAAGCAGAGAAGAAAGAGTTACCGGGAGCGGTTCAGCCAATCTCCCGCCTTGTGGGGGAGATGGCCGGCAGGCCAGAGGGGGGCGTGAAGGATCGCGGCGTTGCAGGAATTTCGATCAAGGCTGCTGGCAAAGCTGTTCGCCTGCGAGAGCCTGAAACGCTGGCGGGACAGCGCCCCCCTCTGCCCTGCCGGGCATCTCCCCCACAAGGGGGGAGATGCCTAACCGCCCAGCCGTCTCCTCACCACCGCCGCATGAAACCGCGCGCCGTGCAGCAGGCCCTCGTCGTTGAAATCATAGGCCGGGTTGTGCAGCGGCGCGGTGCCGCCATTGCCCATGAAGACGAAGCAACCGGGGACCTGGTCGAGGAAGCGGGCGAAATCCTCCGAAGCGGTCATAGGCTCGGCAGCGACGCGAACCGCGTCGTCGGCCAGCACCGTATGGGCCGCCGCAAGCGCCTCGTCCACCAGCGCCGCGTCGTTGATCAAAGGCACGAACTCGCGGGTGTAAGCGATTTCAGCCGCGACATTATAGGCCTGCGCCGTGCCCTCGGCGATGCGGCGCATCTCCTTTTCGATCGCGGCGCTCACCTCGGGCCGGAAGCTGCGGCAATCACCGAGGATGCGCGCCAGCCCCGGCAGCGCGTTGCGGACGCCGTCGGTGATGAGCTCGGTCACCGAGACGACGCCGATGTCGGCCGGGCTCAGGCGGCGCGAGACGATGGTCTGCAGGTTGACCACCAGCGCGCAGGCGGCGACCAGCGTCTCCCGGCCGGCATGCGGCCGCGCCGCATGGCCGCCGAGGCCTTTGAGCACGATCTCGAAATTATCCTCGGCCGACATGACTGGACCGCCGCGGGTTTCGAAATGGCCGATGGGCAGGCCCGGCAGGTTGTGCAGCCCGAATATCTCCTCGAAGGGAAAGCGCTCGAGCAGGCCGTCGTCCAGCATGGCCAGCGCGCCCCTGCCCCATTCCTCGGCCGGCTGGAAGATGAAGCGCACCGTGCCGTCGAAGCCGCCTTCGGCGGCAAGCAGCTTTGCCGCGCCGAGCAGCATCGCGGTGTGGCCGTCATGGCCGCAGGCATGCATGGTGCCGGATGTTTGCGAGCGCCAGGCTCGCGTGCCCTGTTCGGCGATGCGTAGCGCATCCATGTCGGCGCGCAGCGCGATGGCGCGGTTGCCGCTGCCGCGGGTCAGCGTGCCGACGACGCCGGTGCCGCCGACGCCTTCGGCCACCTCAAGTCCGAAGTCGCGCAGCTTTTGCGCGACGAACGCGGCTGTGCGTTTTTCCTCGAAGCCGAACTCGGGATGGGCATGGAGATCGCGCCGCCACGCCGTCATCTCGCTGTGCAAAGCCTGTTGGTCGAGTTCAGCCATCGTCGCCCCTCAAGCCCTTTTCTCGACCCAATTCCGGAAGGCTACAGCGAAGTCGCCGAGCATAACGGCAGCGCACTTTTCCTGGAATTGCTCTTTTCTCGACGCAATCCCGGACGGAAAACCGGCCCGCACTTTTCCTGAATTGCTTTCACGCAGTCTGCAGGAACACTTCTTCCGGCGCCATCCCGACCAGCTCGGCAAAGCGGCCGTGGTCGGTCGCGCCCTCCGAGTTGATGACGAGCACGCGCGAACGCGCATCGAGGCCGAGCGCCGCGCGCATGTGCCTGTCGCCTGCGGCGCGGACCAGCCCGGCGAGGCCTGCTCCGCCGCTTTCGCCGGAGACGATGGCCGGATCGTTGCCCAGCGGCCGCGCCAGCCGCTTCATCACCGCGACCGCGTCCTCCTCTTCCACCGTCATGAAGGCATCGCCGACGCGCGCCAGCACGCGCCAGGCGACCAAGGACGGCTCGGCGCATTCGAGCATCGTCATCACGGTCGACTCCTGATTTGGGATCGTTGCCGGACGTCCGGCCTCAACCGAAGCGTAGACGCAGGCCGAGCGCCGCGGCTCGACCACCACGGCCTTCGGCCGGCTGGAGCCAAGCACGACAGCCATATGGCCGGCGACCGCCGCGGCGAAGCCGCCGACGCCGGCCTGCAGGAAGACATGCGTGGGCGGCTCGGCCATGCGCCGCAACGTCTCGCGCACGATCACCGTGTAGCCCTGCATGACCAGTCCGGGGACGCGCTCATAGCCCAGCCAGGACGTGTTGGAGACGATCTTCCAGCCGCGCTCGGCGCCGACGCGGGCGACTTCGCGCACCGCATGGTCATAGCCGCCTTCGACCTCGACGATCTCGGCGCCGAAGCGGGCGATGGCCGCGACACGCTCGCGGCTTACGCCGGCATGGACGAAGATCACCGAGCGAGCGCCGACGAGACTGGCGCCCTGCGCCACAGAGCGGCCGTGGTTGCCGTCGGTGGCGCAGACGAAGATCATGCTCGACGCGATCTCGCGCACCCTGGCGTCGTTTATCTCACTGATATCGACATCGCGCCCGAGCCACTTGCCGGCCTCCTCCAGCACCAGCCGCATAACGGCATAGGCACCGCCCAGCGCCTTGAAGGAGCCCAGGCCAAGACGCTGGCCCTCATCCTTGACGTGAAGCGCCGCGATGCCGAGCGTCTGGGCCAGCGCCGGCAAGGCGTGCAGCGGCGTTTCCGCATCGTTGTCGCGCGCCTTGAGGTAATGCTCTGCCCGCGCGCCGCCGGCCATGCCGAGGGACTCGGCATCGGCGGCAACCAACGGCTGGTTGTGTTCTGGGCGTTGGTTGAGAAGCAGCATGCTAGTCTTCCTGCTAGGCACTGAATTCTGTTGGCGGATGCGATTCCGGCGCGATTCCGCGCGCTTTAATTGGCTAAGTGATTGAAGTTTGTTTCGATTGGATGTCGCCGAATGTTCGCTTCGGAAGGACTCGATATAGCCAACTTGACTATTTTTGGTGGTATTGGCCTGCCGCCGAAACGCCGTAGACGCCCGCCCCCTGTCAATCGGCCGCCAGCCTGGCGGCGACGCCGAGCAGGATGTTGGCGCCGGCAACAAGTTCGCTGGCGGCGGTGAACTCGGCCGGGTTGTGGCTGATGCCGCCCCGGCTCGGCACGAAGATCATCGCCGACGGCGCGATGCGCGCGATCATCTGCGCGTCGTGTCCGGCGCCCGAGGTCATGCGCCGGCACGAAAGGCCGGCGGCCTTGGCGCCATCCTCGATCAGCGAGACGATGCGGGCATCGAAGGTCACCGGCTCGAATCGCGCCAGGCTTTCGGCATGGATGGTGACACCGGTGCTTGCGGCAAGCTGGTCAAGGAACGCGGCGAGCGCGGTTTCCTCCTCGCGAAGGTGCGTTTCGACCGGGTCGCGCAGGTCGATGGTGAAGGTCGCCCGCGACGGGATGACGTTGATGGCGTTGGGCTCGAAAGCGATGGTGCCGACGGTCGCGACCGTGCGCGTCGACGACGCACTGGCCCGGTCCGCGAGAAAGCCGATCACCCGCGCGGCGGCGACGCCGGCATCGCGGCGCATCGACATGGGCGTGGTGCCGGCATGGTTGGCCTCGCCGTCGATGGTGACGCGCTGCCACGAAATGCCCTGCAGGTTTTCGACCGCGCCGACGGCGATGCCTTCGCGTTCGAGCACCGGCCCCTGTTCGACATGCAATTCGACATAGGCATGCGGCTTGAGGAAGCCGGGCTCATGGTTACCGGCATAGCCGATGCGCTCAAGCTCCTTGCCCAGCACCGTGCCGTCGGTGCCGACCGAGGCCAGCGCTTCCCCGAGGTCGCGGCCGCCGGCAAAGACCAGCGAACCCATCATGTCGGGCGAAAAGCGCACGCCCTCCTCATTGGTGAAGGCGGCAACGACAAGCGGGCGCGCCGCCGCGAAGCCGGCCTCCTTCAGGCTCTCGATCGCTTCGAGGCCGGCAAGCACGCCATAGCAGCCGTCATAGATGCCGGCGTCGATCACCGTGTCGATGTGGGAGCCGAGCAAGAGCGGCGCCTGGCTTTCGTTGGCGCCATCCTTCCAAATGCCGAAAATGTTGCCGATGCGGTCGACGGCGACCTCAAGCCCTGCCTCTTCCAGCCAGCCGACGAGGCGGTCGCGACCAAGCTTGTCCATGTCGGAAGCGGCGACGCGCACGAGCCGTCCCTGAGCGTCGCGGCCGATGCCGCCGAGTTCCTCGATACGGCCTAGAAGCCGGTCGGCGTTGATCGTCAGATTGCTCATGCCGGCTGCCTTGCGTTTGCGACCTCGTCCGGCGCCATGCCGACCAGCTCGGCATAGCGGCCGGGATCCGTCGCGCCTTCGGAGTTGACGATCAGCACGCGGGAGTTGGAGTCGAGACCGAGCGCCGCCCGTATCTTCCTGTCGCCGACAGCGCGGATCAGCCCGGCGAGGCCTGCCCCGCCGCTCTCGCCGGAGACGATCGCCGGATCGTTCGCCTGGGGTCGCGCCAGGCGGTTCATCACCGAGATCGCATCCTCTTCCTCGACCGTCATGAAAGCATCGCCGATCCGCGACAGCACCCGCCAGGCGACCAAGGACGGCTCATAGCATTCGAGCATCGCCATCACCGTGGGCTTGCTGTGCGCGATGGCCACCGGGCGGCCGGCCTTGGCGGTGGCGTAGACGCACGCCGCCCGCGCGGGTTCGACCACGATTGTCTTCGGCCGATCTTCGCCAAGCCTGATGGCGAGATGGCCGGCCACCGCCGCGGCGAAGCCGCCGACGCCAGCCTGCAGGAAGACGTGGGTGGGCGGCTCAGGCAAACGCTTCAGCGCTTCGCCCACGATCACGGTATAGCCCTGCATCACCAGTCCTGGAATGCGCTCATAGCCCGGCCAGGACGTGTCGGAGACGACGGTCCAGCCGCGCTCGGCGGCAACGCGGGCGGCTTCCCTGACCGACTGGTCGTAGTCGCCGGCAACGCGCACCATCTCGGCGCCGAAGCGGGCGATGGCCGCCACGCGTTCGTCGCTGACGCCGGAATGGACGAAGATGACGGAGCGCGCGCCGACAAGGCCGGCGCCCTGCGCCACCGAGCGTCCATGATTGCCGTCGGTGGCGCAGGCGAAGGTCATTTGCGCGGCGATCGCCCTCACCTCCGGCTTGTGCAGTTCCCCGACATCCACGGCGCGGCCTAGCAGCCTGCCGGCCTCCTCCAGCACCAGATGCATGACGGCATAGGCGCCGCCGAGCGCCTTGAAGCTGCCGAGGCCGAGGCGCTTGCCCTCGTCCTTGATGTAAGCTGAGCCGATGCCGAGTTCGCCCGCCAGCGCCGGCAAGGCATGAAGCGGCGTCTCGGCATTGTTGTCGCGCGCGGCAAGGAAGCGCTCGGCCTCCCCGGCGCCGGCGAGCCCAAGCGTCGCGGCGTCTTCCTCGGTCAGCGGCTGGCGATGATCCGGGTGGCGGTTGAGCAGGAACATGGGTCGGCCTTTCTCCATCTCGATGCGTTGAAATTTATTGCAAGCGAGGCGAGAGAAGCGCTCTGTTTTGGGGCTTGAAATGCAAGTTTGTTTCGTCTGGAACGCTGCCATGCCTGTTTTGCCCGACCTCGACGCCTTCGACCGCGCCATTCTCGCCATCCTGCAGAAGGACAACACCACGCCGCAGCGCGCGATCGGCGAAGCAGTGAACCTCTCGGCGCCGGCCGTGCAGCGGCGCATCAAGCGCATGGAGGAGACCGGCGTCATCCGCGCCAATGTCGCGCTGGTCGATCCTGCCAAGGTCGGCCATCCGATCACCATCTTCGTCGAGGTCGAGGTGGAGAGCGAGCGCGCCGAGCTGATCGATGCCGCCAAGCGCGGCTTTGCCGAAGTGCCCGAGGTGCAGCAATGCTATTACGTCACCGGCGAGGCCGATTTCATCCTCGTCGTCACCGTGGCGACGATGGCCGACTACGAAGCGCTGACCCGGCGGCTGTTCTTCGAGAACAACAATGTGAAACGGTTCCGGACGTTTGTCGCGATGGATCGGGTGAAGGTAGGGTTGGAAGTGCCGGTGGAGTGAGGCGCCGAAGCTGCCGACCTCCCCAACAAGGGGGAGATCGGCTGTCGTCCTGGCTTTCGCCGATCTCCAGCGTCTACTGGGTCGGCGACGCCGCGTGTTCGCACGACACTTTCGGGTTCATGTCGGCAAAGGTGCCGGTCGGGTTGCCCTTCCAGGCCCAGACATGCAGTTCGTAGAACTCGCCCAGACCGTAGCGATTGGGCGCGCTGTTGAAGTTGAACAGCTGGCCGTCGAGCGACGCCGGTCCCTTCGAGGTGATGTATTCGACCGCCACCAGCTTCAGCGCGCCGTCGGCCATCGGCTCGTACATGACCGCTTCCGGACGGGCGATATCGATCTTGTCGTCCTTCAGATACTCGCCGTTTACGTAGTGGATGCCCATGGCGCCGCCGGTGACGCCGCTGGCGCAAGGAATGGGCGCATAGCCCTCGGCCGTAGCGGCCTTGACGTCGAGAAAGCGGCTGTTGGCCGCTCGCACCTTGTCGGCCAGCGGGCTGGCGCCCGACACGGACGCAGCTGCGTCCTGATGCGCCTGGGCGAAGGTCGTAAAGGCCGTCAGCGCGGCCGCTGCCATGAGAAGCCTGTTACAAAAGTGTGGTGTCATTTTCGTTCCGTTCTTCCTGAAAAGCACGGCTGGCCGGCCGCCGACAATACGGCGGCGCGACAGGCAAGCGCCGTGGCTGTTTGTGCTTGATGATCCCGGATTGGATGCGGCGGCTGCCGATCATCCCTTCGGCAGGTACGAAATCGTTCCGGCCAGGTCGGTGTTGTCGATCAGCTGGAAGCGGCTGTCGCTGCCGCCCTGGCGGGCCGACACGAAGGGGGCGTAGGCCGGATCGCTGGTGAAGGCGTGCGCCGCCGCTTCCGACGGGAAGGCCATCAGGGCGATCAGCGTCGTGTCGAGCGGCTTGCCCTCGAGCGTCTTCACATTGCCGCTGCGCGCCAGATATCTGCCGCCGTGCTTGTGAACGAGGTCGTGCACGGTCGCGGCGTAGTCCGGTATCCATTTCGGATCTTTCACCTTGATATCCGCGATAAGGTAAGCGGTCATGGTCAGTCTCCTGGTTGCTGCGCACAGGGTATCCCGTGCGTCGGCCAAAACGGCTCGCACGGCAGGGCTCGCGCCAACCAGTCCGCGATCTGTACCGGGCCGGTACAGTTTCTGTACTCGCCGCTTCATTCATGAACGTCTAATGTTCCACCCAACTTCGAGGGAGGACACAGATCATGGCCCAGCACGGATACAAGCAGTTCTGCCCGCTATCGATGGCCGCCGAGGTGCTGTGCACCCGCTGGACGATGGTGCTGATGCGCGAGCTGGTGGCAGGCTCGACCCGCTTCAACGACCTGCGCCGTGGCGTGCCGAAAATGTCGCCGACCCTTCTGTCGCAACGGCTGAAGGAGTTGGAGCTGGCGGGGATCGTGGAGCGCCGGGAAGTCCCCGGCGAGAAGGGTATCTTCGACTATCGGTTGACCGAGGCGGGACGCGATTTGCGCCCGGTCGTCGAGGCAATGGGCTTTTGGGGACAGAAATGGGTCGAGTCGCGGCTGTCGTTGAAGAACCTCGATCCGTCCCTGCTGATGTGGGATATGCGGCGTAATCTGAACCCCTCGCCGCTGCCCGAGGGAAGAACCGTGATACAATTTCTGTATCAGGATCTCCCGGCTTCGAAACGCTCGTGGTGGCTGATCGTCGAGAAGCACGGCGAGGTCGATCTTTGCTGGTACGATCCAGGCTTCGAGGTCGACCTCTACGTGTCGACCGATCTCCACACGATGACCGCAATCTGGATGGGCCTGCTGACCGTCGAGACGGCCGGCGTGAAGGTCGTACTGACCGGCGACAAGGCCATCGGCAGGAAGATGCAAACCTGGCTCGGGCTCAGTCCATTCGCGGTCGAACCGAAGCGCGCGGCCTAATTCCTGACGTCGCCAGTTGATCGCTCATGGCATCAATGCGTGTCGCTGCCGGCTTCGGCGCGCCCCAGCCATCTTGCATAAATCTCCCCGACAATCCCGCGCCTAAAGATCAGCACGCAGATCATGAAGATCAGCCCGGTGGCGATGGTCACCGGGAAGCCGGAGGTGGCAAGCGTATTCTCCAGGCCGACGACAAGGCCGGCGCCGGCCACCGGGCCGACCATGGTGCCGATGCCGCCGAGCAGCGTCATCAGGATCACCTCGCCCGACATCTGCCAGGTGACGTCGGTGAGGGTCGCGAACTGGAAGACGATCGCCTTGGTCGCGCCGGCGAAGCCGGCAAGGGCCGCCGACATGACGAAGGCGGCGAGCTTGTAGCGGCCGACGGAATAGCCGAGCGAAATGGCGCGGTTCTCGTTCTCTCTTATCGAGCGCAGGATCATGCCGAAGGGCGAATTGACGATGCGCCAGATGGCGAACACGCCGATGAGAAAGACGGCAAGCACGAAGAAATACATGTTCATGGTGACGTTGAGGTCGACGACGCCGAAGAGGTGGCCGCGAGGCACGCCCTGGATGCCGTCCTCGCCCTCGGTGAAGGGCGCCTGGACGCAGAAGAAATAAAACATCTGCGCCAGCGCAAGGGTGATCATCGAGAAATAGATGCCCTGCCTTCGGATGGCGAGGAAGCCCATGACGAGGCCCATGCCTGCGGCACCCGCGGTGCCGAGCAGGATGGCTGCCTCCGGCGGCCAGCCCCAAGCTTTCACGGCGTAGGCGCAGAAATAGGCCGCACCGCCGAAGAAGGCGGCGTGGCCGAAGGAGAGCAGGCCGGTGTAGCCGAGCAAGAGGTTGAAGGCGCAGGCGAACAAGGCGAAGCAGAGCATCTTCATGACGAAGATCGGATAGACGAAGAAGGGCGCGGCGATCAGCGCCACGATGCCCAGCGCGATCAGTGCCCGTTCGAGCCTGAGCGAGGTGGCGGCGCGTTCTGCGTGAAGGGTCGCCTCGCTCATCTCAGGCATCCCTTCCGAACAGGCCGGCGGGCCTGAGCAGCAATACGATCACCATGATGACGAAGACGACGAGGTTCGAGGCCTCGGGATAGAAAACCTTGGTCAGGCCCTCGGCGAGGCCGAGCATATAGCCGGTGACGATGGCGCCCAGGATCGAGCCCATGCCTCCGACCACGACGACGGCGAAGACGACGATGATCAGGTCCGAGCCCATCAGCGGGCTGACCTGGTAGACCGGAGCGGCGAGAATGCCGGCGAGCCCCGCAAGGGCCGCGCCCAGCCCGTAGGTGAGCGTGAGCAGCAACGGCACGTTGACGCCGAAGGCCTGCACCAGTTGCGGGTTCTCGGTGGCGGCGCGCAGATAGGAGCCGAGCCTCGTCTTTTCGATCAGCAGCCAGGTGCCGATGCAGACGATGAGCGAAGCCACCACCACCCAGCCGCGGTAGTTGGGCAGGAACATGAAGCCGAGATTGGTTCCGCCGGCGAGCAGCGTCGGCACGGCATAGGGATTGCCCGAGACGCCGTAGTAATAGCGGAATACGCCTTCGATCACCAAGGCGAGGCCGAAGGTGAAGAGCAGGCCGTAAAGCGGGTCGAGGCGGTAGAGCCGCGACAAGGCAACGCGCTCGACCGCCATGCCGAACAGGCCGACGATAAGCGGCACAAGGACCAGCGCCGGCCAGTAGCCGATGCCCAAATGCACCAGCAGCAGATAGCCGATGAAGGCACCCAGCATATAGAGCGCGCCATGGGCGAAATTGATGATGCGCAGCAGGCCGAAGATAACAGCGAGGCCGAGGCTGAGCATGGCGTAGAAGGAGCCGTTGATCAGGCCGACAAGCAGCTGTCCGAGCAAGGCCTGGATGGGGATGCCGAAGACCGTCAACATGGCGCGCTCATACCCCCAGCACCTCGTGCAGCTTGTCGGTGTGCGCGGAAAGCTGCCCGATCGGGAATCCTTCCACCACCTTGCCGTGGTCCATCAGGTAGAAGCGGTCGGCGATGCGGGCGGCGAAGCGGAAGTTCTGTTCCACCAGCAGGATGGTCATGCCGCGCTTCTTCAGCGTCGCCAGCAATTCGCCGATGCGCTGGACGATGACCGGCGCCAGGCCTTCGGTCGGCTCGTCGAGCAAAAGCATCTCGACGCCGGTGCGCAGGATGCGCGCAATCGCCAGCATCTGCTGTTCGCCGCCGGATAGTTTTGTCCCTTGGCTGTCGCGGCGTTCCTTGAGGTTGGGGAAGAGCTCGAAGATTTCTTCCACGCTCATGCCGCCCTTGGCCACGACCGGCGGCAGGATCAGGTTCTCGTCGACGGTAAGGGTGGCGAAGATGCCGCGCTCTTCAGGCACGAAGCCGATGCCCTGATGCGCGACGCGGTGAAGCGGCAGGTGGATCAGGTCCTTGCCGTTGAAGGTGACGGAGCCGGTGCGCTTGCGGATCAGGCCCATGATGGCGCGCAGCGTCGTCGTCTTGCCGACGCCGTTGCGGCCGAGCAGCGTGACGGTCTCGCCGCGCCTGACATCGAGGTCGACGCCGTGCAGCGCATGGCCTTCGCCATACCAGGCGTGGAGGTCGCGCACGGCAAGCAGCGGCTCACTCATGCCCCGCCCTCTTCGTGCGCTGTCCCCATGTAAGCGACGCGCACGCGCTCGTCCTGGCTGACGGCGGCGTAGTCGCCGGCCGCCAGCACCTGGCCGCGCTGCATGACGGTTATCCAGTCGCAGAGGTCGGCAACCACGGTGAGATTGTGCTCGACCATCAACACGGCGCGGTCCTTCGCCAACGAGCGGATAATGCCGGAGATCATGCCGACATCCTCATGTCCCATGCCGGCCATCGGCTCGTCGAGCAGAAGCACTTTCGGGTCGAGCGCCAGCGTGGTCGCGATCTCCAGCACGCGCTTGCGGCCGTAGGAAAGATCGCCGGCGAGCCGATGCGCCGCGTCGTCAAGACCTACGATGGCGAGCAGCTCGCTCGCCCTTGGCGTGAGCTGATCCAGTGCGGCGACCGGGCGCCAGAACTGGTAGCCGAGCCCGCCCGGACGCTGCAGCGCCACGCGCACATTGTCGAGCACGGAGAGATGCGGAAAGATCGCCGATATCTGGAAGGAACGAACGAGGCCCATGCGCGCCACTTTAGCCGGCGGCGTGCGGGTGATGTCGGTGCCGAGCAATTCGATCCTGCCGCTGGTCGGCTGCAGGAATTTGGTCAACAGGTTGAAGATCGTGGTCTTGCCGGCGCCGTTCGGGCCGATCAGCGCATGGATTTTTGCATGATGGACGTCGAGGTCGACATCCTTCACCGCGACGAAGCCGGCGAAGTCGCGCCTGAGGCCGCGGGCGGAAAGCACCACCCGCGGCATCTGATCCGTGCTGTCCGGCCGGACGGCGGTAGCGGTGTCGAGCGTCACTTGGTGACGAGCGGGCAGCCGCTGTCTTCGGCCTTCATGAAGGCCTTGTCGCCCGGAATGGTCGCCAGATAGTTGTAGTAGTCCCAGTCCTTCTTAGACTCTTCCGGCTTCTTGACCTGGTAGAGATACATGTCGTGCACCATCGAGCCGTCGGCCTGCACCTTGCCGTTGGCGGTGAAGACGTCGTTGACCGGCATTTCATGCAGTTCCTTGGCCACGGCCTCGGTCTCGTCGGTGCCGGCCTTGTCGATGGCCTTCAGATACTGCGTCACCGCCGAGTAGGTGCCGGCCTGGATCATGTTCGGCATGCGGTTGGTGCGCTTGAAGAAGCGTTGGGCGAATTCGCGGCTCTTGTCGTCGCGGTCCCAGTAAAAGCCTTCGGTCAGCACCACGCCCTGCGCCGCCTGGAGGCCGAGCCCATGCACTTCGGCGAGCGTGAAGAGAAGCGCCGCCAGCCGCTGGCCGCCGGCGACGATGCCGAATTCCGCCGCCTGCTTGATCGAGTTCGAGGTGTCGAGGCCGGCATTGGCAAGCCCGACGATCTTGGCGCCGGAGGACTGCGCCTGGAGCAGGAAGGAGGAATAGTCGGTGGAGCCGAGCGGATAGCGCACCTCGCCCAGCACCTTGCCGCCGCTGGCTTCGACCAGCTTGGCGGTCTGGTCCTTCAGCGAATAGCCGAAGGCGTAGTCGACGGTGATGAAATACCAGCTGTCGCCGCCTTGCTTGACCAACTCGCCGCCGGTGCCGACAGCCTGCGAATGGGTGTCATAGGCCCAGTGGAAGCCATAGGGCGAGCACTGCTTGCCGGTGAGGTCGGTGGAGGCTGCGCCGGTGACGATGTCGATCTTCTTCTTTTCCTTGGAAAGCCCCTGGACGGCCAAGGCCACGGAAGACGTCGTGAGCTCCATGATCGCGTCGACCTGCTCCGTGTCGTACCACTGGCGCGCGATGTTGGAGGCGATGTCGGGCTTGTTCTGATGATCGGCGCTGACGATCTCGATCGGCGCGCCCTGCACCTTGCCGCCGAAATCCTCGACCGCCATCTTGGCGGCCTCGACCGACCACTTGCCGCCGAAATCCGCATAGACGCCCGACTGGTCGTTGAGGATGCCGATCTTGACCTTGCCGTCGGAGATTTCGCCGGCCGCGGCCGGCATTGCGGATGCCGCAAAAAGCGCGGCCGAGACGAGATAGGATGCTTTCACTGGTGGTTCCTCCCTTGTGGCCAACCACGGGAAACGCGGCTGCCTCGCGATGGTTCAACAGTTCCTTCGGATTTTGGATTGGAGCCTCGATCCCGCCTTGCCGCTCCTCCTCTCGCGGGCCCTCCTGTTTTGCGGACTGGGCCGCGGCGTGCCTTGGGTGCACGGGCACGAGCCTAGCACCACCTTTCACAGGCCGAGAATGCTATTTTCGTAGCATGGCGTTGGGTCACGGCAGCGTGACCTTCCGGCAGCCTCAACCGAGGCCGATCAACGCCCCTCGCCTCGCGGCCGCTCGTGTTGCTGTCGAAGACCTGGATGCCGGGGTCGAAACGCTTGGCTTCGGGCAGCGTGCCGACGACGATCGGGTCGAAGCCGGCGTCCGTCACCAGTTGCTCCGCGAGCGCCAGCGCTCCGGCATCGTCGCCGATGCGGTCGCCGGCGCGATGCGCCTCGCTGCCCAGCGTCGTCCACATCACCGTCGAGAAGGCGCGCCAGTTTTACCGGACACAATCCAGAAACAAGATTCAACAGTCGGGAAAAACTCGCGAAAAGAGCGCCTGTCATAAGCGGCAGCGGAGCAGCCGATGATTTGCGGCGCGCGACACAGGACATTGTTCTTAACCAAGGAATGCCGATTATGAAAAAGACCGTTCTTTCCGCGCTCGGCCTTGCCGTCGCGCTCGCTTTCGCGGTGCCTGCGCTGGGCACCACCGAAGCCAACGCCGCCGCGACGACCACCACGACTACGACTGCTCCGGCCGCGACCACTGAAGCCGCGAAGCCGGCAGCGACCGATGCCGCCAAGCCGGCCAGCAATGGCCCGCACAAGAAGCATCACCGTCATCATGCCCGTAAGCATCATCACGTGAAGAAGCACTCGAAGCATCACGCCAAGAAGCATCACGTGAAGAAGCATCACGTGCGCAAGCACCATGTGAAGAAGCATGTTGCGAAGAAGGCCGCATAAGGCCTGACGCGTTTCGAACTTCATGACCGGATGATCCGGGACCGCTTGCAAAGGGTTCAGGATCATCGCTTCCCGAAAACGCCGCCCTCCTTCCGGGCGGCGTTTTTGTTTGCGTCTACGGCTTCTTCTTCTGCGGGTGGATCGTCGCGCCGCGCTTCAGCATCGCCACCAGATCTGCGATCTTCTTCTTTCGGCCCGCCTCGGTCTTCATGTTATGGGTGCGAAAAGCGAGTGCGAAGCGGTTCTGCGCCGAAAGCTTTTCCAGCATCGCTTTCGCCTTCGGCTCGGCATCGATCGCTGCCTGCAGGTCGGGCGGGATTGTCATCTCCTTCGACCCGCCATAGGCCCGCTCCCAGCGGCCGTCGGCCTTGGCCGCCTCGACCTCGCGCAAGCCGTGGCTGGTCATACGGCCCGCCTCGATCAGGCGCGCGACATTGTCGATGTTGATCTTGCTCCAGATGCTCTTCCTGCCGCGCGGGGTGTAGCGCTGCAGGAAACTCTTCTCGTCGAGCGACTTGCGCACCGCGTCGATCCAGCCGAAGCAGAGCACGACGTCGATCGCCTCCTTCGGCGTGATCGACGCCAGCCCCGACCCGACCTTGTGGACCTTGATCCAGACCTCGCTTTCGCAGGCGTGGTTGTCGGCCAGCCAGGCACGGAAGCTTTCGGCATCGGGGAACTCGCGCACCTTGTCCGGGTCGACCTTGATCGGAGCCATCGTCACCTCGTCTTTCGTCGCCACCAGTGTGGACGATTCCGCAGCGGTTGTAGCGACGGCTGGTGCCAGTTTCTGTCGGCAGTGACGCTTTTCGGAACGCACCGGCTCGGCGCCGCGTTCCTGCCTAATCCAAACCGAGGAAGCGCCAAATGGGTATCGAGACGATCTTCGCCCACGTCAGTTGTTCCAATCTGGAAGCCAGCGTGAAGTGGTACCAAAAACTGTTCGGCAAGGCCCCTGCCCGCCGACCGATGGCTGGGCTGGTGGAATGGCAGTTCACCGACAGCGCGGAAGTGCAACTCTTCGAGGACAAGGACAAGGCGGGCACAAGCACGCTGACCATCGGAGTGTTGCCACTCGAACCGGAGCGCAAACGCCTGACCGATGCCGGCCTAAATCCAGGCCCGGTCGAGGATGCGAAGGACTTCTACATCATGCGCATGCGCGACCCCGACAACAACCTCGTCGTTCTCGCCAGCGCGCGGCTGAACTGAAGCGCTTCAAGCCTACTGCAGCTGCGGCTTCTTCAGGAAGGAATTGCGGTCGGCGGATTTGACGCGCAGCCAGGTCTCGCGGCCGTCGCGCACGACGCGCAGCGGAATTTCAGCGCCAGCCGGGTTCTGCCAGAGTTTTCTGTAGAAATCGGCCAGGCCGTCGACTTCGCCGTCGCGCACGTCGGAGATGATATCGCCCTGGCGCAGGCCGGCCTGGGCGGCCGGGCCGCCTTCGGCCACGCTCATCACCACCACCATGCCGTTCGACTCGGCCGAGAAGGCGCCGAGCCACGGACGCGGCGCCTTGGCCGCCTGGCCGCGCTTGATGAGATCGTCGAGAATCGGCGTCAGAAGATCGATCGGCACGACCATGTTGATGTCGGCCACCTCGCCGGCGCGGCTCATCTGCAGGCGCAGCGATCCGACGCCGAGCAGCTTGCCGTTGCGATCGAACAGCGCGGCCCCGCCCCAGGACGGGTGCGCGGGCGCAATGAAGATCGCCTCGTCGATCAGATACTCCCAGTAGCCGGCGAATTCCTGCTTGGTGACGATGTGAGCGTCGACCTGCTGGCCGATGCCGTCGGCGAGCGTCACGGCATCGCCGATATTGGTCTTCCTGGCATTGCCGAACTGCACAGCCGCAAGGTTGAGCGGCGACAGCGCCTGAACAAGGCCGAAGCCGGTTTCCTGGTCATAGGCAAGCGCGTGCGCGGCGACCACGCGGCCGTCCTGGTCGGTCAGCCACACTTCCTCGGCCTCGGTGATGAGATAGCCGATGGTGAGCACCAGGCCATTGTCGCGGATCACCACGCCGCTGCCTTCGCGACGCGTGCCCAGCGCATTGGCGGTGAAAGCGTCGTCCGGCACCGTGGCGCGCACGGCGACGACGGAGCGCGAAATTTTCTCGATGGTCATCGATCCATCCTGCATTGCGGGGTCTTTGCCTATAAGTATGGCCGAAGGAGCGCGGCGCAAGGGCGGATTTCCCCCTTGCCCCCTTGTGGGAGAGGGTGTCGCCGAAGGCGACTGATGAGGGGCTCCAGAGAGCACAGACGCAACGCTCCGCTGGAAACACTTCAATTGTCTCGGCGCCGCGCGCCAATCCACCTTCTCCCACACGGGAAAAGGGAAAGGCGCTGGCACAAGCGCAAGTTCAACGAAGATTGAACTTTTTTCTTTGACGCGCGCGGAACCGCACCTAAGTCTAGCGGCATCCGTGGCGGACTTCCCGCCGCTTACGAAACACAGGGCCGCCAACATGGACGAATACACCCCACCGAAAGTCTGGACCTGGAACAAGCCCAATGGTGGTCAGTTCGCCTCGATCAACCGGCCGATCGCAGGCCCGACGCATGAGAAGGAACTGCCGGTCGGCAAGCACCCGCTGCAGCTCTATTCACTGGCCACGCCCAACGGCCAGAAGGTTACGATCATGCTGGAGGAGTTGCTGGCGCTCGGCCACAAGGGCGCAGAGTATGATGCCTGGCTGATCAAGATCGGCGATGGCGACCAGTTCGGCAGCGGATTCGTCGGGGTCAACCCGAACTCGAAGATCCCGGCGCTGATGGACCGCAGCGAGCCGAAGCCGGTGCGCGTGTTCGAATCCGGCTCGATCCTCACCTATCTCGCGGAAAAATTCGGCGCGTTCCTGCCGACCGAGCGCGCGGCGCGGGCAGAGACCTTTTCGTGGCTGTTCTGGCAGATGGGCTCGGCGCCCTATCTCGGCGGCGGCTTCGGCCATTTCTACGCCTATGCGCCGCACAAGATCGAATATGCGATCGACCGCTTCGCCATGGAGACCAAGCGGCAGATGGACGTGCTCGACCGCCGGCTGGCCGAGAGCGAGTATCTTGCCGGCCCGGACTACACCATCGCCGACATGGCAGTGTGGCCCTGGTATGGCGGGCTGGCCAAGGGCCGCAGCTACAACGACGCCGCGCAGTTCCTCTCGGTGCATGAATACAAGAACGTGCAGCGCTGGGCCGACGCGATCGACGCCAGGCCGGCGGTAAGCCGCGGCCGCATGGTCAACCGCATGTCCGGCGATCCGGCCTTCCAATTGCGCGAGCGCCATGACGCCAGCGACTTCGAGACGAAGACGCAGGATAAGCTGGAGGCGGCGGAGTGAGGCGTTGAAGCTGCCGATCTCCCGCCTCGTGAGGGAGATTGGCTATCGCCAGCGCCCCGCTACCTTCCATACGTATACGTCACCGTCGCCACGCCGAGCGCGGAGCTCTTGGCGGCGACCGAGACCATGTCCGGTAACGGATTGTCCGGCGTGCGCAGCGTCCTTTCGCCCAGCGCATAGAGCGTGAAGACATAGTGATGCTGGCCGCTGCCCGGCGGCGGGCATGGGCCGAAATAGCCGGCGCGGCCGACGCCGCCCTTGCCGAGCACCGCCCCCTTGGGCATGCGCTTGCCGCCCTGCGCGCCGGCGCCTTCTTTCAGACCCTTGGCGCTCGCCGGGATGTTCCAGGCCAGCCAGTGCCAGAAACCCTTGCCGCCATTGGCGTCGGTGTCGAACATGGTCAGCGCGTAACTCTTGGTGCCGGCGGGCGGATCCTTCCAGGCAAGGGCGATCGAGACGCTTTGCCCACCGCAGCCGGCCTTGTCGCCGAGATATTTCGCGTCCCATTTGCCGTCCGAAACCGACGGGCTGGAGATCTCGAAGGCCGCCGCATGGCCGGCGGAGGCGACAAGGACAAGCATGGTGAAGCCGAGACGCAAGGTTGTCATTTGATCCTCCCTGGAGAACGCAGCGTAGCGGAAAAGCGGCCCGAAAAAGGGCAAGCTGCCGCGACCGGCCTGCCTGGACGACGAAAAAGCCCCGCCGGTGGAGGCCGTCGGGGCTCTTCGTTCGGACCATGGAGGTGGGACCCCAAGGTCAGGTCGATCCAGGGGGTGTTGGATCGGTCGCGACACTAGCCGAGGAATCGGCCGCGCGGACAATCACGGCTGCGCACTACCAATCACGCCTGCGCGAGAATGAGGTGATAGCCGGCTTACCCCCCGCAGCAGCTTCGCCAGTCTCGGCACGCCTTCGTTCACCGCGCGGTCGTCGGCAAGGGTGAACGACATGCGCAGCGTGTTGCGGCCGGTGCCGTCGGCGTAGAAGGCGTTGCCCGGCACGAAGGCGACGCGCGCCTCCTTGACCGAGCGCGCCAAAAGCTCGGTGGCGTCAGCGCCATCCGGCAGCGTCAGCCAGACGAACATGCCGCCGTCCGGGCGGCTCCAGGTAATGCCGTCGGGCATGTTGGCTTCCAGCGCGGAAAGCAGCGCGTCGCGGCGCTTGCGGTAGGCGCCGATCAGCTTGTCCACCTGGGCGTCGAAGATGGTCTCGGCGACGCGGTGCATGACCATCTGGTTGATCGAGGGGCTGTGCAGGTCGGAAGCCTGCTTCATCAGCACCAGCTTCTCCACCACATGGCGCGGCGCGCACACCCAACCGACACGCATGCCGGGCGACAGGATTTTCGAGAAGGAGCCGCAATAGAGCGTGCGCGCATGATCGATGCCGCCGGAGCGGGCGCAGTCGAGCGCCAGGATCGGCGGCATGCCTTCGCCGTCATAGCGCAACGCGCGGTAGGCCGCGTCCTCGATGACGGCGATGTCGAGCTCACCGGCGAGGTCGAGCACCGCCTCGCGCTGCTTGGCGTCCAGCGTGTTGCCGGTCGGATTGGCGAAATCCGGCACCAGATAGGCGAACTTCACCTTGCCGCCCCCTTTCGAAAAAACAGAGGGGACGGCCGCCGCGGCGCGATAAGCCTCCGGCGTCATGTTGCCGCCGGCTGTGTTCAGCCGGTCGTAACGCGGCTCATAGGCGTTGAAGGCCTGCAGCGCGCCGAGATAGGTCGGCCAGGTAACAAGCGCCGTGTCGCCGGGCGACAGGAACAGCTTGCCGAGATAGTCGAGCGCCTGCTGCGAGCCGGAGGTGATGAAGATGTTGCCCTCGTCGCATGGAACGCCGAGCTTGCCCATATAGGCGGCCAGCCATTTGCGCAGCGGCAGGAAACCTTCGCTGACCTGGTACTGCAGCGCGGCCCCCGCCTCCTTGCCGCCCAGCACCGCCTGGTAGGCATCGGCGATGGCTTCGGCCGGAAACAGCGACGGGTCGGGAATGCCGCCGGCGAAGGAGATGATGTCCGGCTGGTCGAGCAACTTCAACAGCTCGCGGATTTCCGAAGCCTTCATGCGCGAGGAGCGCGAGGCCAGAAGGTTCAACAGGGTCAAGGCGCACCTCCCGCAGTGCTTATTTAGGTCAGTTTGGTTGACCTATTATCAGGCCGCGCCTTTCGCGTGAATACACAAAACGGTCATGGCGCATCGTCGAGGCGACATTTGGCCCACAGATTTTCGCAAATGCTAATGGAAAGCCATTGCACGATCGGCCGGCCGCGCGCACGATGATGACCAAAGAACCGGACGTCGAGAGAAAATCAATCCGGACCAAGGGGGACGCGCATGACACTCGAAGTCATCGGGGCCGGTTTCGGCCGCACCGGCACGTGGTCGACTTTCGCCGCACTGAACCGGCTGGGCTTTCCGAGCTACCACATGCAGGAAGTCATCATCAACAAGGCCAACAAGGGCCACCTCGACTTCTGGCGCAAGGTGGCGAACAGCCCGCCGGGCAGCCAGCACGACTGGAACCGGGTCTTTTCCAACTACCGGGCAACCGTCGACAATCCGGGCTGCTGCGTGTGGCGTGAGCTGATGGCCGCTTATCCCGACGCTAAAGTGCTGTTGACGCTGCATCCGCGCGGAGGCGAAGCCTGGTATGACAGCACAATCGACACGATCTATTTCACCGAGAATGTCTGGCAATTCAAAGTGCTGGAATGGCTCACACCCTTCGGCCGCAAGTTCGGCGATATGTCGCGCAAGCTGATCTGGGGCCGAACGCTGAAGGGCGTGATGAACGACCGCGATAAGGCGGTGGCGCGCTACAATTCCTATATCGAAGAGGTGAAGGCGGCGGTGCCGCCGGAGAAGCTTTTGGTGTTCAAGGTCAGCGACGGCTGGGCGCCGCTCTGCGGTTTCCTCGGGGTCGCGCTGCCCAACGAGCCCTTTCCCAATCTCAACGACCGCGCCAGCATCAAGAAGATCATCAACGAGATGATCATGGGATCCTATCTGATGCTTGCCGGCGTTGCGGCCCTGATCGCGCTGGCGGTCGGCGGTTTATGGTGGTGGCTGGGATAGCAACCCCCCTATTCGTCTGCCAGTGCCGCAGGCGGCCGCGATCAGAACGGCAACCGGATCTCGTCGAGGTCGTTAGACTGTTCCGGCCAGCCAATGTCCTTTTGGACCTCCGCCGGCAGCTCGTTCAGCTCACGCGTCGTGCGACGGCGCTTGCTGGCCTGCGCAAAGGCGGCGCGGATTCGATTAAGACTTTTGAACATGGAAACCCCCATAAATCAGCGGCGGAAACCGGTGCCGCCTCTTCCCGGTGCCGCTTTTGCGATGCGTCTGTAACCGGTGGATTGCGCGCGAACGGTGAAATGCTTCACGAAACCGGAGGGGCTTGAAACATATGCATGCAAACTAATTTGTGGGATCGACCGTGCGGCGACGCGCCAGTCGCCGGACTGCGTGCCTGCAATGTCGGACGCTTGGTCTTATCGCCCGATGTGTCGATACATGTCCAGCCGAAAGGGAGGGCGCGCTTTACTCCGGCGCCTGCGAATCCGATCCGGCCTGCTGCGCGGTCTGCGCTGAGAGCCGTCCTTTGCGGACGAGCGCCGGCTTGGAATATTCTTTCTTCACGGCAAAGTCCCCAACCTTTCGCGGAAGGGTGCGGCATCGGCACATCGGCTGTCAAGCGAAGGGTTGGCCTTAAGCCGCCACGCGCTTTCCTGGACCTGCCTTAGAATTTGTAGTTGATCTTGCCGACAACGACATTTTGCGTGTCACGGTTGTCGACAAAGAAGCCTGGCTGCTGGTCGCTTTCACCGGACTTGGAGCCGAAGTCGTAATAGTTCCACTCGACGCCGGCGGTCCAATGATCGGTCAAGGCGTATTCGACGCCCAGACCCGCGGTCCAGCCGACACGCGAGCCACCGCCGAACGATTGCGGAAACAAGTCGACCTCAGCAAATTTATACTTGGTGAAGGCAACGCCCGCGTCGCCATAAATCATGAAGCGGTCGACTGCATAGCCAAGACGGCCGCGCACCGAGCCCAGATAGTCCTGCTTGGTCTCGCAAGTGGTGCCTGGGCTCGCGGCGCACTGATTGTCGCCCTTCACGGTCGAGCCCGAGAAGTCGCCCTCGATGCCGATTACGTACTGGTCGATCTGCCAGTTGTAGCCGATCTGGCCGCCGAAAATGCCGCCGGAGCCATTGGTGTTGAACGTTGGGAAACCGTTGCCCGACCAGCGGCTGTCGTTCCAGCCGCCGCCGGCCTGGCCGCCGACATAGAAGCCGGTCCATGAAAAAGGCATTGTCGCGACGGGCTGCACAAGGTCCGCCGCCAGAACCGGAGACGTGGCTGCCAAAAAAGCAACCGAACAAAGGAGCGCCAGCTTCATGAATGTCTCCGCATCGATCGACCACATATGTATGCCACAATTCGGATCCGCCACGTCATCAAAAGCTTCGGCAAAGGGCTTTTTGGATAGCGCGAGTTGTAGCTCGGCAACAAATTAACGGCTTCTAATCCACTTGGTTTTCGGCCCCACCTTCCCACCCCGCGCCAACATGATCGGCTACCGCTCCGGCTTCTACGAGGACTGGGAACTGGAAGCCGCTTACGACGTGGTGAGCC
>NZ_VFVI01000015.1:0-154743 GCF_006442775.1 Mesorhizobium sp. B2-4-6
CGCTCAACTGCCTCTCCAAAGAATCCTTTCTCAGCCTAAACTCAACCCCAAAAGCGCCATATGCGATTCCCCTGCCCACAAGGGGGAGAGGAAGGGAGCCAAGATCGGCGAGCTCACGGCTCAAACCACCTCGAACACGAACGTCTTCACCAGCGCCTCCGGATCGCCGATCGCATAGCAACGAAACCACGGGCTTTCTTCGACCGCTCGCCATTTGTTCGCCCGCGCCAGTTCGTCGAACACGGCCTGGAATCCGCCGCTTTCGAAAACCTGGTCGCGCACGGTGAAGATGGCGTGGCCGCCGCTTCCGGTGACGCGCACCAACTCATGCAGGCCCGATGCCGGCGCATGGCCGATGGTGAACACGCCGGTCGAGAAGAAGGCGCGGAAGTGTCCATCCGGCCAAGGCAGCGGACCGCCGAGCATCGCCTTCTTCAGCTCGCCATAGGCCGGCTTGCCATTGGCCTGGCGGCTGCCGGCGATCTTCAGCATGTCGTCGGAGAGGTCGAGCCCGGCGATGTCGCCATAGCCCAGAGCCTTGAGCGACGGCCCCGACAGGCCCGTGCCGCAGCCGGCGTCGAGCAGCGGACCTTCGCCCGCCGGCACGTGCCGCGCCACCCAGGCGGTGATCAGGAAAGGCAGGAGATAGCCGAGCGAGGCGGTCTCGCTGTCATAGGTCGCGGCCCAGTCGGCATAGGCCTTTGCGAGTCCTTGCGGCGAGTCGGCCGAATAGACGGAGTCCAGCGCCGCATTGGCCTTGTCGAAATTCATGGGACGTCTCCTCCGCCGGATGCACGTGACCAAGGTAGAGCAATTCCAGGAAAAGTGGGAACCGGTTTTCCGTCCGGAATTGCGTCAAAAACAAAGAGGTAGCGCCGACTTTGGCGCCCCCTATTGCTGATGCTGCCGGCGCAGCCGCTGTTCCAGCGCCCTAAGCGCCAGCGACAGGCCGACGGTCAGGATAAGGTAGATATAGGCAACGATCGAATAGGTCTCGAAGAAGCGGAAGGAGCCCGCGGCATAGACCTTGCCGATCTGGGTGATGTCGGCGACGCCGAGCACCGAGACCAGCGAGGAATCCTTGACCATGGCGACGAAATCGTTGCCGAGCGGCGGCAGGATCATGCGGATCGCCTGCGGGAACACGATCAGCCGGAAGCGCTGCGCCCGGCTTAGCCCAAGCGCCTTCGCGGCTTCGATCTGTCCCTTCTCGACCGACTGGATGCCGGCGCGGAACACTTCCGAGATGAAGGCCGAGTAGCCGATGGTCAAAGCCATGATGGCGCGCCAGAGCAGCGACACGTCGCGCACCAGCAGTTCGCCGATTAGGCCGGCGCTCTGCAGCGGCGCGGTCAACGCATTCCAGGCGGCGACGAAGGCCGGCGCGCCGGCAAAGGCGATCCAGAACAACAGCACCAGGATCGGCACGCCGCGGATGATCTCGACATAGAAGCGCGCGATCTGCCGCAGCCATTGCGACCCCGACAGCGCCATCAGGGCGATGCCGAGCCCCAGCGCGGAAGCTAAGGCGAAAGCGACCGCGGTGACGAAGATGGTGACGCCGATGCCCTTGGCGACGGTGGCGAAGACCTGCGCGTAGAGGTCGCTGGAGGCAATGGCGAGGGCGGCGGCCAAAGCAAGGGCAAGCGCGGCGGCCAGCCACCAGGGGAATTCGGATTTGGATGTGGATGGGGGTGGCATCAGTTCCCAACGCTGGTGAATAGATGCCTTCGCAGGAGCTGCCGGCCGTCGCGACAACAGGGCCTACTGCCCCATCTTGTAATCGAGGAACCACTTCTTGTTGAGCTTGTCGAACGTGCCGTCGGCCTTGAGCGCGGCGATCGCGGCATTGACCGGCTTCACCAGGTCCGAACCCTTCGGGAAGATGAAGCCGAAATCCTCGGTGCCGAGCGGGCCGCCGATCAGCTTCAGCTTGCCGTCGGAGGCATCGACATAGCCTTGGCCGGCGGTGCCGTCGGTGAGCACGACGTCGACGTCGCCCGTCTTCAGCGCCTGTACGGTCGCGCCGAACGTCTCGAACAGTTTGATGCGCGGGTTCTGCTCGTTGCCGTCGAGCACGCTGTAGACGGCGGTGTAGAAGGGCGTGGTGCCGGGCTGGGCGCCGATCAGCCCGTCCTTGAAGGCGCCGAAGGTCTTGGCGTCGGTGAAGCGGCTTTCATCGCCGCGCACCAGCATGAATTGCTCCGAGCGCATATAGGGGTCGGAGAAGTCGACCTTCTCCTTGCGGTCGTCCTTGATGGTGATGCCGGTCATGCCGATGTTGTACTGATTGTCGGAAACCGCCTGAATCATCGCGTCCCAGGAGGTGTTTTGGTACTCGACCTTGAAATTCAGCCGCTTGGCGATCTCGTCCATCGCGTCATATTCCCAGCCGATCTGCTTGCCGGTCTTCTTGTCGATGAACTGCAGTGGCGGATAGGCGTTTTCCGTCACCACCACGACCTTTTTGCCGCCGAGATCGGGCAAATTGTCGGCGAGCGCCGCGACAGGCGCGAGAAGGCAGGCCACCATGGCGGCCACCAGCAGTTTCGACTTGGTCATGACAAATCTCCGAGGGTGCAGGCCGCGCTGCAATCTCGCGGCCAGGAAAAAATCCGGTGCCGACTTTAGAGCACTTCCAGGAAAAGTGTGAAGCGGTTTTCCGTTCGGAATTGCGTAAAAACAAAGAGATAGAGCCGCACGCGCCTTGCAAGTCTGTTCACTCTGCCGCGGCGCGCCAATATGGATTCCAGTGCTCTTCAGCGATGGTTTCGGTGACGGCGGTTGCGGCGATCAGTCCTGATCGGCCGTGGCTTCGCGCAATCCGGCGACCAGTCGTGTCAGCGTGCCGTGCAGGGCTTTGAGTTCGGCTCGCTCCAGCGGCATGCCGCAGCTGAGCCCCTCCTGCACGTCCTTCATCTTCGCCCGCAGCGCTTCACCCTTGGCTGTCGGCTCGACCAGCACCCGGCGTTCGTCGGCGCTATCGCGCCGGCGGGTGACGAGGCCGCCGGCTTCCATCCGCTTGATCAGCGGCGTCAGCGTCGCCGAATCGAGGCCAAGTGCTGCGCCGAGCTCGCCGATCGTGCTCGGCGAATGCTGCCACAGCGCCAACATCGCCAGATATTGCGGATAGGTGAGGCCGAGCGGATCGAGCAGCGGCCGGTAAAGCTTGGTCATCAGCCCGCTTGCCGAATAGAGCGCGAAGCAAAGCTGCTGGTCGAGGCGCGGCACCTCGAGCGCCCCGGCGCCCTGCGACGGGGCTTGCTTGGTCATGGTTTCGGTTTTCGCCGTCATGCAGCCTTTGCCGAGAGCGCCACGTCGATATTGCCCCGGATGGCGTTGGAATAGGGGCAGATCTTGTGCGCTTCGGATACAAGCGCCTCTGCGCCCGCCTGATCAAGTCCCTTGATCTCGGCCGCCAGTGAAACGCCGAGGCGGAAGCCGCCCTGGTCGTTCGGATAGAGGCTCACCGTGGAGGTGACCGAAGCGTCCTCAAACGGCAGCTTCTGCTGGCGGGCGACGAAACGCACCGCGCTTTCGAAGCAGGCGGCATAGCCGACGGCGAAAAGCTGTTCGGGATTGGTGGCGCCACCCTTGCCGCCAAGTTCCTTCGGCATCGCCAGATCGACCTTGAGCAGGCCGTCGTTGGTCTCGCCGTGACCGTCGCGGCCGCCGGTGACATGAGCCTGGGTGCTGTAAAGTGCTGGCATTTTTGTCTCCATCTGATTTGTAAACGATTATTTAGTGTACAAGATAATTCGTCGTCAACGATGGCGAGGCAATTTTCCTGCGGCTGGCGATCACGGCTCGGTGAAAATGAAAAAGGCGGCCGTAGCCGCCTTTCCAAAACCTGTTTCGACGAAGCCTTATTCGGCGGAGGCGGCCTCGGCCGAAGCAGCCTCAGCGGCGGCCTTCTTCTCGGCGGCTTCCTTGGCGGCCGTCTCGGCGGCCAGCGCCTGGGCGGCCGCGACCTTCTCGGCCTCGATGCGGGCGCGCTCGGCGGCCAAAGCATCACGCTCTTCGTCGTTCAGCTTGCGGGCGCGCACGCCGGTGTTTTCCGAAATGCGGGCCGACTTGCCGCGACGGTCGCGCAGGTAATAGAGCTTGGCGCGGCGAACCTTGCCGCGGCGCACGATCTCGACGCCCTCGACCATCGGCGAGTAGACCGGGAAAACGCGCTCGACGCCTTCGCCGTAGGAAATCTTGCGGACGGTGAAATTCTCCTGGAAGCCCGAGCCGGCGCGGGCGATGACGACGCCCTCATAGGCCTGGACACGGGTGCGGGTGCCTTCGGTGACGCGCACCTGGACGCGCACGGTATCGCCCGGCTGGAATTCTGGCAGCTTGCGCTTGGCTTCGATCTTGGCGGCCTGTTCGGCCTCGAGCTGACGGATGAGATCCATCTCAAATATCCACTTCTTGTTCTTCCGACAGTCAGAGCGTCCAACGCTCGCCTTGCAGTTCCAATGACCGCTCGGCTATGCCCTTTGTCGAAACATCGGGCAGGGACGGCTACACCGTCATTTGTTGACGGGTCCGAAAGATCGTTCTTCCGGTTCGGGCGGGCACATACAGGCATTTTGCCGCTTTGTCACGCCCTAATGCATGTCGCCCGCAAGTGTGAGCGATTCAGGCACGGCCACATGCATCAAAAAGGACCTTGAGGCTTATTTTTTCCCCCATGGCCCCACATTACTGCGGCCGTGCCGGGTTGCGCGCGGCTTGTAAGCTTCCTAAAGCGGGGAAAATGACTTTTTTCGATGCTGCCTTGCTCTTTCTCTCGGGTTTTGTCTCCGGCGCGGTCAACGCCGTCGCGGGCGGCGGCACCTTCGTCACCTTCGGCGCCATGACGCTGGTCGGCGTGCCGCCGATCGTCGCCAATGCCACCTCCTCGGTGACGCAGTTTCCAGGCTACATCACCTCGACGCTCGCCTATCTCGACGACATCAGGCATTTCTGGCGCCAGGCGCTGCTGCTCTGCGTCATCTCCGCCTTCGGCGCGCTGGCCGGTTCGCTCATCCTGCTTGCGCTTTCCAACCCGTCCTTCCGCGCGCTGGTGCCCTGGCTGCTGATCGCCGCGACCGCGCTGTTCGCCGCCGGGCCATGGCTGAAACCGGCGCCCAAGCCCGGCGCCGAAGCCAGGGTCGGCTCTCTCGCCGGGTCGCTCGCCCAATTCGCGACCTCCGTCTATGGCGGCTTCTTCGGCGCCGGCATGGGCGTGATGATGCTGGCCACGCTCGGCCTGACCCAGGCCGGCGATTACCACCGGCTCAACGCGCTGAAGAACATGCTGGCCGTGGTCATCGCGGCCATCGCCATCCTGGTCTTCGTTTCGGGCGGCGTCGTCGCTTGGCCGCAGGCGATCGTCATGATCCCCGGCGGCGCGCTCGGCGGCTACGCCGGCGTCTGGATCGCCAAGCGCGTGCCGCAAGGCGTGGTGCGCGGCTTCGTCGTCGCCGTCGGCCTGTTTCTCGCCTTTTACTATTTCACCAAAGGCTGACCCGCTGCCAAGAGGTCCGGCCGACGCTCCCGTGTGAGCTTCTCGGCCTGGGCGCGCCGCCATTCGGCTATCTTCTTGTGGTTGCCGGAGATCAGCACGTCAGGGATCGGCCTGCCTTCGAATTCCTGCGGCCGCGTATAGTGCGGATGCTCGAGCAGGCCGTTCTCGAAACTTTCTTCGTCACCCGACACCGCATTGCCCATCACGCCGGGCAAAAGCCGCACCACGGCGTCGAGCAGCACGAGCGCCGCAGGCTCGCCGCCCGACAGGATGAAATCGCCGACCGACACCTCCTCCAGCCCCCGCGCCTCGATCAGCCGCTGGTCGACGCCTTCGAAGCGGCCGCACAGGATCACAGCGCCCGGACCGTCGGCCAATTCGCGCACGCGCGCCTGCGTCAGCGGTTTTCCGCGCGGGCTCATCAGCAGCCTTGGACGCTCATCGCCCGGCGGCGCGGCGTGGTCGACCGCCTTGGCCAGCACGTCGGCGCGCATCACCATGCCGGCGCCGCCGCCGGCCGGCGTGTCGTCGACCGTGCGGTGCCTGTCGGTGGCGAAATCGCGGATCTGGATCGCCTCGAGCGACCAGATGCCAGCCTCCAGCGCGCGGCCGGCCAGCGACAGGCCGAGCGCGCCCGGGAACATCTCCGGATAGAGCGTCAGCACCGAAGCGGCAAAGCTCAACGGTTGCCTCCGGCATCCTTCGGTCCGCGCGGCCGGCCTTTCGGGTCGAAGCCGGCATCCCTGGGCGCTTCGCCGTCTTCTTCGTCTTCAACCAGCCCCGCCGCCTGAGGGTTGACCTCCACGAATCCGTCGGCGATCGAAACATGTGGCACGGCGGCCTGCGTGAACGGGATCAGCACGCCCTTGCGGCCGGCAAGCGTGACGTCGAGGATGTCGCCGCCACCGAAATTATGCACGGCGACGACCTTGCCGATGACGCCCGTATCGTCCCTGACGTCGAGACCGATGAGATCGGCGTGATAGAACTCGTCCTCCTCGCCGTCGTCGGGCAGTACCGAGCGGTCGACGAAAAGCTCCGTACCGGCCAAAGCCTCGGCGGCGTTGCGGTCACCGATTCCCTTGAAGCGCACCACCACGACGGTGCCGGCCGGCCTGATATCATTGATCTGGAAGGCGCGGCCGTCCTTGGCATAAAGCGGACCGTAGTCGGCCAGCGCCAGCGGGTCCCCGGTGAAGGTCTTCACGCGCAATTCGCCCTTGATGCCGTGCGCGGCGCCGATAACGGCCATCTGTACGGGGTTTTCGAGCTTCGACATCGGCGGCGCTTCCTTTGCCCTGCTCTACCCCCCTGAGGCCATCATTTCAATGATCGCCTCTTCACCGCTTCCTAACCCGCATGCCCGAAACTGCCGCCATGCAGGAATTCCTCATCCCGGCCAAACCCGACCTCCAGGCGGCGCGCCAGACCTGGCTGAAGACGCTGGCGCATGAGCGCCGGCTGTCGCCGGAGACGGTCGAGGCCTATGAGCGCGACACCCGCCAGTTCCTGCATTTCTTGACCGAACATCGCGGCGGTTCTCCAGGCATCTCGGACATCGCCGACCTGCGCCCCGCCGATTTGCGCGGCTTCCTCGCCAAGCGCCGCAATGAAGGCGCTGGCGCGCGCACGCTGGGCCGCGGCCTTGCCGGCATCCGCTCACTGCTGCGCTTTCTCGAACGGCGCGGCCTGGTCAACGCCGCCGGCGCGGCCGCTCTGCGCGCGCCGCGCCAGCCGAAATCGCTGCCCAAGCCGCTGACGGCAAGCGACGCCAAACAAGTGGTGGCGACGGAAGGCCAGCTCGCGGACGAGCCATGGATCGCCGCCCGCAACGCCGCAGTGCTGACGCTGCTCTACGGTTCGGGCCTGCGCATCTCGGAAGCGCTCGGCCTGGCCGGCGCCGATCTCGCTTCGGAGGCGGACACGGTGCTGCGCGTCACCGGCAAGGGCGGCAAGACGCGGCTGGTGCCGGTGCTGCCGGTGGCGCTGCGGGCGGTTGCCGAATACCGCAGGCTTTGTCCCTATCATATCGATCCGAAGGGCCTGTTGTTTCGCGGCGCGCGGGGCGGGCCTTTGAACCCGGCCATCGTCCAGCGCGAGATGGCGAGGCTGCGCTCGGCGCTCAACCTGCCCGACACCGCGACGCCGCATGCCTTGCGGCATTCCTTCGCCACCCATCTGCTTGGCCGCGGCGGCGACCTGCGCACGATCCAGGAACTGCTCGGCCACGCCAGCCTGTCGACCACCCAGATCTATACCGCCGTCGACACGGCAAGGCTGCTGGATATCTACGAGAAGGCGCATCCAAGGGCCTGAAGCCGCTGGGGGATGGCGCGAAGCCCTCCGGACCTCGTCATTCCAGGGCGGAGCAAGGAGCGAAGCGATAAGCGTTGCGGCCAAAGCATTCTCTCCGAAAACCCGAGCGAACGTCAAAAGAGCTCACCGCACCAGAGACAATTTCAGTCTCCCAATTAACCGTTTTGCCGCTTTTCGGTGCTAAGACGCTTCCCATGAAACGCGTCATCGCCATCGCCGACCGCGCGGCTCTTGTCTCGTTGAAGCTGCTTGCGGCGCTCAACCTGCTGTTTTTCTTGTCTTTCCTCGTCGTTCTGCTGATCGCCGGCCGGGCGCATGCCGGAGCGCCCAATTGCGCCGGCACCGATCTTTTGACGGCGCTGGAAAAGAACGATCCCGCCGCCTTCAAGAAGGTCGAGACCGAGGCGGCGGCCGTTCCCAACGGCAAGGGCCTGCTTTGGAAGCTGGAGAAACCGGGCGAAAAGCCGTCCTATCTGTTCGGCACCATGCACATGACCGATACGCGCGTCACCATGCTGCCGGCGGCCGCGCAGAAGGCCTATGACGGCGCCGGCACCATCGTCATCGAGACCACCGACGCGCTCGACAAGGCCAAGATGATGGCCGCCATGGCCAGCGAACCCGGCTTGATGATGTTCACCGACAACACCACGCTGTCGTCGCTATTGTCGCCGCAGGATGCGGCGGCGCTGGACGAGGGGCTCGACGCGCGCGGCATTCCGCCGGCGACGGTCGCCAAGATGAAGCCGTGGATCCTGTCGGCGATGATGGCGTTGCCGGCCTGCGAGGTGGCGCGCCAGAGCGCCGGCGAACCCGTGCTGGACGTCAAGCTTGCCTCGGACGCCAAGGCTTCGGGAAAAGACATCGAAGGGCTCGAGACCGCCGTCGATCAGTTGCGCGCCATGGCCTCGCTGCCGCTCGAATTCCACATGAAGAGCCTGGTCGAGACGATGAAGCTCGGCGACAAGGTGAACGACGTCAACGAGACGATGATCGTGCTCTACCAGCGTGGCGAGGTCGGCATGTTCTGGCCGCTCTTCCGGGCCGTGCTGCCGGAGACGGCGGACGACAAGGCCGGCTATGCCGCCTTCGAGCAGACCATGATCACCAGCCGCAACAAGGTGATGGCGGCGCATGCCGGGCCGATTTTGGCCAAGGGCAACGTTTTCATGGCCGTCGGCGCCATGCATCTGCCCGGTCCGGAAGGACTGGTCGAGGATTTTCGAAAGGCAGGGTATAGTGTTACCGCCGTCAACTGAGTCGTCTGGCGGCTGGCGGACCTGAAAACGCCGGTTTTTCAGCGCTTTCCGTCCGTCCGCGTGAAACCCGATGCGGGCTCAGCGCGTTGATGGCTGTTATTTTGATGACTTTCATCCAAGGAGGACACGTTTCATGGCGAACCCTAACGACCCCTTCACCCCTTCGAGCACGCCTCCCAAGTCGGGTGGTGGCGGCAGCGGGTGGCTGATCGCCCTAGTTGTTATTATCCTGGCCATTGTTGCGTATTATGTCTTTGGCAGAAGCGGCGGCGAGCATGCACCGGCCCCGGCCGAGCCGCCGGCAGCCAGCACGCCGGCTCCTGCGCCTGCAACGCCTGCCCCAGCCCCTGAGCCGGCACCCGCTCCGGCCCCGGCGCCTGCCCCGGCTCCCGCGCCAGCTCCTGCACCCGCGCCGGCCCCTGCTCCGGCACCTGCACCGGCTCAGTAATCGGGCTACAGCTTGAAAAACGAACGGCCCGCCGAAAGGCGGGCCGTTTGGTTTTTGGCAACCACGCCTTCCTCAATACTCGGTCTTGACCCGCGTATGACGAAGCGTTTTCGGCGCCTAGCGCGATCAGATATGAATCGGCTTGAAGAAGGTAGCCAGCGCCGCTTCCTTCACCGCTTCCGACATCGTCGGATGCGCATGGCAGGTGCGGGCGAGATCCTCCGAGGAGCCGCCGAATTCCATCAGCACCGCCGCCTCGTGGATCATCTCGCCGGCGCCGAAGCCGACGATATGGACGCCGAGCACGCGGTCGCTCGTCTTGTCCGCAAGTATCTTCACGAAACCGTCGGTGTGCAGCATGGCTCGCGCGCGGCCGTTGGCGCTGAACGGGAATTTGCCGACCTTGTAGTCGATGCCGGCCTTCTTCAATTCCTCCTCGGTCTTGCCGACCGAGGCGATCTCCGGGCTGGTGTAGACGACGCTCGGGATGACGTCGTAATTCACATGGCCGGCCTGGCCGGCGATCGTCTCGGCCACCGCCACACCTTCATCCTCGGCCTTGTGCGCCAGCATCGGTCCGGCGATGACGTCGCCGATGGCATAGATGCCAGGCACATTGGTTCTGAGATGCCCGTCGGTCTTGACCCGGCCGCGCTCGTCGAGCTCGACGCCGGCTTCCTTCAATCCGAGACTGTCGGCATAGGGGCGCCGCCCGGTGGCGACCAGCACGACATCGGCCTCGATGGTTTCCGCCGCGCCGCCCTTGACCGGCTCGAAGGTGACGGTCGCGCCCTTCTTGGCCTTGGCCACGCCTGTGACCTTGGCGCCGAGCTTGAATTCGAAGCTTTGCTTGGAGAGCAGCCGCTGGAACTGTTTCGACACCTCGCCGTCCATGCCGCCGAGGATGGTGTCGAGGAACTCGACGACCGTGACCTTGGCGCCGAGTCTTGCCCAGACCGAGCCGAGCTCCAGCCCGATGACGCCGCCGCCGACCACCACGAGGCTGGCCGGCACCTTGGCCAGCGACAGCGCGCCGGTGGAGGAGACGATCACCTTCTCGTCGAAATCGACCTTGACGCCCGGAATGCCGGCGACGTCCGAACCGGTGGCGATCACGATGTTCTTGGTCTCGATCTCCTCGACCTTGCCGTCCTCGCCGGTCACCGAAACCTTGCTGGCCCCGACCACCTTGCCGGTGCCGCGGAAGGAATCGATCTTGTTCTTCTTGAACAGGAAGGCGACGCCGTTGACGTTGGAGGCGACCGTCGCGTCCTTGTGCGCCATCATCTTCTTCAGATTGAGCTTCGGCGCCGGTATCTCGACGCCCAGCGTATCGAAGGCGTGGCCGGCTTCGGCAAACATCTCGGAGGCGTAGAGCAGCGCCTTCGACGGGATGCAGCCGATGTTGAGGCAGGTGCCACCGAAGGTGGCGTTCTTCTCGACCACCGCCGTCTTCAGGCCGAGCTGCGCCGCCTTGATGGCGCAGACATAGCCGCCGGGCCCCGATCCGATGATAACGACGTCATAAGCCATGTCTTTTTCCTTGTCCTGGCACCGGAGCGGTCCGGATAGGAACCACTCCAGATTATTTCCTTGTACGCAATTCCGAACCGGAGAACCGCTACGCACTTTTCCTGGAATTGCTTTAGCGGCCGCCGCTCACATTGAGGATCGTGCCCGTTATATAGGAGGCCGCGTCCGACAGAAGATAGAGAACCGCGCTCGCGACTTCATCCGCCGTTCCCGCGCGTTTCATCGGCAGCGCGTCCTGCATCCGCGCCACGCGGTCTGGCTGGCCGCCCGAGGCGTGGATTTCGGTCTCGGTGATGCCGGGGCTGACCGCGTTGACGCGGATACCTTCGAGCACGACTTCCCGCGCGAGCCCGATGGTCATGGTGTCGATCGCGCCTTTCGAGGCGGCGTAGTCGACATATTCGCCGGGCGAGCCCAGCCGGGCGGCAGCGGAGGAGATGTTGACGATGGCGCCGCCCTTGCCGCCATGCCTCATCGACATGCGCTTCACCGCCTCGCGTGTGCACAGGAACGAGCCGACGACATTGATGCGCATCATGCGCTCCAGCCGCGCCATGCTCATCTCGTCGACCCGCGCCTTGACGTCGACGATGCCGGCATTGTTGACGAAAGCGTCGAGCCGGCCAAAGGCCTGGTCCACGGCTTCGAAGATTGCGATGACATCGGCCTCGTTGCCGACATCGCCCTTGACGGCGAAGGCTTCGCCGCCCGCTGCGCCGAGTTCGGCGACAAGCGCATCGGCCGCGGCCTGGTTGGAGACGAAGTTGAGGGCGACGCGATAGCCGGCCCCGATCGCCTGACGGCATATGGCCGCGCCGATGCCGCGGCTGCCGCCCGTGACCAGCAGTGTCTTCCTGTCCACGCTCATTCCTGGCAGCCTTTCAGCACGAAGATGTCCCACGGCACTTTGGAGAAGCCGGCGGGGCCATAAGCGGCCGACATTTCGAGCGACGGCCCGAGATCGGGAAAGATCAGGCTTTTCGGCGCATCGGCACCTTCGGGCGGCAGCAGGCCGATCGTGCCCTTCTCGTCGGCGCTGTAGACGACGCCTTCCCAGACCGTGCAGGCGGCAAGCTCCTCGCCGGTGACGTCGCCCGTCGGGCATTTGTACATCAGCGAGCCATGCGGCCGCGCGGCGCTGCCTTCGGTCCACATCGCGATGCCGTCGAGCACGACATTGTTGTCGAGGATCATGCGAAAGGCGTTGGTCATCGTCGCCGAGGTGCCGGCCGCGGTGAAGTCGATCTCGGCGCCGCTCTGCGCCTCGCCATAGACGGCGAGCTGGATCGGGCAGGCAGCCTGCGCGCCGGAATTCGCCGCCGTCAGGGCCAGCGATCCGGCCACAAATCCGATCATGGGCGCGGCGGCATTCGTCATCACTTGGCCTGGTCGCCTTCTCGGCCGTCGGCATTTTCCAACACGCCGAAATCGGTCATCAGGACCACCGGCTCGCCGCCCGCGTCCAGCCCCCAGAAAGACGGATAGAAGCCATCGCCCCAGCCGCTCCAGAACATCGCGACGTTGACCGGATTGCCGGCGTCCGGATGGTGCATGACGAACCGGTCCTGGTTGGGCGCGAACTCCGCCGCCAGCACATCGTCATAATAGTTCTGATCCGGCTTGAGCTTGTCCTGCGCCGCCGACATCAAGGCCATCGCGGCCTTGTCCATGAACGAGCCGATGCCGGCATCGACTGGATAGCCGAAGATCTCGTCGCCGTTCAGCGTCGAAACGTCCTGTCCCGGCAGAAGGGCAAGCTCCCAGCGCACGGGCACGCCGGAACGGAAGCGAAGGAATGCGGCGGCGACGCGGCCCTGCGCCTCGAACATCATGACCGGATAGCGCCCCGGCTTCACCTTGCGGGCCAGCGCCGGCCAGTCGTCGGTCGTGATCAGGGGATCGCAGGCGATGATCTCGCCTGTCGGCAGTTCCAGCTCGCCGATCGGCGTGACGGTGATCTTGCGCTCCGCCAATTGCGCATCGGAGAGCGCAAAGATGCCGAAATTGCTGCTCGCCGTCGCCGGATCCCAGTCGGCGGCGATTGCCGGCGATGGGATGGCGGCGGAGAAGCCAAGCAGGATAGTGCCGCACCGGAAAGTCCGCCGCATGCCGCGCACCGTCTGGCCGAGCCCGAACCCGAACCTTTCCAGCCGGCTGCTCACGGCACGACCGATCCGATCACAGATCGAGCACTAGCCGCTCGGGATCTTCCAGGCTTTCCTTGACGCGCACCAGGAAGGTCACCGCTTCCTTGCCGTCGACGATGCGGTGGTCGTAGGAGAGCGCCAGATACATCATCGGACGAATGACGATCTGGCCGCCGACCACCACAGGCCGGTCCTGGATCTTGTGCATGCCAAGAATGCCGGACTGCGGCGCGTTCAGGATCGGCGTCGACATCAGCGAGCCGTAAACGCCGCCGTTGGAGATGGTGAACGTGCCGCCCTGCATGTCGGCGACCGACAGCTTGCCGTCTCGCGCCGCCAGCCCAAGCCGGCCGATCTCCTTCTCGATCTCGGCAATGGACATCTGGTCGGCATCGCGCACCACCGGCACGACGAGCCCCTTCTCGGTGCCGACGGCGACGCCGACATGGGCAAAATTCTTGTAGATGATGTCGGTGCCGTCGATCTCGGCGTTGACCGCCGGGATTTCCTTCAGCGCATGCGTCACCGCCTTGGTGAAGAAGCCCATGAAGCCGAGCTTCACGCCATGCTTCTTCTCGAACACGTCCTTGTATTTGGCCCTGAGCGCCATCACCGCGCTCATGTCCACCTCGTTGAAGGTGGTGAGCATGGCGGCGGTCGACTGCGCCTCCTTCAGGCGACGCGCGATGGTCTGGCGCAGCTTGGTCATGCGCACGCGTTCCTCGCGCGGCGCATCCTCGGTCGAGGACTGCGCCCGGGCAACGACCGGCGCCGGAGCAGCCTTCGGGGTCTCGGCGGGCTGCGACGGCGCGCCCCTGGCGATGGCGTCGAGCACGTCGCCCTTCAGCACCTGGCCGCGCTTGCCGGAGCCGGACAATTGGTCGACCGAGAGATTGGCCTCCGCGATTAGCTTGGCGGCGGCAGGGGCCGGCGGCATGGTGCGCGGCTCGATCTGGCCGGCGTCGCCGGCGATCCTGGCGGTTTCGGCCGCGGCCTGCTTGCCGGTGGATGCGGCATCCGGGCTGGAGGCCTGGGCGACTGCCTGCGGCTTGGTCGCCGGGGCCGCGCCGCCCGCCGAAATAGAGCCGAGCAGCGCGCCGACATTGACCGTCTCGCCTTCCTTGACGGTGATCTCGGCCAGCGTTCCGGCGCCCGCGGCGGGCACTTCCACCGTCACCTTGTCGGTTTCGAGCTCGACCAGGGGCTCGTCGGCGGCGATCGCGTCGCCGACCTTCTTGAACCACTTGCCGACAGTCGCCTCGGTGACGGATTCGCCGAGGGCGGGGACGCGGATTTCGGTAGCCATGTGCCTGTCCGTTGTCTTCTTGAGGTCTGTTTAATCAGGTCTGCTTATTCACCAAGCGCCCTATTCGCCGAGAGCATCGTCGAGCAACGCGGCGAGCTGGCTGAGATGCTTCGACATCAACCCTGTCGCCGGCGAGGCCGAGGCCGGCCGGCCGGTGTAGCGCACCCGCTGATGCTTGGCGTCGATATGCGCCAGCACCCATTCGAGATAGGGATCGATGAACGACCAGGCGCCCATGTTCTTGGGCTCCTCCTGGCACCACACCATCTCGGCGTTGCGGAAGCGTGACAGCTCGGTGATCAGCGCCTTGGCCGGGAACGGATAGAGCTGTTCGACGCGCAAAAGGTAGATGTCGTTGATGCCGCGCTTCTCGCGCTCTTCGTAGAGGTCGTAATAGACCTTGCCCGAGCACAGCACGACACGGCGGATCTTGGAGTCCTTCACCAGCTTGATCGCCTGGTTGGGGAGCAGTTGCGCATCGTCCCACAACAGGCGGTGGAACGAACTTTCGCCCGACATTTCCGGCAGCGTCGACACCGCCCGCTTGTGGCGCAGCAGCGACTTCGGCGTCATCAGGATCAGCGGCTTGCGGAAGTCGCGCTTCAACTGCCGGCGCAGGATATGGAAATAGTTGGCCGGCGTGGTGACGTTGGCGACCTGCATGTTGTCTTCCGCGCAGAGCTGCAGGAAGCGCTCCAGGCGCGCCGACGAATGCTCCGGCCCCTGGCCTTCATAGCCATGCGGCAAGAGGCAGACCAGACCCGACATTCTCAGCCACTTGCGCTCGCCCGACGAGATGAACTGGTCGAACACGACCTGGGCCCCGTTGGCGAAGTCGCCGAACTGCGCTTCCCAGAGCGTCAGCGCCTTGGGCTCGGCCAGGCTGTAGCCATATTCGAAGCCTAGCACCGCCTCTTCCGACAGCATCGAGTTGATGACTTCGTAGCCGGCCTGCGCCGCCGACAGATTGTTGAGCGGGATGTAGCGGTTCTCGTCGCGCTGGTCGTAAAGCACCGAATGGCGCTGCGAGAAGGTGCCGCGCTCCGAATCCTGGCCGGAAAGCCGGATCGGATTGCCATCGAGCAGAATGGCGCCGAAGGCCAGCGCCTCGGCTGTCGACCAGTCGATGCCTTCGCCGGACTCGATCGCCTGGCGGCGGTTCTCGAGGAAGCGCAGGATGGTCTTGTGCGCCTCGAAATCCTTCGGCACCTCGGTCAGCTTCTTGCCGATCTCCTTCAGCGTGCGCACCGGCACGGCGGTCTTGCCGCGCCGCTGTTCGTCCTGGTTGTCGGCGGTACGCAGGCCCGACCAGGCGCCGTCCAGCCAGTCGGCCTTGTTGGGCTTGTAGTGCTGCCCGACTTCCCATTCGGCTTCCAGATGCGCGCGCCAGTCGGCCCGCATCTTGTCGACCTCGGCCTGGGTGACGTGGCCTTCGGCGATCAGCCTGTCGGCATAGACCTGCACCACGGTCTTATGGGTGCGGATGTTGCGGTACATGATCGGCTGGGTGAAGGCCGGCTCGTCGCCCTCATTGTGGCCGAAGCGGCGGTAGCAGAACATGTCCACCACCACCGGCTTGTGGAACTTCATGCGGAACTCGGTCGCGACCTTGGCGGCATGCACCACGGCTTCCGGATCGTCGCCGTTGACGTGGAAGATCGGCGCCTCGATCATCTTGGCCACATCCGACGGATAGGGCGAAGACCGCGAGAAGCGCGGATTGGTGGTGAAGCCGATCTGGTTGTTGATGATGAAATGCAGCGTGCCTGCGACGCGATGGCCGCGCAGGCCCGACAGGCCGAGAATTTCGGCGATCACGCCCTGGCCGGCAAAGGCGGCGTCGCCATGCAAAAGCAGCGGCATCACCTTGGCGCGCTCCGACAGCGGCACGACCTCGCCACGTTCGCGGCCGGCGAGCTGGTCCTGCTTGGCGCGCGCCTTGCCCATCACGACGGGGTCGACGATTTCCAGATGCGAGGGATTGGCCGTCAGCGACAGATGCACTTTGTTGCCGTCGAACTCGCGGTCCGACGAGGCGCCGAGATGGTACTTCACGTCGCCCGAGCCTTCGACCTCGTCGGGCGCGGCCGAGCCGCCCTTGAACTCGTGGAAGATGGCGCGGTGGGGCTTCGCCATCACTTGGGAAAGCACGTTGAGGCGGCCGCGATGCGCCATGCCGAGGACGATTTCCTTCAGGCCGAGCTGGCCGCCGCGCTTGACGATCTGCTCCAGCGCCGGGATCAGCGACTCGCTGCCGTCGAGGCCGAAACGCTTGGTGCCCTTGTACTTGACGTCGATATACTGCTCGAAGCCCTCGGCCTCTACCAGCTTCGACAGGATCGCCTTCTTGCCGGTGGCGGTGAAGGTGATCTCCTTGTCGGCGCCTTCGATGCGCGCCTGGATCCAGGCCTTCTCTTCCGGGTCGGAGATGTGCATGAACTCGACGCCGAGCGTCGAGCAATAGGTACGGGCCAGGATGTCCAGCATCTGCCGGACGGTGCCGAATTCGAGCCCCAGCACATTGTCGAGGAAGATCGGCCGGTCGTAGTCGGCTTCGGTGAAGCCGTAATTCTCCGGCGACAGCTCGTTGTAATCCTCGAGCGGCTTGGCGATGCCGAGCGGGTCGAGGTTGGCGTGCAGGTGGCCGCGCATGCGGTAGGCGCGGATCATCATGATGGCGCGCACGGAATCGCGCGTTGCCTGGTGCACGTCGGCGTCGGAAAGCACGGCGCCGTTGACGACCGCCTTTCCCTTCACCTTCTTTTCGATCGCTTTCTCGACCAGCCCCCAATTGCCGTCGAGCGCCGAGACCAGCTCGCCATTGGCCGTCAGCGGCCAGGACGGCTTCGCCCAGGAGGCGCCCTTGGCGTTCTTGCGGACATCGCCCGCGTCGTCCTTCAGCGCCGCGAAGAAGTCCTGCCACTCCGGATCGACGGAGGCGGGGTTGTCTTCATAGGCGGCGTAGAGCGCGTCGATATAATCGGCATTGCCGCCATAGAGGAACGAGGTGAGCGAGAATTGGTCGTTGGCCTGATCTTGTCTTGCCATTTTCGTCTGCGGAGCCTGGCTCCGTCTCCTTTCGAGGGGAATAGTGAGTAGTCAGTAGTGAGTGGAACGATGGAAATTCCCGCTCAGCTGCTACTCGCCCGTTCTTCCCTGTTCGCTGCTGCCTACTCACTACTGCCTTAACCCTTGATCGCCTCGACCAGCGTCGTGCCGAGCCGCGCAGGTGATGGCGAAACCTTGATGCCGGCCGATTCCATCGCCGCGATCTTGTCTTCCGCGCCGCCCTTGCCGCCGGAGATCACCGCGCCCGCGTGGCCCATGGTGCGGCCGGCCGGCGCGGTGCGCCCGGCGATGAAGCCCGCCATCGGTTTCTTGCGGCCGCGTTTGGCTTCGTCCTTGAGGAACTGCGCGGCGTCTTCCTCGGCCGAGCCGCCGATCTCGCCGATCATGATGATCGACTTGGTCTCGTCGTCGCCGAGGAACATCTCCAGCACGTCGATGAATTCGGTGCCTTTGACCGGGTCGCCGCCGATGCCCACCGCCGTGGTCTGGCCGAGGCCGACATTGGTGGTCTGGAAGACTGCCTCATAGGTAAGCGTTCCCGAGCGCGAAACAACGCCGACCGAGCCCTTGCGGAAGATGTTGCCGGGCATGATGCCGATCTTGCATTCGTCGGGCGTCAGCACGCCCGGGCAGTTCGGGCCGATCAGCCGCGAGGTGGAGCGGTCGAGCCGCGCCTTGACCTTGACCATGTCCATCACGGGGATGCCTTCGGTGATGCAAACGATCAGCGGGATCTCGGCCTCGATCGCCTCGATGATGGCTTCGCCCGCGCCCGCCGGCGGCACGTAGATGACGGAGGCGTTGGCGCCCGTCTTTGCCTTGCCCTCGGCCACCGTGGCGAAGATCGGCAGGCTCTCGCCCTTCGCGCCGGTCCAGGTCTCGCCACCCTTCTTGGGGTGGATGCCGCCCACCATCTTGGTGCCGTGATAGGCCAGCGCCTGCTCGGTGTGGAACGTGCCGGTCTTGCCGGTCAGGCCCTGCACCAGCACCTTTGTGTTCTTGTCGACGAGAATGGACATGGTGGCCCTTTTTCTAAAAACCGTTGGTCGTGGAAGACTGCGCGGTCATGGTCACAGCCGCTTGAGATCGGCGACGGTGAGGTCGCTCTTGGCATTGCCGGTGTTGAGCGTCGTCGCCGGCTCGAACATCAGCACGACAGGCTCCTTGCTGAGCGAGCGCGGCCGGTGTTCGGTGCCTTTCGGCACGACGATGAAATCGCCCTCGCCGAGTTCGATCGGCCCGTCGCGGAAATCGATCGCGATCCTGCCGCGCAGCACGAGGAAGGCCTCGTCTTCATGCTCATGCGCATGCCAGTCGAAGACCTCGCCGAACTTGGCGACCTTGGCTTGGGCATCGTTCACGTCACCGGCGATATGCGGATCGAAGACCTTGGTGATCTTCTGATCCGCCGCCTCGACCAGGTTTATCTTGCGCGGGGGCATCTGTTCAGCCCTTAACCGCCTTGACGATCTTCTTGGCCGCGTCGTCGAGGTCGTCGGCCGAGACGACGTTCAAGCCGCTGTCGTTGATGATCTTCTTGCCGAGCTCGGCATTGGTGCCCTCGAGCCGCACCACCAGCGGCACTTTCAGGCCGACTTCCTTGACCGCGGCGATCACGCCCTCGGCGATGACGTCGCACTTCATGATGCCGCCGAAGATGTTGATCAGGATGCCTTCGACGGCTGGGTCCTTGGTGATGATCTTGAACGCCGCCGTGACTTTTTCCTTGGAAGCGCCGCCGCCGACGTCGAGGAAGTTAGCCGGCTCAGCGCCATAAAGCTTGATGATGTCCATCGTCGCCATGGCGAGGCCGGCGCCGTTGACCATGCAACCGATATTGCCGTCGAGCGCGACATAGGCGAGGTCGTATTTCGACGCCTCGATCTCCTTCTCGTCCTCTTCGGTGGTGTCGCGCAGTTCCATCACGTCCGGGTGGCGGAACAGCGCGTTGTTGTCGAACGACACTTTCGCGTCGAGAACGCGCAGATGGCCGTCCTTCATGACGATCAGCGGATTGACCTCGAGCAGGCTCATATCCTTCTCGACGAAGGCCTTGTAGAGGATCGGGAACAGCGTGCCGCCGTCCTTGGCCGCGTCGCCGTCCAGCTTCAACGCGGCGTTGAGCTTCTTCACGTCGTCGGCGCTCACGCCCTTTTCCGGGTCGATGGCGACGGTGACGATTTTTTCGGGCGTGTCGTGCGCGACCGTCTCGATATCCATGCCGCCCTCGGTCGAGACGACGAAGGCGATGCGGCCGACGGAACGGTCGACAAGGATCGACAGATAGAGCTCGCGCTCGATGTCGGCGCCGTCCTCGATATAGAGGCGGTTGACCTGCTTGCCGGCCGGACCGGTCTGCTTGGTCACCAGCGTGTGGCCGAGCATCTCGTTGGCGTTGGCGACCACTTCGGCCGCCGACTTCGCCAGCCGCACGCCGCCCTTGGCGTCGGGGCCAAGCTCCTTGAACTTGCCCTTGCCGCGGCCGCCGGCATGGATCTGGCTCTTCACGACATAGAGCGGGCCGGGCAGCACTTGTGCGGCGGCCTCGGCCTCGCTCGCCTTGAACACCGGAACGCCGCTTGCGACCGGCGCGCCGAACGTCTTCAGCAGCGCCTTGGCCTGATACTCATGGATATTCATGCGCTTGGTCTCCGGGGAAGGACGTTTTACTTGCCGGCGAGATGCGGGGCGATCTTGGTGCAGGCCTCGGTCAGGCCCTGCACGGCCGCTACCGAGGAATCGAACATCTTCTGCTCGGCCTTGGACAGGTCGATCTCGATGACGCGCTCGACGCCGCCGGCGCCGATCACCACCGGCACGCCGACATAGGTGCCCTTGATACCGTACTGGCCCGAGAGGTGCGCCGCGCAGGGCAGCACGCGCTTCTTGTCCTTGAGGTAGGATTCGGCCATGGCGATCGCCGAGGCCGCCGGCGCGTAATAGGCCGAGCCGGTCTTGAGCAGGCCGACGATCTCGGCGCCGCCGTCGCGCGTGCGCTGCACGATCTGGTCGAGCTTCTCCTTCGAGGTCCAGCCCATCTTGACGAGGTCGGGCAGCGGGATGCCCGACACGGTCGAATAGCGGATCATCGGCACCATCGAGTCGCCATGGCCGCCGAGCACGAAGGCGGTGACGTCCTCGACCGAAACCTTGAATTCCTCGGCCAGGAAGTAGCGGAAGCGTGCGCTGTCGAGCACGCCTGCCATGCCGACGACATGGCTGGTCGGCAGGCCGGAGAACTTCTGCAGCGCCCAGACCATCGCGTCGAGCGGATTGGTGATGCAGATGACGAAAGCCTTCGGCGCATATTTCCTGAGACCGGCGCCGACCTGTTCCATGACCTTCAGGTTGATGCCGAGAAGGTCGTCGCGGCTCATGCCGGGCTTGCGCGGCACGCCGGCGGTGACGATGCACACATCCGCGCCTTCGATGCCGGCATAGTCGTTGACGCCGGTCAGCCTGGAGTCGAACCCGTCGACAGGAGAAGACTGCGCGATGTCGAGGCCCTTGCCCTGCGGAATGCCCTCGGCGATATCGAACAGCACCACGTCGCCGAGGTCCTTGAGGCCGATCATATGGGCGAGCGTGCCGCCGATCATGCCCGAGCCGATGAGCGCTATCTTGTTGCGTGCCATGTGAGGATGTTTTCCTTTGTCTGTGACGAAGTCGTGACGGGCCAGGGAAGCCGAAAGGATGCGGGAAACCGCGAGATTTGGCCGCACCGAATAACTCCGGCACGGAAGAAATTCAAACGATTATTTTGAGCCCAACATTTTCAATCGGTTAGATGCATCGGGAATTACGTAAACGTCAAAGTTTGTGGGCCGACTGAGGAGAACTTACACAATGAACGTCGAAATCAGAAGACTTCATCCCGGCGATGACGCCCTTGTGATGCTGGCGGCTGACGATGTGTTCGACGCGCCGGTGCGGCCCGACCGCCTCGCCGCCTATCTCGCCTCGCCCGGCCATTTCATGATCGTGGCCACAATTGACCAAACCGTCGTCGGCCAATGCGCCGCCGTCATCCACCGCCATCCCGACAAGGTAAGCGAGCTTTACATCGACGAGGTAGGCGTGGCGCCGCCGTTCCAACGGCAAGGCATCGCCCGAAAAATGCTCGACGCCATGTTCGAGATCGGCCACGAGCATGGCTGCGAGGAAGCCTGGGTCGGCACCGAGCCCGACAACGAGCCGGCGCGGGCGCTCTATGAAACGCGAAAGGAGCTGCATGGGAAGGCGGAGGATTTCGTGATGTATGTGTATCGGCTTTAAGGCTGCCGAGAGCGCTTGCCGTCCTGGCTACGCCTGTGCCTGTCTTGCCTCGGCGGTCGCCGCCTCGTCCTTCCGCCGCTCCGCCCACCCGTCCAGCCAGTCGCGGCTCTGCATCTCGACCAGGCGCGAGGCGGTGCGCTCGAATTCGAACACTTCCGTGCCGCGCTTGGCCGTATAGAGTCCTTGCGGAGGCGCCGCGGCGCTCATCACCAGCCGCATATGGTGGTCGTAGAGCGTGTCGATCAAAAGGATGAAGCGCTTGGCCTCGTTGCGCTTGCCTTCGCCAAGCACCGGCACGTGGTCGATGAACACGGTCGAGAAGCGGCCGGCGATCGCCAGATAATCGCGCGCGCCGAGCGGCTTTTCGCAAAGGTCGGCAAAGGAAAAGCGCGCGGCGTCGCCGGCGGCGCGCGGCACGACGAGGTGGCGGCCTTTGAGCGTCAACGTGACTTCGCCGGCCGGCTGGCCATACGTCATCGCCTTCCAGGCTTCGTCCAGCGCGAACTCGGCCGCGGCATCGTCCGGCGTGACATAGACCGGTTGGCGGTTGAGCTTTTCCTGCCGGTAGTCCTTCTCGGCATCGAGCGTCATCACATGGGCGTTGCGCTGGAGCAGCGAGATGAACGGCAGGAAGAGTTGGCGGTTCAGCCCATCGCGATAGAGGTTCTCCGGCGCCACGTTGGAGGTGGCGACCAGCACCACACCGCTGGCGAACAGCGCCGAGAACAGCCGCGACAGGATCATCGCGTCGGCGATGTCGGTCACGGAGAACTCGTCGAAGCACAGCACCCAGGCTTCGTCGGCCAGCGCACGGGCCACAGGCGGGATCGGGTCGTCTTCTCTGACCATGCCTTCCTTGCGCGCCTGCCGGTGCTTCTGGATCCGGTCCTGCACATCGGCCATGAAGTCGTTGAAATGCACGCGGCGCTTGCGCCGGACCGGCAGCAATTCGAAGAACATGTCCATCAGCATGGTCTTGCCGCGACCGACGCCGCCATGGATGTAGAGGCCCTTGACCGGCTCGCGCGGCTGCCGCTTGGCTGCAAACAGCCAGCCCAGCGCGCTCGATTTGTGCGCCAGCCTTTTTGCCGAGATCTCTTCGGTCAGCCGGTCGAGCGCCGCGACGACGCGCTCCTGCGCCGGGTCGCGCTCGACCGCGCCACTCTGGACAAGATGGTCATAGCGCTGCCTGACGGTCGCATGGGTCTGGATACCGTCGCGAAGATGCATGGGTCACGTCAGTTGGAGCAATTCCGGCTTTCCGCCCGGAATTGCGTGGAAGCAATAGTCGGTTTCGCTCACCTTGTAAGCGAGATCGGCTGCCCGCTGGAAGTCTGGCCGTCGAACTTTTCGCCGCCCGACGAATAGAGCCTGGCCAGCGTACCGCCGTTTTCGTCGTAAAGCGTCAGCTGCTTGCCGGCGACGTTCCACGACTTGATGCCGTCGATCGGAGCCGGGCAGTGCAGCGGACCGGCGCGGTAGCCGGCGCCGAACTTGGTCTGCGGCGTCGCCACCTTGCAGCTCTGCCCGGAGACATTGACGTTCCAGACGCCGGCGACGCTGGCCGCGGTGAGATCGGTGGCGCCGGCAGGCGCCGTGCCATCCGGCGGCAGCGAGGCGACCTGGGTGTTCTTCGGAGCGGTCGGGAATTGCGACGGATCGGTGGCGCCGGGGGAAGCCGGCGGCGGCAGCTGATTCTGCGTCACCGTGCCGGAGGGCGCCGGTGTCAGCGGCGCCGGCTGCTGGTCGTCCATCGACGAGAAGCGCGAGGTCGAGCAGCCGCTCGCAACCAGCGCGGCCAGCGATACGGCCACGAGGCCATTCTTCGAGAAGAAGTGGGGCCGCGAAAAGGGGCGGGTCATCGAAAAATTCATCAAAACCTCCGTCGGATCCGGCCGGGGGGAGCCATCCGCGTAATCTCTGCTTCACCAAGATGGCGAAGGTGGCAGAATTTCAACCTGATATGGTTAAAATAGGGTTTTCGAGCCAGCTGTTGCAAATTTATCGCAGCGGGGAGCCGAAGCCGGGAAAATGCCGGAACAGTCTCCTAAGCTGTTGAAATGGAGCATTAAATCCGAGCGCTCGGCACAAAGACATAACCGTCCGGGCCGACGATATAGCATTCGCGCAGGCCATGCGGCTTGTCGATCGAGCCGGCCAGTACGATGTGGCCGAGCGCCGCCGCCTTTTTCTCGACCGCATCCGGATCGGCGCCGTAAAGCCGCAGCTCTATGCCGGCCCCGCGTGTCTCGGCGCCCGCCGTGATACCGGTCATCGGATTGTCGAGATAGGAATGGTCGGCATGCAGCATGAAGATTGAGCCCAGAAGCCCGATCGCCGCAAAGTCCTCGTCGGCATAGATGATCCGGGCGCCAAGCACGTCGCGGCAGAAAGCCTCCATCGCCGTCATGTCGGTGACCAACAGGTTGACGCCGACCCCATGCGGCAGCGAGCGGCCGAAATCCTCGGCCTTCATCCACGGTGTCTTGGTTCGCTTCATTGCCATGGCGATCACCCCTGTCTCCCGATCCTAGACGAGCCGGGCTTGGGCCATTGGCATTCGCCGGCAAAATGCTTGCGCCAGGCAGGCGCGTCCTTATCTCTGGAAAACGACACAAGCGGGCGGGAGACAGGATGGCCGCGAGAACAGGAACCGCCAACCGCTACTACAGCGGGCCGCCCAGCGATCATTTCGACGGCGCCTTGTTCTTCAATCCCGGCGGCAAGCCGCCGGGGGCTTTACCGATCTCCTCAGATGGCAATTCGGCGGCGGGCGGGCGAAATGGCCGGCCGCCTTTCCGAGCCCCTATCCCCCGGCCAAGCCGGACGTACGGGTGGAAGGCAGCGCGTTGAGGCTCACCATGGTCGGCCATGCCTCGCTGCTCATCCAGACGGCGGGCTTGAACATCCTGACCGATCCGGTCTGGTCGGAGCGCGCCTCGCCTTTCGCCTTCGCCGGGCCGAAAAGGGTCAATGCGCCGGGAATTATCTTCGCCGACCTGCCGCCGATCGACCTGGTCCTGATCAGCCACAATCACTACGACCATCTCGACCTCGCCACGTTGAAGCGGCTGAAAGAGAGCCACGACCCGCTGGTGCTCGCGCCGCTCGGCAACGACGCCATCATCGGCCGCGCGGCGCCCGGCATGCGGCTCAGCGTGCATGATTGACAGGCTGAGCGTCGGCGCGGCCGCCATCCACATCGAGCCGGCACACCACTGGTCGGCGCGCGGCGGGCGCGACCGCCGCATGGCGCTGTGGGCGGGCTTCGTCATCGACACGGCGGCGGGCAATATCTATTTCGCCGGCGACACCGGTTTTCATGACGGCATCAATTACCGGCTGATGGCGCAAAAGCATGGCGGCTTCCGCCTCGCCATCCTGCCGATCGGCGCCTATGAGCCGCGCTGGTTCATGGCGCCGCAGCACCAGAACCCGGAGGAAGCCGTTCAGGGCATGAAGCTGTGCAATGCGGCTTACGTCGCCGGCTGCCATTGGGGCACATTCCATCTCACCGACGAGCCGATCGAGGAGCCTGCGCAAAAACTGGCCGAAGCGCTGCAGGCGCAGGACCTGCCGCCGGAGCGTTTCCGCGCCATGCGTCCCGGTGAGGTCTGGGATATACCGCGCGTCTGACAAGGAACCCAAACCGGCCAAAGGCGTTGATCCGGCGACGCAATTTCGCCGGAGCTTCCCATGATCAAGTGGATCATCATCCTTCTCATCATTGCCGCCGCCGCGAGCCTGCTCGGCATGCCGGCTTTGGCCGGCGCGGCCGCCACCGGCGCGCGCATCCTCATCGGCATCGTGCTGATCATCTTCCTGCTGATCGTGCTCGGCGTCTTCGCGGTAACTTAAGCGCGACCTGTTGGTCGTCGCGGCGCGACCTGTTGGTCGTCGCCACTTGGCTGGACTGGTAATTCCCGCCCGTTTCCGCCATATAGCGCCCAAACGGATTGGAATGACCGGTTAGATGGCAGGCACCGCCCCCTTCGCCAAGATGAACGGCATCGGCAACGAGATCATCGTTGCCGATATGCGCGGCCGTGCTGACAAGGTGACGGCCGCGGCGGCGATCGCCCTCAACGGCGACGCGGCGACCAAGTTCGACCAGATCATGGCGATCCACGATGCGAAGACGCCGGGCACCGCCTATTATGTCGACATCCTGAATTCCGACGGCACCGGTGCGCAGGCCTGCGGCAACGGCATGCGCTGCGTAGTGCAGGCTTTGGCGGCCGAGACGGGCAACAAGAGCTTCGCCTTCGAGACCCGCGCCGGCATCCTGAATGCGCAGGAGCATGCCGACGGCACGATCTCGGTCGACATGGGCAAGCCGCGCTTCGGCTGGCAGGAGATCCCGCTGGCGGAAGAATTCCGCGACACCCGCATGATCGAGCTGCAGATCGGCCCGATCGACGCTCCGGTGCTGCATTCGCCCTCGGCGCTCTCGATGGGCAACCCGCATGCCATCTTCTGGGTCGACAACGATGTCTGGTCCTACGAGCTCGAGCGCTTCGGCCCGCTGCTCGAGAATCATCCGATTTTTCCCGAACGCGCCAACATCACCATCGCCCAGGTGACGTCGCCTGAAACCATGATCATCCGCACCTGGGAGCGCGGCGCCGGCCTGACCAAGGCCTGCGGCTCGGCCGCCTGCGCTGCCGTGGTCGCGGCCGCCCGCACCAGGCGCACCGGCCGCAGCGTTTCGCTGCTGACGCCGGGCGGCGGCGAGCTCAATGTCGAATGGCGCGATGACGACCACGTTATCCTGACCGGCGCGGCCGAATGGGAATTTTCCGGCAGCTTCGATCCCTCGACCGGCGCCTGGGCCCGCGACACCGAAAGCGCCGCCTGATGTCCGCCCTTCAAAAGGGCGCGCCCCAAGGCCCCACCGGCAAGGGTATCGACGTCGTCACCTTCGGCTGCCGCCTCAACACCTATGAATCGGAAGTGATGCGCCGCGAGGCCGAAAGCGCTGGCCTCGGCGCGCTTCAGGGCGGCGCCGTCATCTTCAACACCTGCGCTGTCACGGCGGAAGCCGTGCGCCAGGCCAAGCAGGCGATCCGCAAGGCGCGCCGCGAGAACCCTTCGGCCCGCATCGTCGTCACCGGCTGCGCGGCGCAGACCGAGCCGCAGAATTTCGCCGCCATGGACGAGGTCGACCTGGTGCTTGGCAATGAGGAAAAGCTCAAGGCCAACTCCTACCGCGCGCTGCCCGATTTCGGCGTCAACGACACCGAGAAGGCGCGCGTCAACGACATCTTTTCCGTGCGCGAGACGGCAAGCCACATGGTCGACGCCATCGAGGGCCGGGCGCGCGCTTTCGTGCAGGTCCAGAACGGCTGCGACCATCGCTGCACCTTCTGCATCATCCCTTACGGCCGCGGCAATTCGCGCTCCGTGCCGATGGGCGCGGTGGTCGAGCAGGTGAAGCGGCTGGCCGGCAACGGCTATGCCGAGATCGTTTTGACCGGTGTCGACATGACCAGCTTCGGCGCCGACCTGCCCGGTAGCCCAAAGCTTGGAAAGCTGGTGAAGACGATCCTGCGCCAGGTGCCGGACGTGAAGCGGCTGCGGCTATCCTCGATCGATTCCATCGAGGCCGATGACGACCTGCTCGACGCCATCGCCACCGAGCGGAGGCTGATGCCGCATCTGCATCTGTCGCTGCAGTCGGGCGACGACATGATCCTGAAGCGCATGAAGCGCCGGCATCTGCGCGACCAGTCGATCCGCTTCTGCGAGGACGTGCGCAAGCTGCGTCCTGCAATCGTCTTCGGCGCCGACATCATCGCCGGCTTCCCGACCGAGACCGAGGCGATGTTCGAGAATTCGGAAAGAATAATCGAGGAATGCGGGCTGACGCATCTCCACGTCTTTCCGTTCAGCCCGCGCGAAGGCACGCCCGCCGCGCGCATGCCCCACGTCCGCCGCGAGGTGGTGAAGGCGCGCGCCGCAAGGCTGCGCGCCGCCGGCGATGCCGCCTATCATCGTCACCTTTCGTCGCTTGCCGGCACGCGGCAGTCGATCCTGGTCGAGCGCGACGGACTTGGCCGCACCGAGGGTTTCACGCTGGCCGCGATCGACACCGGCGCGCCCGGGGAGATCGTCGATGCCGTGATCGCCGGCCATGACGGCGCCCGACTGATTGCGGCGCCCTTTGCCGCGCAAGCCGCCTGAGAACGCGAGACGCATGGCTGGTTTCTTCAAGAAGATATTTTCGTTCGGCAAGAAAGAGGTCGTCGAGGAGCGCGCCGACGAGACGGCCCCGCTGCCGCCGATCAAATGGGACGCGCTCGAAGCGCTGAAGCCCGAGGCCGAGCAGGCTGCGCCGGAACTTTTGGCGCGCGACGAGCAGCAGTCCGTGGCGGAGGCCGCGCCGGCGAGCGAACCCGCTGTTGAGCTTGCTCCCGCTCTGCCTGAAGAGCCGAAGCCCGAGCCCGCTCCGACTGTCCCACCGACGCCCGAGCCGATCGTTCCCGACGAGCCGGAACCGCTGCCGCAATCGGAACCGGAAGAAGAGCCGCAACCGGCGCCTGAGAAGCCCGAGCCGCCGGCGCCCGAAGAAGTGCCGCCCGCGCGACCTGAGCCTTTACCCGCGCCGACACCGGCGCCTGAACCTGCTCCGCAGGAAGTGCCCGCACCCGCGCCGGCTCAGCCGGACATCGAGCCTTCGCGTCCGGAACCGCAGCCGGAGCAGCCACCGGTCGAAGTGCCGACGCCGCCTGCCGAAGTCCCGGTCGAAACGCCGCCGCCCATCGAGGTTCCGCCAGTGGCGCCGCCCTCTGTGGAACCATCCGCCGAAGCCGGCGCGGAAATCGCGCCTCCTATTCGACAGCCAGCGCCCGTCGAGCCGCAGCCGATCTTGGCCGAGATCGCGCCGGAACCGGAGGCCGTGCCGCCGCCGCCAAAGCCCACGCCCTCTGCCGGCAAGGTGACGGTTTCAAAGAAGGTCGAGCAGAAGGCGGAGCCGGTAAAGGCGCCGGAGCCAGCGCCGCGGCGCTCCTGGTTCCAGCGCATGCGCGAAGGGCTCGCCCGCTCCTCGCGCGAGCTTACCGGCAACATTGCCGGCGTCTTCACCAAGCGCAAGCTGGACGAGGAGACGCTGCAGGATCTGGAGGACGTGCTGATCCGCGCCGATCTCGGCGTGGAAACGGCGCTGCGCGTCACCGATTCTCTCGCCTCGAGCCGCTACGGCAAGGATGTCTCGGACTCGGAAGTCCGCGCCGTGATGGCCGCGGAGGTGGAGAAGGTGCTGACGCCGGTGGCAAAACCGCTCGAGCTCGATCTCAGCCACAAGCCCCATGTCATCCTGGTCGTCGGCGTCAACGGCACCGGCAAGACCACCACCATCGGCAAGCTTGCCGCCAAGCTCACCGATGGCGGCCTTCAGGTGATGCTGGCCGCCGGCGACACGTTCCGCGCCGCCGCGATCGAGCAGTTGAAGATCTGGGGCGAGCGGACGAAATCGCCGGTCGTCGCCTCGAAACTCGGCGCCGATGCGGCGGGCCTCGCCTATGACGCCTTCGAGAAGGCCAAGGAGGCCGGCTCCGACGTGCTGATCATCGACACCGCCGGCCGGCTGCAGAACAAGACCGAGCTGATGGCGGAGCTGGAAAAGATCGTGCGTGTGCTGGGCAAACTCGATCCGGAAGCGCCGCACACGGTGCTGCAGACGGTCGACGCCACCACCGGCCAGAACGCGCTGAACCAGGTCGAGATCTTCCGCAACGTCGCTGGCGTCAACGGGCTGGTGATGACCAAGCTGGACGGCACGGCTCGCGGCGGTATTCTGGTGGCGATCGCCGCCAAGCATCGGCTGCCGGTCTATTTCATCGGCGTCGGCGAGCAGGTCGACGACCTCGAACCGTTTTCCGCCAGCGAATTCGCCAGGGCGATCGCCGGCGTGGCTTGAACAAAGGCGCGATCTGGAAAGGCCGCCTGCTTTTCGGCCAGATCATGCGCAAGAAGGACTTTTATGAATATCCTCGAACGCGACCCGTCCGATCCTCGCCGCAAGCCGATCAACCCCGGCTTGAAGTTCCTGCTCGAGCTTGGGCCAGGGCTCGTGTTCTTCTTCACCACCATCCGCGGCGAATGGCTGGCCGAGAAATTCCCGGTACTCAGCCACCTCGGCGAGCCGATCCTGATCGCCACCGCCTTCTTCATGGTCGCGACGGCGCTTTCGCTGAGCGTCTCCTGGCTGCTGACGCGCAGCCTGCCGCTGATGCCGCTGGTCTCGGCGATCGTCGTCTTCGTCTTCGGCGCGCTGGCGCTTTACCTGCAGGACAAGACCTTTGCCTTCATGAAGCCGACGATCATCAACTCGCTGTTCGGCGTCACGCTGCTCGGCGGGCTGCTGTTCGGCCGGTCGCTCCTTGGTTACGTTTTCGATTCCGCCTTCCAGCTCGATGCCGAGGGCTGGCGCAAGCTGACCTTCCGCTGGGGCCTGTTCTTCCTCTTTCTGGCCCTGCTCAACGAGGTCGTCTGGCGCAACTTTTCCGAGGCGACCTGGCTTTATTTCAAGGTCTGGGGCACGATCCCGATCACCTTGCTGTTCACCTTCAGCCAGATGCCGCTGATCATGCGCCACTCGCTGGAGGAAAAAGCCAAGGAAGAGAAGGCCGGGAATTAAAGCAGTTCCAGGAAAAGTGGCTGCCGGTTGTGTTCGGCGACTTCGCCGTAACATCCGTGCGGAATTGCGCCAGAATGAGGGGACGGCGTGGAATTCCTCACCACGCACGACGAGCTGAGGACGATCTACAAGACGCCCCGGCCGACCGACGGCTCGATCCGCAAGGAGCTCAAAAGCCTCGACGGCCACTGCCGCTCCTTCATCGGCAAGAGCCCCTTCGTGCTGATCGGCTCTTCCGACGGCAACGGCAATGCCGACGTGACGCCTAGCGCATGACCCCGAAAATCGAAATCGATTTTCGGAAAGGATCATGCGCCAAATCAAAAGTGTTACAGCGTCCTTTGCGCGTCCAAAGGACGCGCGGCGCTGTAATGGCGACAAGCCCGGCTTCACCGCCATCCTCGACAACTCCACCATCGCCATTCCCGATCGACCCGGCAACAACCGGCTGGACACGCTGGAAAACATCATCCGCAATCCGTCGGTCGGGCTGCTCTTCCTCATCCCCGGCATGAACGAGACGCTGCGCGTCAATGGCGATGCCCGCATCACCGTTGATTCCGTCTTACGCGAACGCCTCGCTGTCGACGGCAAGGAGCCGCAAAGCGTCATCGTGGTGACGGTCAAGGCCGCTTATATGCACTGCGCCAAGGCCTTCATGCGCTCGGATCTGTGGAAGCCGGAGACCTGGTACGACCGCGCGACCCTGCCGACGCTCGGCCAGATCATACGCGACCAGCTGGCCCTTGGCGAAAGCGCCGGCGAGATCGACCGCGAGCTGGACGACGATTACCGCCAGACCATGTGGTAGGCTCGCGGACGACTCAACCCTTCGTCCGGCTCCCTCCCTTGATCGAGATCATCGCCATATCGGGCAGCCTGCGCGCCGCCTCGACCAACTCGGCCCTGGTTGCCGCATTGGCCGCCAACGCGCCCGCGAACTGCCGCCTCAAGGTTTATGACGGCCTTGGCCGGCTGCCGATCTTCAACCCCGACGATGAGGGCGAGCGCACGCCGCCGGATGCGGCTCGGCTGATCGAGGCGGTGACCCGCGCCGACGCCGTCATCGTCTCCTGCCCCGAATATGCGCATGGCGTGCCCGGCGGCATGAAGAACGCGCTGGACTGGCTGGTCTCGCGCGACGCCGCGGTAGGCAAGCCGGCGATGCTGGTCCACGCCTCGCCCCGTTCGCTCTATGCGCGGGCGGCACTGGCCGAGATCATGCGGACGATGTCGTTCGCGATGTATGAGGAAGGGATGCTGGAGATCGCGCTGCTGGGCAAGAAGCCGGCGGAGATGGAGGCGATTCTCAGCGAGGATGCGAACCGGCGGGCGATGCGTGAGGCGGTGCGGGGTTTTGCGGGTTTTATTCACGGACAAACATAAGGTCGTCATTCTAGGGCGGAGCAAGGAGCGAAGCAACGCGGCGCAGACCTGACGCTAAGGCGTTGCGACGCTTACAGAATTCTGCACCGTTGCGCTCGACGTCGAAGGGCGCGGAATGGATCCTCGGGTCAAGCCCGAGGATGACGAACGCGAAGGGAAGCGCCCATATCTCGCCGTCGCCGAAAGAACCTTGCAGGCCCCCGAATCTGCTGCGTCCTATCCCTTCCGCAGCGTCTCGACATCGGTCTTGCCGACATACCAGTCGCGGGCGTTGACCTCTTCGAAGACCACCCAGACGTCGTCATTGCCGAGCCCGGTGGCCTCCATGATGGCCGAGGTGACTTTCTTGGCGATGTCGGCCTTCTTGCCGGCCGGATCGGCGGCGATCACTTCCTTGACGATGCGGATGTTGACGAACGGCATTCTTTCCTCCCGGTAATCTCAAGCTCCCCGCCTCATGGAACATGCGAGCGAGGATTGCCGCCTAGTATGTCTTTGCTCCATTCACCATCAGCCGCACCATATAGAGCGAGGTGGTGCCGGCGATGTAGAGACAGTTGAGCTTGTTGCCGCCGAACACGCAGTTGGCGGTCACTTCCGGCACCTTGACCTTGCCGATCAGCGTGCCGTCCGGATCGTAGCAATGGATGCCGTCGGCAGCACTCGTCCAGATGCGCCCGTCGGAATCGAGCCGAAAACCGTCGAACAGGCCGGCGGTGCAGTCGGCGAACACCTTGTCGCCGGAAACCTTCTTGCCGTGCTTGCCGACGTTGAAGACGCGCATATGCGCCGGGTTCTTCTCGCCATGCGTGCGGCCGGTGTCGACGACGTAGAGCAGGCTTTCGTCGAGCGAGAAGGCAAGCCCGTTCGGCCGCACCATGTCGGTGATGACGGCCTCGACATCGCCCGTCTCGGGATCGACGCGATAGACATTGCAGGCGCCGATCTCGCTTTCGGCCTTGTCGCCCTCATAATCGGTGTCGATGCCGTAGCTCGGATCCGTGAACCAGATCGAGCCGTCGGAGCGTACCACCACGTCGTTGGGCGAGTTCAGCCGCTTGCCCTTCCATTTGTCGGCGATGGTGGTGACCGAGCCGTCAAACTCGGTGCGGCTGACGCGGCGGCCGGAATGCTCGCAGGTCACCAGCCGCCCCTGCCGGTCGACGGTATTGCCGTTGGAATTGCCGGACGGCTGGCGGAACACGCTGACGCTGCCGTCGGTCTCGTCATAGCGCAGCATGCGGTTGTTCGGGATGTCCGACCAGACGACATAGCGGCCGGCGGCGAACCAGGCCGGCCCTTCCGCCCAGCGGCAGCCGGTGAACAGCTTTTCCACCTGCGCGCTGCCGTTGAACAGGCGCGCGAAGCGCGAATCGAGAACTTCGTAATAGTCTGCGGCCGCCATGCATGTTCCTCCCGGCATTCACGTGACGGGCGGATCAAGCCAGCCCGAAGGCGATCTGGCAAGACGGCAGCCCGTAATTTGTATGACAAAACAGATGAGAACTGCGTGAAGCCCGGCCGGCGCGGGCCGCGTGCGGCGCATTGCCTGTTAGGGCTGGGTTAACCGGCTATGCGCTGAATGCAATGGTGCATTGCAACATCTTTCTTTTGCATCGCACCATTCCTATGTCATCCTCGTAATCGTCAGGGAGGAACAACTAAGAAGGAACCCTGTCATGTTCGACAATCTTGTCTCCCGCGGCCGCGCCAGCATGGCCAAGCGCCGCCACTACAACCGACTTGTCGCCGAAATCGAGAACCTGTCCAGTCGCGATCTCGCCGATCTGCGGGCCGACCGCTCGGAAATGCTCTACCAGGTCCACAAGCAGATCTACGGTTGAGCGGCAGGCCGATCGTCCGGCCACTTCGTCATTCTCGGGCTTGACCCGAGAATCCATTCCGTGATTTCCAGGCGTCGCAGCGATGCAGAACGCGCTGCACAAGCGCCGAAATCCAGGCCGCCGCGCTCCTCGATCAGCGTCACGGAATGGATTCTAGGGTCTGCGCGCGTCGCTTCGCTCCTTGCTTCGCCCTAGAATGACGAACGTGACAGGCGCCTCAGCCCGGCGCCACGTCAGCCCGGCGCCGCCAGCGCTTTCTCGATCTGCGGCAACAGCAACGTCCTGACCGACTCGGGCGTCAGCGGCCCGACATGCTTGTAGGCGATCCTGCCATCCTTGCCGATGACGAAGGTCTCGGGCACGCCATAGACGCCCCAGTCGATCGCCGCGCGTCCGGCCGGATCGACGCCGATCGCCTGATACGGATTGCCGAGATCGCCAAGGAAGCGGCGGGCGTTTTCCGGCTGGTCCTTGTAGTTCAGCGCGGCAAGCGTGAAGCGCTTGTCCTGCGACAGGCCGAGCAGCACCGGATGCTCTTCGCGGCACGGCGCGCACCAGGACGCGAACACGTTGACCAGCGTCACCTTGCCGGTAAAGGACTTTGTATCCAGCCCCGGCAGGCTGGTCCCTTCGAGCGGCGGCAGGTTGGTCTGCGGCGCCGGCAGCCCGATCAATGCCGAGGGGATTTCAGAGGCGTCGCGGCCCGAAAGCAGCTGCGACAGGAACAGCCCCGCCAGGCCCAGGAACACCAGAAGCGGCAGAAGCACGAACAGGCGACGCCGCGGCGCCGGCGTTTCGGTTTCGATGCTCATGATTTGACAGCCTTGTCGGAGCGCCGGCGCACTCCGGCCGCTTCCAGCGCCGCGAGCTCGCGCCTGCGCGCCCGCTGGTCGAGCAGGATCCAGCCGATCAGCCCGGCGAGCACGACGGCGGTGATGGCATAGGCGGCGGTGACGAAGAGGGCGTGCGCGCTCATGTCAGCCGCTCCCCGCTCTCCGCCGTGCCAATCGTTGCGATCATGTCTTCCCTTAACCTCGCACCGGCAGTTCCGCAATTTGTCGCGGTGCCGCAGTGAAGGAACGTCCTCGTCGTCTCAATCCGTCCCATGCCGCAGCGCCAGCGCCGCCGCCAAGGGACCGAGCACCGCAAGAAACAGCGTCAGCGCGGCAAGAATGAGGAAAGGCTGGAGGAATGGCGCCGGATCGGCCACCGCGCCATAGCTTGCCGAAACGCCGAAGATCAGCACCGGAATGGTCAAAGGCAGCACCAGCACCGAAATCAGCAATCCGCCGCGCGGCAGCGCCACCGCCACCGCGGCACCTGCGGCGCCGATGAAAGTGATGGCCGGCGTGCCGACGAGAAGCGTGAGCGCCGTGGCGCCGATGCCGAGCGGCTCCATGTTCATGAACAGGCCAAGCAGAGGCGCGGCGATCACCAGCGGCAGCACGCTGCCGGTCCAGTGCGCCAGGCATTTGGTCAGCACCGTCAGCGCCAGCATGTGGCGGTCGTTGTTCAGCACCAGCAGATCGAGCGAGCCGTCCTCGCGGTCGGCCTGGAACAGGCGGTCGAGCCCGAGCAGGCAGGCGAGCAGGGCGGCGATCCAAAGGATCGCCGGGCCGATACGCGACAAGAGGTTGAGGTCGGGACCGACGCCGAACGGAATGGTGACGATGACGGCGAGGAAGAAGATGACGCCGATCAGCGCCCCGCCGCCGGCGCGGATGGAAAGGCGGATGTCGCGCAGGAAGAGGGGCCACATTACAAAGGGATCCCTTGGCGAGGCTGGCGCTCCGGCACACCCCCCTCTGGCCTGCCGGCCATCTCCCCCGCAAGGGGGGAGATCGAATGTCGCGCGGACTTTCGCCAATCACCGACGCCGCGAAGGAGATGCCGGCGCCGAAGCCGCCAATCTCCCCCCTTGCGGGGGAGATGTCCGGCAGGACAGAGGGGGGTGCCTCGCGCCGACATCAGTCGCCCATCCTCAACACCTTCGCCCCCTCCAGCCCCAGCGGCAGATGCGTGGCCGCCACGACAATCCCTCCGTCACGCAGATGCCCCCGCATCAGCCCCGCGAACCGATCCTCCGATGCCTTGTCCAGCCCCGCGGTCGGCTCGTCGAGCAGCCAGACCGGCCGGCGGCTCACCAGGAGCTTGGCGATCGAGGCCCGCCGTCTCTGCCCGGTCGACAGATAGCCGAAGGGCAGATGTCCGAGACCGCCCAGCGCCACCGTCTCCAGCGCTTCCTCGACGCTCAACCCCGGTTCACCCTGGAACGCGCGCCAGAAGCCGAGATCCTCCTCGACGCTGAGCGCCGTCTTCATCGCGTTGAGATGGCCGAGATAATGGGAAGCAGAGGCGACCGTCGGGAAGGCCTCGCCGCCATCCTCGAACCGCACCTTTCCTTGCGCGGCCGGCAGCAGGCCGGCGACGATTCTGAGCAGCGTCGATTTGCCCGAGCCGTTCGGACCGGTGACAATGAGCGCCTCGCCCTTGTCCAGCGCAAAGCCGATGTTGGAAAAAACCGTCTCGCCGCCGCGCTCGCCGCCTAGATTTTCGGCGATCAGCCGCATTCTTGCCCGTCCCGAAAGCACCGTTTCGTGGCCGTTTCCGGCTCACGCAAATTCGTCCTTCGACTGTCTAGAACTATTCCAGGAAATTCTCTATATGCGGTTCATCCGTGCCAGCGGTCGGCGCGGGATCAGAATTAGCGCCGAACCAGCGCACGCGCCGCCTTGAACGGCTCGGGTTGCTTGGGAGCGGACAGCGGAAATGGCCGTACCCGCACCTTTGCGCGTGATTGCATGCCAACGGCGTCCGTTCCCTTTCAGGCTGAACAGACAAGGACGGATCGCCGTGACCAAATCCCTCGACAGTTTCAATTGCCGCCGCACCCTGACCGTGGGTGGCGCGGACTATGTTTATTTCAACCTCGTCGAGGCCGAGAAGAACGGCCTCACCGGCATCGCCCAGCTGCCTTATTCGATGAAGGTGCTGCTGGAGAACCTGTTGCGCAACGAGGATGGCCGTTCGGTCACCAGGGAATCGATCCAGGCGGTCGCCGCCTGGCTGACCGACAAGGGCACCGCCGGCGTCGAGATCGCCTACCGCCCGGCCCGCGTGCTGATGCAGGATTTCACCGGCGTTCCGGCGGTGGTCGACCTGGCGGCGATGCGCGACGGCATCAAGGCGCTCGGCGGCGACCCCGAGAAGATCAATCCGCTGGTGCCGGTCGACCTCGTCATCGACCACTCCGTCATCGTCGACGAGTTCGGCACGCCGATGGCTTTCGCCCGCAATGTCGAGCTGGAATATGAGCGCAACGAGGAGCGCTACAAATTCCTGAAATGGGGCCAGCAGGCCTTCCGCAACTTCCGCGTCGTGCCGCCCGGGACCGGCATCTGCCACCAGGTCAACCTCGAATATCTGGGACAGGTCGTGTGGACCAACGCTGAAGACGGCGAGAACACCGCCTATCCCGACACCTGCGTCGGCACCGATTCGCACACCACCATGATCAACGGCCTCGGCGTTTTGGGCTGGGGCGTCGGCGGCATCGAGGCCGAGGCCGCGATGCTCGGCCAGCCGGTCTCCATGCTCTTGCCGGAAGTCATCGGCTTCCGCCTCACCGGCAAGCTCAAGGAAGGCGTCACCGCCACCGACCTGGTGCTCACCGTCACCCAGATGCTGCGCAAGAAGGGCGTCGTCGGCAAATTCGTCGAGTTCTTCGGCCCCGGCCTCTCCAACATGACGCTGGCCGACCGCGCCACCATCGGCAACATGGCGCCGGAATATGGCGCGACCTGCGGCTTCTTCCCGGTCGACTCGGAAACCATCCGCTACCTGACAATGTCCGGCCGCGAGGAGAACCGCATCGCGCTGGTCGAGGCCTATTCCAAGGCGCAAGGCATGTGGCGCGACACAGGCTCGGCCGATCCGGTCTTCACCGACCTGCTCGAGCTCGACCTCGGCGACGTCGTGCCGTCGATGGCCGGCCCGAAGCGCCCAGAGGGCCGCGTCGCCCTGCAGGACATCCCCGCCGGCTTCGCCAAGGCGATGGAGACCGAATACAAGAAGGCCGCCGAAATTTCCAAGCGCTACGCCGTCGAAGGCACCGATTACGATCTCGGCCATGGCGACGTCGTCATCGCCGCCATCACCTCCTGCACCAACACCTCGAACCCGAGCGTGCTGATCGGCGCCGGCCTGCTTGCCCGCAACGCCAACCGCCGCGGCCTGAAGCAGAAGCCATGGGTGAAAACCTCGCTCGCGCCCGGCAGCCAGGTGGTGGCCGAATATCTCGAAAAGTCCGGCCTGCAGAAGGAACTCGACCAGATCGGCTTCAACCTGGTCGGCTTCGGCTGCACCACCTGCATCGGCAATTCCGGCCCGCTGCCGGCGCCGATCTCCAAGACCATTAACGACAAGGGCCTGATCGCCGCCGCGGTGCTTTCCGGCAACCGCAACTTCGAAGGCCGCGTATCGCCGGACGTCCAGGCGAACTACCTCGCCTCGCCGCCGCTGGTGGTGGCGCATGCGCTGGCCGGCACGGTGACCAGGGACCTGACCACCGAGCCGCTCGGCGAGGGCAGCGACGGCAAGCCGGTCTATCTCAAGGACATCTGGCCGACCTCGGCCGAGATCCAGGAGTTCATCGAGAAGAACGTCACCCGCGAGCTGTTCGCCCGCAAATATGCCGACGTCTTCAAGGGCGACGCCTACTGGCAGAAGGTCAAGGCGCCGGAAGGCCAGACCTATGCGTGGGACGACCACTCGACCTATGTGCAGAACCCGCCCTATTTCGCCGGCATGGGCCGCTCCTTCGGCAAGGTCGGCGACATCAAGGGCGCGCGCGTGCTCGGCCTCTTCGGCGACAAGATCACCACCGATCACATCTCGCCGGCGGGCTCGATCAAGGCTGCATCGCCGGCCGGCAAGTATCTGACAGAGCATGGCGTCGGCGTCGCCGACTTCAACCAGTACGGCACGCGGCGCGGCAACCATGAGGTGATGATGCGCGGCACCTTCGCCAACATCCGCATCCGCAACCACATGCTGGGCGAGAACGGCCGCGAGGGCGGCTACACGATCCACTATCCCTCGAAGGAGGAGATGTCGATCTACGACGCGGCGATGGAATACAAGCAGGAAGGCGTGCCGCTGGTGATCTTCGCCGGCGTCGAATACGGCAACGGCTCGTCGCGCGACTGGGCGGCCAAGGGCACCAACCTGCTCGGCGTCCGCGCGGTCATCGCCCAGTCCTTCGAGCGCATCCACCGCTCCAACCTGGTCGGCATGGGCGTCATCCCCTTCGTCTTCGAGGACGGCACCTCATGGGCCTCGCTCAATCTGAAGGGCGACGAGCTGGTCGAGATCGATGGCCTGGACGCGATCAAGCCGCGCCAGAAGATGGTCGCCAAGGTCACCTATGGCGACGGCACTGTGAAGAACGTGCCGATCATCTGCCGCATCGATACGCTGGATGAGCTCGACTACTTCAAGAACGGCGGCATCCTGCAATACGTGCTGCGCGACCTGGCCGCGTAGCGGCCAGGGAATAGGGCTTAGGCATTAGGCAGTAGGGAAAGGACACCTACTGCCTACTGCCTACTGCCTACTGCCTACTGCCTACTGCCTACTGCCTACTGCCTACTGCCTTACCTTCGGCTTCCCGAACCGCGCCGTCGCCGCCAGCAACACGGCGAGCATCAGCCCGTTGAAGACATGCCAGAGGAAATGCGTGCCGAGCGGGAAGCTGGCGCAGACCAGCGGGTCGATCATGCGGCAGAGGACCGAGACGACGAAGATCGCCGACCCGGTCAGATTGTACCAGCCGGCCCGGTTGCCGGTGGCCGCCGCCCACGCTCCGAAGAAGGCGAGCGCCAGGAAGGGCGGCAGGTAGCCCGTGGTGCCGTTCGACGCCTGGCGCAGCCAGTCGGGCACGGCGAAGGCGATCAACCCGGCGACGACATAGAAGGCGACGAAGACGAGGATCGCCTTGCCCCATTCCATGCCGAGGAAACGCCGCAGGTTGAACAGCGTATAGGCCAGCGTGAAGCCGGCGATCGGCAGGATGTCGGCCCAGATCGTGCCTTTGCTGGCGAAGGTGTGGAAAAGGGTCGAGCCGATGCCGATCGCCACCACCCACCAGGCCAGCACCTCGGCGAAGGTGCCGGTCTTGTATCGCCGCACCTGCTGGACGCCCCATAGTCCCGCGGCGATGAAAGCCAGGTTGGTCAAAGCATTAGCCGGCTCGGCCCAAAGTCCAGGCCCCGTCCGTTCGCAATAGAGATCGACAGGGGTCAGGAGAGTTTGCCACATGGTGAGGATGCTGCCCCCGAATCGAACCAAGCCTTGAAATGCAACCGCCTCTCCTATTGCGCCCTTACCTGCGGCAGCAACAGCAAAAATTTCACCGCAACGTGACTTCCCGTTGACTGGCGCTTCTGCCACATATTTTAGCAATCAGAACAAAGCCGGCGTCACCGGCGGGAATTGGAAAAGTCATGGCATTTCGAGGACGATTGCGGCTTGCGGCAGTAGCGCTGGCCCTTACGGCGTTGGGCGGCGTGGCCCTGGCAGCCGAGCCTGAGAAGGCCGCGACCGGCAAGCCTCAAGCCGACAAGCCTTTGGGCGTGGTCGAATTGTTCACCAGTCAGGGCTGCAGTTCCTGCCCACCGGCCGACGAGTTGTTTGCCGAGCTCGCCGGCAAGGACGACATCGTCGCGCTCGCCTACCACGTCAATTACTGGGACTATCTCGGCTGGCAGGACACGCTGAGCACCAAGGAGAACACCGACCGTCAGTATGACTATATGCGCGCCTTCGGCAGCCGCTCGGTCTACACGCCGCAAGCCGTCATCAATGGCCGCAGCCACGTCAACGGCGCCAGCCGCAAGGATGTCGACGGCGCCTTGGCGCGGATGGACAGGATCGGTGAGGGCATGCGGGTCGCCATCAAAGTCAGCCGCACCAGCGACCGTGTCATGATCGACGCGGGCGATGCCGGCAACGGCCCGACCGATGCCCATGTGGTGATCGTCTATTTCGATCCGCCGCAGATGGTGAAGATAGGTCAGGGCGAGAACAGCGGCCGCAGCCTGACCTACTGGAACGCCGTTTCCGACATCCAGACCGCCGGCATGTGGCACGGCAAGGCGCAACGTTACGAATTGCCGATGACCGAGATCGCCAAGAAAGGCGGCTGCGCGGTGCTGCTGCAGTCGGTCGGTCGGGACGGCATGCCCGGCCCGATCCTCGGTGCCGCCTTCATCCGCAAGCCCGACCAGCTTTAGCTCCACCTTCTCCCACAAGGGGAGAAGGGAAATAAAAAACCGGCGTCAGCTTGCTTCTGACGCCGGTCATTCAGGTTTTGGGATCGTCGCACCTGATTTTTCCAAGGAAAAACCGAGGTTGGTTCGATCCGACGCTGACCCGTGGGCGGGGGGCTTGGGGTTTACGAGCCGGTGCCGGACCGAACCGTCTCAGGCAACGCCGGTAAATTCGTCGGACATTGGGGCATGAGCGCGGATTATTTGTGGCGAGAATGTGGCGGAGCATCACCAATTCCAACATGTGTTTCGCAAATGTGACTGGACGTTTGGGAAACAGCACGACCGCGCGCGTGCTTAGCCGGCCCTTGCAATTAGACCGCGCCCTTGCAATTCCATCATGAAAGCGCGAACCTTGCCCGGCGCATGATTCAATCGAAGGATCGAGGCATGACCGATCACAGCAGCGGGACGGAGGATGGGGAAGCATCCGGAATATTGATCCCGTTGCACGAGGCGCGCAACGCCCGCCTCGACCAGCCGGTGCGATTCGACCGGCGCGAGCTCGACCAGATCCTGAGGCTTTACGGACGCATGGTGGCGGCCAATGAATGGCGCGACTACGCGATCGACCATCTCACCGATCGCGCTGTCTTTTCCGTCTTCCGCCGGGCCAGCGAAGTGCCGCTTTTCCAGATCGTCAAGGATCCCAGGCTGGCGCGCCGGCAAGGCGCTTTTGCCGTGATCGCCGCAGGCGGCCGCATCCTGAAGCGCAGCCAGGAACTCGGCCGCGTGCTTGGCGTGTTCGATGCAAAGCTGAAGGTTGTCGAGGCGTAATCCGGAATTGGAGAACTCCAATCTCCAATTCCCCAGTTCCTCAATTCCCCCGAAACTTCCGTTCCGGCAGCGAATGCGGATCGGGCGGCAGTTCCGCGCCGCCATTCAGGGATAGCTGCATGAACACCGTGTCCAGCCAGCGCCCGTGCTTGTAGCCCGATGCTTCCAGGCGACCGGAATGGCGGAAGCCGAGCTTCTCGTGCAGCCGCACAGAGGCGCTGTCCGCGTGGCCGTCGCCGATCACCGCGATGATCTGGCGGAAGCCTGCCGCGCGCGCCGTCTCGATCAGGGCCTGCATCAGCAGGAAGCCGGCGCCTTGCCCCTTGGCCTCCGGCGCGACATAGACCGAATCCTCGACGACGAATCGGTAGGCGGGGCGCGGCCGGAACGGCCCGGCATAGGCGTAGCCAAGCACGATGCCGTCCTTCTCCGCCACGAGATAAGGAAAGCCGCCGGCCGCCAGGCTGTCGAATCGGTCGCCCATTTCGGCGCGGCTGGGCGGCTCCAGCTCGTAGCTCGCCGTGCCATGCGCGACCGCATCGGCATAGATTTCGGTGATTCGGTCAAGGTCGGCCGCGGTGGCGGCCCTGATCGCAGTATTGCTCATAATTTGTGCAGGTCTCTTTCCTGCCTCGATAACAGCAGAGGACCGCGCAAAAAGAAAGGGCGGCCGTTGGGCCGCCCTCCGCAAAGTCTATGGTCCACTGAGACCGGGAACCGCCCTTAGCGGCGGTCGCCCATGAACTGCAGCAGGAACATGAACAGGTTGATGAAGTCGAGATAGAGGCGCAGCGCGCCCATGATCGCCTTGCGGCCGGCGACATCGGCGACGTCACCTTCGAAATACATCTCCTTGATCTTCTGCGTGTCGTAGGCGGTGAGGCCCGCAAAGACCAGCACACCGATAGCCGAGATCGCGAAAGCGAGCGCCGACGACTGCAGGAAGATGTTGATCAGCATCGCGATCAGCAGGCCGATCACGCCCATGATCAGGAACGAGCCGAACGCCGACAGGTCCCGCCTGGTCGTGTAGCCGTAGAGCGACAGGCCGCCGAAGGCCGCGGCCGTGGCGAAGAAGGTCTGGGTGATGCTGGTGCCGGTGTAGACGAGGAAGATCGTCGACAGCGACAGGCCGACAAGGCCGGCATAGACCCAGAATGTGGCTTGCGCCGCGCCCACGCTCATCGACTGGATACGGAACGACAGGAACATCACGGCGGCGAGCGGCGCCAGGATGACGACCCAGCGGAACGCGCTTGCATAGATGAGCTGCCCGAAGGCGGTCAGCTGGCCGTCGCCCGTCACGGCGAGCTGGAAGGCGCCCCAGGCGGCAAGGCCGGTGATCAAAAGGCCAAGCCCCATGAGGTTGTAGACCTTGATCATATAGGCGCGCAGGCCCTGATCGATATCGACGCGCGCGCCGGGGGCGGCGGACGTCTGGTAGTTGCGAATGGGATCAGCCATTGGAAATCCTCTGTTGCTTCTGCCCCGTCCGGTGACAGGTCCGCTCGGAGCGGTCCCCGGGACCAGGCGCCGCTGGCGGAGCTCCAGCATGCCTAGCGCGAAATATGATGGTTCTTGACGTCAAGAACAAGACGGTAACGGGCCGTAACGCTTTGTGAGAAGGCAAAAGGCCGGTTTTCGGGTCTTCCGGGCGGCATTCTTACAAAGATTTAACCGGGCTTACAAAGATTTAACCGGGCGGGCGGCTCTCGGCCTTCCGTCAAAGGTTGCGCAACACCGGCGCCGCCTTGTGACCGAGCACCCGCCAGGTGCCGGCAAGGCCGATGCCGACGGTGACCGCCAGCGAAACCAGGATCGTCGCCACCGCGACCTCCGGCATGAAATGCGACGGCAGCGTCATGATATGCGCGACCACGAACCAGGCGGCGATGCCGCCGGCGGCAAGCGCGAACAGCGCCGTCGCGAGGCCGATCAGCACATATTCCAGCGAGAAGGCCGTGATCAGCGTCCGCCGCGTCGCGCCGAGCGTCTTCAGCACCACCGCGTCGTGGATGCGCGCCCGGTTGCCGGCGGCAAGCGCCCCGGAGAGCACCAGCACCGAGGCGATCAGCGCCACGCCGGCGGCGGCGCGGATCGCCGTGCCCAATTGCGCGACCAGCCGGTTGACGATGTCGAGCGCGTCCTTGACGCGAACCGTCGTCACCGCCGGAAAGGCGCGGGTGACGGCATTGAGCAGCCTTGCGTCGTCGGCCGTGCTGGCTTGTTTGTCGGTCAGCGTCGCCAGCCAGCCATGCGGCGCCCCGGCAAAGGCGTTGGGCGAGAAATCCATGACGAAGTTGATGCCCATCGTCTCCCATTGCACCTGACGGAAGTTGGCTATTTTCGCCGTGACGTTGCGTCCCAGCACATTGACGGTGACGGTGTCGCCGAGCTTCAGCCCGATCGCCTTGCCCTCCTCCGCCGAGAACGACACCAGCGGCTCGCCGGAATAGTCCTGCGGCCACCACGCGCCTTCGGTCAGCGTCGTATTTTCCGGCTGTTTCGCGTCATAGGTCAGGCCGCGGTCGCCGCGCAGCACCCAGGCGCCGTCGGCCGGGATCTTCACCTTGTCGACGTCGACGCCGTTGAGCGCCATGATGCGGCCGCGCAGCATCGGCACCTTGACCAGCGTTCCCCGAGGCGACTCCTTGCCGACGAGGCTGGCGAAGGCGTCGACGTCGCTGCTCTGGATATCGACGAAGAAGAAGTTCGGCGCCCGCTCCGGCAGGCTGCCGGAGATCTGCCGCCTGAGATTCCCGTCGATCAGCGCCAGCGTCACCAGCAGCGTCAGCCCGAGGCCAAGCGACAGCACCACCGAGGGCGTCAGCGCGCCCGGACGGTGGATGTTGCCGAGCGCCAGCCGCAGCGAAACGAAACGCACGCGCGGGCTCTTTTTTGCCGCCCACTGCACCAGCAACGCCACCAGCCGCAGCACCAGGAAGGCGAAGACCGTGGCGCCGACGAAGATCGAGGCGATGCGGTAATCATTGGCCGAGAGGATCGCCAGCGCCGCCAGCGCCAGCACGATCGCCAGAGCAGCGCCCGTATAGGGCAGGCGCGGCAGGCCGCGGCTCTCGAATCCCATTTCGCGGAACAGCGCGGTTGCCGGCACGTCGCGGGCGCGGCCGAGCGGCAGCAGCGCGAAGGCCAGCGTCACCAGCAAGCCGAAGAGTGCGGCCATGGCGAGCGCGCCAGGATAGAAGCCGCCTTGCGCGGGCACCGGGATGACCGACTGCAGGAGCGCGCTCGCCACGAACGGCATCGCGGCGCCCAGGATCAGCCCGAGCACGATGCCGAGGCCCGCGATCAACAGGATCTGCACCAGATAGACGGTGAAGACGAAGCCGCCCGAGGCGCCGAAGCTCTTGAAGGTGGCGATGACGCCGCGCTTGCCGTCGAGATAGGCGCGCACCGCGTTGGCGACGCCGACGCCGCCGACCACCAGCGCCGTCAGCCCGACCAGGGTCAGGAACTGCGAGAAGCGCTCGATATTGGCGGATAGCGCGGGTGCCGCGTTGCTGCGCGTTCGGATCGACCAGCCGGCCTGCGGGAAATCCTTCGCGGCCTCGGCCTGGATGTCCTTGATCCGCGCCTCGGACGCGCCGTCGGGCAGCCTCACCTTATAGGCGTTCTCGACCAGGCTGCCGGGCTGCACCAGGCCGGATGCGGCAAGGCCCTCGCGCGAAATCATCAGCCGCGGCGCGAAGCCGAAACCATCCGACACCGCATCCGGCTCGCTGACCAGCCTGGCTCGCAACTCGAAAATGGCGCTGCCGAGCTTCAGCCTGTCGCCGATGCGAACATTAAGCCGGTCGAACAACAGGTCGGGCGCGACGGCACCGAACACGCCGGACCTTTCGCCGAACAATTGATCCTTCGGCAGCGCCGGATCCGTCTCCAGCGTGCCGTAGAGCGGATAGGCGTCGTCGACGGCCTTTGCCTCGACCAGCGCCTGGTCGGAGCCGTCTTCCAGCCGCGCCATCGAGCGCATGCCGGAAGTCAGTGAGACCGTGCCGAGGCCTTTGATGAAGCCGAGTTCGGCGTCCGAAGCGCTGCGCTGGTTGACCTGGAAGCGCAGATCGCCGCCAAGCAGCGTCTGGCCTTGATTGGCGACGCCGGCGGAAATCGCCTGCGCCACCGAATTGACGCCGCCGATCGCCGCGACGCCCAGCGCGATGCAGGCAAGGAAGATCATGAAGCCGGACAGGCCGCCGCGCATCTCGCGCAGCGAGAAGCGGATGGCGAGCTTCAATGTCCGCATCAGGCGGGAACCTTCACGGCTTTCGGCGCGTCCTCGATCCGCCCTGAGCGCATCGAGACCTGCCGCGCGCAACGCGCGGCAAGCGTCGGGTCGTGCGTCACCAGCACCAGCGTCATGCCGCGTTCCGCCGCCTTGGCGAACAGAAGATCGGCGATCTGCTTTCCCGTCGCCTGGTCGAGATTGCCGGTCGGCTCGTCGGCGATGAGGATGCGCGGCGACGGCGCCAGCGCCCGGGCGATCGCCACGCGCTGCTGCTCGCCGCCGGAGAGCTCGCCCGGATAGTGCGTCACACGGTCGCTCAGGCCGACGGCGGCGAGCTCGCGCGCGGCGACGCCGAACGGGTCGGCATGGCCGGCAAGCTCGAGCGGCACCGCGACGTTTTCGAGCGCCGTCATGTTGGGAATGAGATGGAAGGACTGAAAGACGATGCCAATGTTTCGCCCACGAAACGATGCGATTTGGTCCTCGCTTTTGCCGTTGAGCAGCTCACCGGCGATCCGGACCGTACCCGAATCGACCCGTTCCAGGCCGGCAAGAACCATCAGCAGGGTTGATTTGCCCGAGCCCGACGGTCCAACGATGCCGGTGGCTTCGCCGGCCGCGACATCGAGGCTGACGCCTTTCAGCACGTGGACGGAGGAAGCCCCCTCGCCGAGCGTCAGCGATACGTCCCTCAGCGCGATGACGGCTTCTGTCACAATGAAAGTGCCCTATATGTGGAAAAAGGAGACGGCCCGTGTCTCTTTCCTTGGGTTGTTTCGGTCATATGGGGCTCGCCGCATGGCATTCAAACACCGTTTTGCCGCAGCCCTCATCCTTTTCCTCGCCGTTTGCGGCGCCATTACGCCGGCGCGCGCCGCCACCTTCACCATCGTCGGCTTCGGCGACAGCCTGATGGCAGGCTTCGGCCTTGGCCCGGGCCAGGGCTTCACCGACAGGCTGCAGGCGGCGCTGAAGGCTAAGGGCCTCGACATCACCGTCGCCAATGCTGGCGTCTCCGGCGACACATCGAGCGGCGGGCTGGCGCGGCTCGACTGGTCGGTGCCGGACGGCACGAGGCTCGTCATCCTCGAACTCGGCGCCAACGACATGCTGCGCGGCGTCGCTCCCGGCATCGCCGAGAAGAACCTCGACGCCATGCTGGCAAAGTTGAAGCAGCGCGACATCCCGGTGCTGCTCGCCGGCATGCGCGCCGCGCCCAATCTCGGCGCCGACTACCAGCAGGCCTTCGACGCCATCTACCCGAAGCTTGCCGCTAAATATGCCCTTCCGCTCTATCCGTTCTTTCTCGACGGCGTCGCCGGCCACCCCGACCTGCAGCTGGAGGACGGCCTGCACCCCAATCCGAAGGGCGTCGACGTGATCGTCGAGCGCATCCTGCCCACCGTCGAGAAGGCGATCGCCGACAATGGCGGCCCGTCGTGAGTCCAAAACGCCACGGTTTCCGCTGGGGAAACTTTGTGGACAACAAAGCTCTTGCCCCGCGCTTATATCGATGATTCGCTAGGGACGAGAGTTTCGATTCGAGGACAGGAGGCTTCACATGCCACGTCTTTTCACCGCCCTCGAAATTCCGCGTGATGCTGCTCTCTCCCTGTCCTTGCTCCGGGGCGGGTTGCCCGGAGCGCGCTGGATCGACGTCGAAAACTACCATCTGACGCTGCGCTTCATCGGCGATGTCGAAGGCCATGTCGCCGACGAGATCGCCAACGCGCTGGACCGGGTCGACCGCCCCTCTTTCCAGATGACGCTCTCCGGCGTCGGCGCCTTCGGCGGCAAGAAGCCGCATGCGGTATGGGCCGGCGTGTCGGCCTCGCCCGACCTGACGGCGCTGCAGGGCGAGATCGACCGCATCTGCCAGCGGCTCGGCCTGCCGGCCGACCCGCGCAAATTCTCGCCGCATGTGACGCTGGCGCGCCTGCGCAACGGGAGCCCGCTCGATGTCGCGCAATATCTTTCGGCGCGCGGCAATTTTGCCGCGCTGCCCTTCCGCGTCGGCCGCTTCGTCCTGATGTCGTCGCGCGATTCGGTCGGCGGCGGCCCCTACATCGTCGAGGAAGCCTGGCCGCTGGTCGGTGAAGCGCTGGCCTCGAGCCGCTTCGCCAGCGCCTCGGATGCCTCGCGGATCATGCGATAGACCGAAGCGAAGGCCTCGGCGCCGTCGTAATAGGGATCCGGCACGTCCACCGTCTTTCCCGTCGCGAAATCCAGATAGAGATGGACCCGGTCGCGCGCGGTCGCTGGCGCCAGCGCCTTGAGGTCGCGCGCATTCGCGTGGTCCATGCCGAGAATCAGGTCGAAGCGCGAAAAATCCTCCGGCAGCACCTTGCGCGCCCTCTGCCCTGAAATGTCGACGCCATGCTTTGCGGCCACCGCGATCGAGCGTGGATCGGGCGCGGAGCCGACCTCCCAGCCGCTGGTCGCGGCCGAATCGAGCACGATGCGGCTGGCCAGCCCGCGCTCGGCCAGCACGCTATGGAAAACGCCCTCGGCAAGCGGTGACCGGCAGATATTGCCGAGGCAGACGAACAGAATGGATTTTATCGGCTTTTCGCGCATCGATCCGGCAGGTTTAAATCTTTGTTTTCATGCATGTCGTCAACCCAAAACCGCCGCGCACTTTTGGGCGACATGCATTATGGTGCAGGCCATTTCCGAATAGCACAGGGACCACACATGAACAGGGAAAAACTGACCAAGGACGCGATCGCCACGGCTCTGGCCGAGCTCGAGGGCTGGTCGCTCGCCGCCGACGGCGCTTCCATCAAACGCAGCTTCGTCTTCAAGAATTTCTCCGAGGCCTTCGCCTTCATGACGCGCGCGGCGCTGGCGGCCGAAAAGATGGACCATCATCCGGATTGGTCGAATGTCTACAAGACCGTCGACGTGACGCTGAACACGCATGACGCCGGCGGCGTGACGGCGCTGGATATCGAGTTGGCAAAGCGGATGAATCGCTATTTCGGCTGAGGCGAAAAGACTCGCCTTTCTTCGTCATTCCAGGGCGGAGGGATGCCTCGGCCAATCGCGGAAACTAGGCGATTGCCACCCAGGTCGCCGCTGACCAGCATCCCTTTTCCGATTTTCCGGCCAAGCAACCGCCCAAACTCTTGTAGCAGCCCCCCGCTTTCACCACATTTTCCCGCGGCGGGCCGGCGCAACGATGCGGGCGGCCGCCAAGGAGCGACTGATGACGCAAGGTACCGGTTTCGATTTCTTCGGCTTCGGCGACAAGCTTGCCGACGAGGGCGAGGTCCGCGAGAAATTCTGGCGCACCGCCAAGAAGGCGGCGCGGCAGATTCCGTTCATGGACGAGGTTGTCGCCGCCTATTATTGCGCCATGGACAAGGACACGCCGCTGCGCGCCAAGGCAATCCTGCTCGGCGCGTTGGGCTATTTCGTCCTGCCGTTCGACTTCATTCCCGATTTCGTCGTCGGCCTCGGCTTCACCGACGACCTTGCCGTGCTGACCGCCGCGATCACCGCCGTCAGCGGCCATATCACGGCTGCCCACAGGCAGGCCGCCAGGGACGCGCTGGCCGACAAGGGCTGACGGCGGCTCGCCCACGCCCGCAAATCAGCGCGTGCGAAAAGACAAACTCTTGCCGTTTTCGTGGCATCCAACTCCGCGCCGGGACGTCGCGCCGGCCTCAATCCACAGTGGCGGCGCGAATGGTGGCGGTTTCCTGGGGTGAGTTCCTTTTCTTCGAGGACGATTCACCGTTTGGTAACCCTGATTAAATCAAAATGAAGCGACGGCAGGACGCCACGCGGCCCGCCTCCGCACAATTTGGAATACGGGAAGAACGATGCGCGGATTGATTGCTATAGTTTCCAGCCTGGTCCTGGTGGGCTCGGCGGTGCCGGTATTGGCGCAGCAGGCGACCAAGATCGGCCAGCACAATGCCTGGGGCACCTACAGCTATCAGTCGGCCGCCGGCAAGGTGTGCTATGTGCTGACCGTGCCTACCGACAAGCAGCCCCCGTCGCTCGACCACGGCGACATGTTCTTCTTCGTCAGCCAGCGGCCCGGACAACAGGTCTCCTACGAGCCGCAGTTCATCGCCGGCTATAATTTCCAGGAAGGCTCCAAAGCCACCGTCACCATCGACAAGAAGTCGTTCTCGATGTTCACCCGCGGCAAGTCGGCCTGGGTCGAGAACGCCGCCGAAGAGCCGGTGCTGATCGCAGCCATGAAGACCGGCTCCGACATGAAGGTGCAGGCCAAGTCCGGCCGCGGCAACCCCACCTCCTACGTCTTCTCGCTCAAGGGCATCTCGGCCGCGCTGTCCTCGATCGCCAAGTGCAAATGAGCCGAGGCCCCTTGGCGGCGGACCGCAACATCATGCAAATGGCGATGGACCGTTGGCATTAGACGGCCATGATCCTCGCGAAACCGAAGACGCGCTTCGCAAGGCGGGCGTGCAGGTTTCCTGGGACGACATCGCCGCGCGACTGGAAGCTGTCGATGCGCGCGGCGACATTGAAAGCCAGGGAGATATGACCCTTTGGCGCAACAGCGAGGTCCGCCTCCCGCAAGTAAAAGCGGAAGAACGATAGATCAGCCTCGCGCCGGCTCCGCCTCCGCCCTGCGCCGCCGGATCGCCTCGGCGATGAAGACGCGCGACAGCGCGTGATAGAGCGGCTCGTTGGAGACGAGCCTAGCCGTACCGTAGCCCAGCACCGCCGCGCACATCAGCGCGATCACATTGTCGTGGTTGCCGGTCATTTCGAGGATGATGACGAAGGCCGTCATCGGTGCCTGCACGACGCCGGCGAAATAGCCGGCCATGCCGAGCAGCGCCGCGGTTCCCGTGGCCGCGCCGAAGACCAGGCCGAGCGTGCTGCCCAGCCCGGCGCCCACCGCCAGCGACGGCGCGAAGATGCCACCCGGTATACCCGACACCATCGACAAGAGGCCGGCCGCGAATTTCTCGACGAAGAAGATGGCCGGCAGCGGCGTGCCCTCGATCGCGCCGCGCGCCTGCGTGTAGCCGGTGCCGAAGGTCAATCCTCCGGAGGCGATGCCGATCGCGGCCACGGCAAGCCCGCAGACAGCCGCCACGGCCAGCGTGCGCGGCAGCGGTTGCAGCGCGTTCCAGCGCCGGATGCGGCGCATGACCTTCAGCGCCGAGAGCGAGAACAGCGCGCCGACACCGCCGCCGATGATGCCGCAGGCCAGCACCAGCGGCCAGTCGGCGGCGAAGGCGACCGTGTCCTTGGCGACGCCAAAATAGGTGTAGTTGCCGATGAGCCCAAGCGAGGCGAGGCCGGCCAGGATAACCGCCGTCAGCACAAGGCCGTTGGTGCGCGATTCATAGGCGCGGCCCATCTCCTCGATGGCGAAGACGATGCCGGCGAGCGGCGTGTTGAAGGCCGCCGCGATGCCGGCGGCCGAACCGGCAAGGATCAGGCCGCGCGCCTGCGCCATGCCGCCCCAGCGCGCCGCCTGCAGCATCAGCGAAGCGCCGACTTGTACCGTCGGGCCTTCGCGGCCGATCGACGCGCCGCAGGCGAGCCCGACGATGGTGAGCGCGATCTTGCCCGCCGCCAAACGCAACGACAGGATGTGGCTGCGGTCGTCCTCGTCGCGCAGATGCCGCGCAGCGATCGCCTGCGGAATGCCGCTGCCTTGCGATCCCGGGAAGAAGGAATGTGCAAGCCAGGCGCAAAGGACGAAACCGAGCGGCGTCACGACCAGCGGCAGATAGAAGCGCCAGCCACCGTCATTGCCCGTCATGAGATGGAACAGGGCCTGCGCCCGGTCGGCGAGCAGGGCGAACAGGACGCTGATCAGGCCGATCGAAATGGCGCCGGCCCAGAAGACGAGGCGCGGCTGCCAGACGCGCCGTGACATCCACATGGCCTGCGAACGCCGCAGCATGCGGTATTTTCGGGATATGCCGGCCATGCCTGTCCTCTTGATGGTCACCCGCCCTAGCACACTCACCGGGCCGATCAACCCGCGAGGGCGGGCCCGATGCTATGTCAGCCGGGTCGAGGAGCGGTGCTCAAGGAGACGTTGCCAAATGGCGGATAACCCGCCGGCGTACCGGCCGGCGGGGAGGTCGGCACGCAGGATCGGCGAGGTCACATCGCCATTTTTTCACATTCGGCCTGGGCCTTCTTGGTCGACGTATCGATCATGTAGGCTTTGCCCTTGGCGTCGGTGATCATCATCATGCAATGCTTGATGGGCTTGGCCATCTTCATCATATCGGCGCTCATCTTGGCGTCCGGCATCATGGTGCCCATGTGACCGTCCGGCATGATCGCGGTGACCTGCCCGCCCTTCATCATGGTCATGGCGCCCATCGTGTCCTCGGCAAAGGCCTGCGAGGCGCAAAGACCGGCGAGGCCGGCAACGAGTGCGAACTTGATCGAGTGCATCTGAACAACTCCCATTGTTGAGGGGCATGGTCGCCCCTTTCTGGTTCGCGGATACGCTTCGATTGGTTACGCCAACACGAATATGTGATCGATTTTCAGCCGGCCATGGCGGGAGCCGGCCCCGTTCCGCCCTGGCACCGGCGGCAGGGCTCAAAATTTGTTGACCTCTGTGCCAGCCGAAATCGCTATCGCTTCGCATCGATCGGGACATAAAGCAGTCGGGTGCGGCGGGAAGGCCAGGCCGGCTGGGCCGCACGAATCGACGCCGGCTTGATCGTGGATGGCCCACAGGCGGGCCACCGCTTCCTGCACGACGGAACTGGCGGACAATTGGAACAGCATCTCTTTGCGACCGAGCGCGACCCGCGTCTCAAGCTGATCATCCCGGCAATCGTCGCCATCGCCTTCCTGATGGAGCAGCTCGATTCCACCATTCTCACCACCGCTATCCCGGCCATCGCGCAAAGCCTCGACACCACCCCGGTCCGGCTCAACCTAGCGATCACCACCTACATCCTGACGCTCGCGGTGTTCATTCCGGTCAGCGGCTGGTTCGCCGACCGGTTCGGCGCCCGGAAAATCTTCGCCTTGGCGCTCTTCACCTTCACCCTTGGCTCGGTCCTGTGCGGCGTGGCCGACAGCGTCGGCATGCTCCTGGCCATGCGCGCGCTGCAAGGACTGGGCGGCGCCATGATGACGCCGGTCGGGCGGCTGATCCTGTTGCGCTCCTTTCCGCGCAGCGGGCTGATCACGGCCATGACCTACATGACCTTGCCGGCGATCGTCGGTCCCGTCATTGGGCCGCTGCTCGGCGGCCTCTTGACCACCTATGCGTCCTGGCGCTGGATCTTCTACGTCAACGTGCCGTTCGACCTCATCGGCATTTTCGCCGCCTTGCGCTTCGTCGACGATTTCCACGGTGAGGAGGCGCAGCCTTTCGACTTCGCCGGCTTCCTCATGGTGGGCGCTGGCGCCGCGTTGCTGCAGTTCGGCCTGGAGAATATCGGCAGGCCGATCATTTCCTCGCTGGCGACCATGCTGGTGCTGGCCGCGTCGGTCCTGCTTCTGCTCGCCTTCGGCCGCTATGCGCGCCGCGTCGCGGCGCCCGCGGTCGATCTCACGCTGTTTCGCTTCCGCTCCTTCTGGGTCGGCACGCTTGCCGGGGGGCTGTGTCGCATCGGCCTCAACGGCGCGCCGTTCCTTTTGCCGCTGATGCTGCAGGTCGGCTTCGGCATGAGCCCGGTCACGTCCGGCTCGCTGACCTTCGTCGGCAGTTTCGGCGCGCTTCTGATGCGGCCGCTGCTGTCGTTCTTTCTGCGGCGCTTCGGCTTCAAGGCCGTGCTCAGCGGCAGCGCGATCGTCGGCTCCGTTGCCGTGGCGGGCTTTGCCCTGCTCGACGCCGACACCCCGCATTGGCTGATCGGCCTCTATGTCTTTTTCTTCGGCATCGTGCGTTCGGCGCAGTTCATGTCGTCCAACACGCTGTCCTATGCCGACCTGCCAGGCGAGAAGCTCAGCCGCGCCACCAGCCTGGGCGGCGTCCTGCAGCAGCTCAGCGTTTCGCTCGGCGTTTCGATCGCCGCCATGGTGCTCGGCCTCGTCTCCGGCCAGGCGCATGCGCCGACGGCGGACCAGTTCCATTGGGCGTTCCTGCTGACGGCGGTGATCCCGCTGCTTTCCATACCGGGGTTCTTCTTCCTGCATCCGGAAGACGGCCAGCAGGTCAGCGGCCATCGCCGCAAGGCGGAAGCCGACGCCTGAACCTGCGGGGCGCATGACTCCGACGCCGAGCTGTGCTATGCGCCGCGCTTCATCTGCGACCGATGCTGAAATCGGCCGCAAATCGCTTATATTGGCGCCACCATGACCGTTTCGCTTGATCTTACCGCCGAAGGCGCTCGTGACGCCTTGCGCCGCGCAACACCGACCGAGAAGCCGTCGCTGATCGGCCTGACCCGCGCCGAGCTCGGTGAAGCTCTCATCAATGCCGGCACCGTGCCGGAGCGTCAGGCCAAGATGCGCGCCCAGCAGCTCTGGCACTGGATGTATGTGCGCGGCGTTTCCGACTTCGCGCATATGTTCAACATCTCCAAGGACCTGCGCGCCGAGCTCGACAAGCATTTCACCGTCGCGCGGCCGGAAATCGTCGAGGAGCAGATCTCTTCCGACGGCACGCGCAAATGGCTGTTCCGCTTTCCGCCGCGCGGCGCCGGCCGTCCCGTCGAGATCGAGACCGTCTACATTCCCGAGGAAGGCCGCGGCACGCTCTGCATTTCCTCGCAGGTCGGCTGCACGCTCACCTGCTCCTTCTGCCACACCGGCACGCAGAAGCTGGTGCGCAACCTCACCGCCGAGGAGATCCTGGCGCAGCTGCTCACCGCGCGCGACCGCCTCGGCGACTTCCCCGACCGCGACACGCCGGACGGCGCCATCGTGCCGGCCGAGGGGCGCAAGGTTTCCAACGTCGTCATGATGGGCATGGGCGAGCCGCTCTATAATTTCGAGGCGGTGAAGAAGGCGCTGCTGATCGCCTCCGACGGCGACGGGCTTTCCTTGTCAAAAAGACGCATCACCCTGTCGACCTCCGGCGTGGTGCCGGAAATCTTCCGCACCGGCGAGGAGATCGGCGTCATGCTGGCGATCTCGCTGCACGCCACCAATGACGACCTGCGCGACCTGCTCGTGCCGATCAACAAGAAGTTCCCGCTGAAGGAGCTGATCGCCGCCTGCAAAGCCTATCCGGGCCTTTCCAACGCCAAGCGCATCACCTTCGAATATGTGATGCTGAAGGACGTGAACGATTCCCTCGACGACGCCAAGGCGCTGGTGAAGCTGCTCAGGGGCATTCCGGCCAAGATCAACCTGATCCCGTTCAATCCCTGGCCCGGCACCAACTACCAGTGCTCGGACTGGGAGACGATCGAGAAGTTTGCCGACTACATCAACAATGCCGGCTACGCTTCGCCGATCCGCACCCCGCGCGGCCGCGACATCCTCGCCGCCTGCGGCCAGCTCAAGTCGGAGTCCGAGCGCATGCGCAAGGTCGACCGTCTGGCGCTCGAAGCCATGATGATCGCGGGACACGGCGAGGCGTGAGGCGAATCATCGCCTACCTCATCCGCTTCGCCGCCATCCTGGTCGGCTATGTCGTCGCCTCGCTGGCGGCCAGCACCTTCCTCAACGTCCTGGTCCTGGCGCATCTCGGCTATACGCCGGCCGATCCGGAACCGACGGCCACCGCAACGCTCTATTTCTCGGTGCCGTTCGTGGCGCTGTTCGTCGCCTATTTCGCCTTCCTGCCGGCGGCGGTCGTCATTTTGATCGCCGAGGTGCTCGGCCGCCGCGACTGGCTGTTCTACGCGCTCGGCGGCGCCGTCATCGCCATCGTCTTTCTCGGCTTCGTGCACAATGTCGGCGATGCGAATTTCGATGTCACCGAAACCAATGCCAGGCTGGCCGTGATCGGCGCCGGCATGGTCGGCGGCATCTTCTACTGGCTCTCCGCTGGTCGCTGGGCCGGAAGCTGGCGCCGCGCGCCCTTGCTCGACGCGGAACCGTGAGCCCTACTTCGCCTGCGCCGTCAGGATCTTGAGCGCGAAGGCCGAGAACACGCCGGCGAACAGATAGTCGACCACGCGCGTGACGCGCGGGCTTGCCTTCATCGCCGCCGAGAACTTTTCCGCCGCCAGCACCATCGGCACCGTCACCGGGATCGACAGCACGATGAACATCATGCCGAGGAAGAACAGCTTTCCGGACGCGTTCGGATCGTGCGCGGAGACGAATTGCGGCAGGAAGGTCATGAAGAACAGGATGATCTTGGGGTTGAGCAGGTTGACGCCGAGCCCGGCCGCCCAGCTGCGGAACAGGGAGACTTGCGGCCCGGTCCTCTTCTCCGGCGAGAAGGCCGAACCCTTCGTCACCGCCTGCCAGGCCAGGAACACCAGATAGCCGGCGCCAAAAATCTTCAGGACGAAGAAGGCCATCGGCGAGGCGACGATCAGCGCCGAGATGCCGACCACCACCAGCGTGGTGTGGATCAGCGTGCCGGTGAGCGCACCCGCCATCGAGGCAAAGCCGGTGGCGCGGCCCTGGCTCAGCGTGCGCGAGACGAACAGCGTCATGTCCGGCCCCGGCGTGATCGCCAAGATGACGGTGGCGATGGCGAACTGGATGAGCGTCGAAGTGTCGGGAATGAAGGACATGCGTGCGGCCCTGGGTGAGATCGCACAGCCTATAACGCGACCATTTTTGCTCCGCCAGCGTCTGCCCGGGCAAACATCTGGCCCAGCCTGTGCTGGAGCCAGGCCTCTGTTCGTCTCTTGCGCCGCCCGGAAAGGCCGTGATACCTCGCCCCGCGAAGCTCTTTTCCCGCGGAACCGCCAAAAATGTCCAAGATCAAGAACGTCAAGAAAGTCGTGCTCGCCTATTCCGGCGGCCTCGACACCTCCATCATCCTGAAATGGCTGCAGACCGAGCTCGGCGCCGAAGTCGTCACCTTCACCGCCGATCTCGGCCAGGGCGGCGAGCTGGAGCCGGCCCGTAAGAAGGCCGAGATGATGGGCATCAAGGACATCCGCATCGTCGATGTGCGCGAGGAATTCGTCGCCGACTTCGTCTTCCCGATGTTCCGCGCCAACACCGTCTATGAAGGCACCTACCTGCTCGGGACCTCGATCGCCCGGCCGCTGATCTCCAAGCACTTGGTCGAGATCGCGAAAGAGACCGGCGCCGACGCGATCGCGCATGGCGCCACCGGCAAGGGCAACGACCAGGTCCGCTTCGAATTGTCGGCCTATGCGCTCAACCCCGACATCAAGGTCATCGCGCCCTGGCGCGACTGGACGTTCAAGTCGCGCACCGATCTGATCAACTTCGCCGAGCAGCACCAGATCCCGGTCGCCAAGGACAAGCGCGGCGAAGCGCCCTTCTCGGTCGACGCCAACCTTTTGCACTCCTCTTCCGAAGGCAAGGTGCTGGAGGATCCGTGGAACGAGCCGCCGGAATTCGTGCATCAGCGCACCGTTTCGCCTATGGACGCGCCCGATGCCGTCACCGAGATCGAGATCGAATTCCTCAAGGGCGACCCGGTCGCGCTCAACGGCAAGAAACTGTCGCCGGCCACCATGCTGGCGGCGCTCAACGACCTCGGCCGCGACAACGGCATCGGCCGCCTCGATCTGGTCGAGAACCGCTTCGTCGGCATGAAGTCGCGCGGCGTCTACGAGACGCCCGGCGGCACCATCTTGATCGCCGCCCACCGCGCCATCGAATCGATCACGCTCGACCGCGGTGCCGCCCATCTCAAGGACGAGTTCATGCCGCGCTACGCCGAGCTCATCTACAACGGCTTCTGGTTCTCGCCCGAGCGCGTCATGCTGCAGGCGATGATCGACAAGAGCCAGGAAGACGTCGAAGGCACGGTGCGGCTGAAGCTCTACAAGGGCAATGTCATCGTCACCGGCCGCAAGTCGAAGAAGACGCTTTATTCCGATGCGCTGGTCACCTTCGAGGACGACCGCGGCGCCTACGACCAGAAGGACGCCGAGGGATTCATTCGGCTTAATGGCCTGCGGCTGCGGACGCTGGCGGCAAGGAACCGTCGCTGAAGCTTGCTGATCTTCCCCGCAAGGGGAGCGCTGTCCTGCCAACCCGTCCTTCGTCATTCTAGGGCGGAGCAAGGAGCGAAGCGACGCGCGCAGACCCTAGAATGACGAAGGATACGTCGCCGTTTCACGCGCGAGGACCCCCTCCGTCGCTTCTGGCCACATCTCCGCCGAGGCACCCGAGAGGGGAGATACCTGCTTCCCTGCTTCCCTGCTTCCCTGCTTCCCTGCTTCCCTGCTTCCCTGCTTCCCGGCTTTCGCCAATCTCCAAGCCCAACAAAAAAGCCCGGCGCATGGCCGGGCTGTTCTGCTCAACAGAGATTCAAAGATCAATCCGCGTCGATCGCCTCGGCGATGCGGGCGATGGCCTGCTGGTAGACGCTTGCCGAATTCCAGCCGGCGATTGCGCCCATATTGGCCTCGTAGCTCGCGCCGGCATGCCAGCCATGCCCCTTGAGGAAATTGGCGGTCGAGGCGAGCGCCGTGTTGCGGTCGCGCAGGTTGCCGCTGCCGACGCCGTATTTCAGCACGTTGCCGGGCAGGAACTGGGTGTGGCCGATCTCGCCATGCATGGCGCCGACCGACGACGCGCTCAGCGCGCCGCGATCGACCAGCTTCAGCGCCGCGATGGCATGCGGGGTGAAGTAGTCCGGGCGGCGGCAGTCATAGGCGAGCGTCAGGATGGCCGACACCGTGTTCTGGTTGCCCATCGAGGCGCCGAAGCCGGTCTCCATGCCCCAGATGGCCAGCAGCACGCCCGGCGGCACGCCATAGGTCCGCTCGATGTTGGCGAACATCGCCGCGTTGGCCTTCTTCAGCGCGCGGCCTCTCGAGATGATGGCGGAAGCCCCGCGTCGCTGCATGAACGCCTCAACCGAGCCGCTGAACGCCTTGTGGATGGCGCGATCGGCCGAAATCGTCCTTGTCGCGTAGGTCGCCCCGGCCAGCGCCGAAAGGCCCCTTTGGCCGACGCCGTTGGCCTTGGCCTCGGCGGCAAAGTCCTGCTTCCAGGCGTCGAAGCCGGCGCCATTCTTGCCGCAGCTGGCCGCGGCTTCAGCGCCTGTCGCCAGCCCAAGCATCGCCACCACCGCCGCGGCGGCCACGAAAATCCGTCTTTTGGCAAAAAATGCCATGTCCTTCTCCTGGTTGCCTTGAATCACGTCCCGGTTGCGAATTTGCCAGCGAAACGTCTGGTTGTCACCGCCCTCACGGGGGACGTGACACGCGACACTGGCGAAAGAAGGGCAATTTACCTACGATCAGCCATCAGGTGTGGCGGGCTTGCCTCATGAAAGACGTTGATGTCGTGATCATTGGCGCCGGTTCCGCAGGGACTTGCCGGGGCGAAAGCGTGCCCGGCAGGTCATTGCCCAACTCGCTACGAAATAGCTTCGGAACGCCGGAGGCCCGGCGGACGTTTCGAGAGGCTTCCACCTCTTCCGCACGTTGAAAACAAGATGAAGCTGTTCGACTGTCCAAACTGCGGCCACCGCCTTTATTTCGAGAACGCCCAGTGTCTGAACTGTTCCAGCCTGGTGCTCTACGACCCGTACGAAGCACGTTTCCTGCTGGGGGGTGCGAGCGGCGTTCCCGCATGCGGCAATGCCGACGAGTGCGCCTGCAACTGGCGTGCCGAGGCTGGGCGGACTTTCTGCCGCGCCTGCGCCCTCAACCAGGTCATTCCCGACCTTTCCATCGACGGCAACCGTCGGCGCTGGATCCGGGTCGAGGCAGCGAAGAAACGCGCCATCTATTCGTTGCTGGCCTTCGGCCTGCCGGTAGTGCCCAAGACCGGCCCGGGCGACGAGATCGGCCTTGCGTTCGACTTCCTCGCCGACCCGATCGGCGCCGGTCCGGGCGGTGAGCGCATCCTGACCGGCCATGACAACGGCCTGATCACGCTCAACGTTGCCGAGGCCGATTCCGCCGAGCGCGAACGACGACGCGTCGAAATGGGCGAGAACTACCGCACCCTGCTCGGCCATTTCCGCCACGAGATCGGCCACTATTATTGGGACCGGCTGATCCATGGCGATCCCGATCGGCTTTCGGCCTTCCGCGCGCTCTTCGGCGACGAGCGGGCCGATTACGAACAGGCCCTGAAAGCTTACTACGCCAATGGCGCTCCGCCGGACTGGCAGCAGCGCCACATCTCGGCCTATGCCGCATCCCATCCCTGGGAAGACTGGGCCGAGACCTGGGCGCATCATCTCCACATCACCGACACGCTGGAGATGGTTCACGCGCTGAATTTTCCGCTTGGCCGGCTGGAGACCGTGGACGCCGACGCCATCCCGCGCGGCGACACTGGTGGCCGTCTGCACCCGGCGCCCGCCGATCCCGACCTGGATCCGGAGCCATTTGAAAGGATCCTGGCCCGCTGGCTGGTGCTGTCGGAGGCCTCCAACTCGATCAACCGCTGCATGGGCCTGCCGGATCTTTACCCCTTCGTGATTTCCGAGGTGGCGGCGGGCAAACTCGCATTCGTGCACGAGCTTTTGACAGGCGCGTCGAAAAAGGCCTGGAACAATTCGTGAGCGGGCGCAAAGCACTTTAGCCGGAACGCATAAGCCTTTGTTTCGTTTCCGATCCCGAGGGAGCGTTGAAAACGGAGAGAATAACCATGACACGCGTGTTGTTTCCGGCTCTGGCCGGTGCGCTGCTCACGATCTCAGGCGCAGCTTTCGCCGACACTCCCGTACAGGCGGTGACCGACTTGAACGTTCGCGCTGGCCCCGGGCCGCAATATCCGGTTATCGGCGTGCTGGCGGCAGGGCAGTCGGCCACGCTTAACGGCTGCATCGAAGGCAGCAAATGGTGCACGATCGCCGAAGCCGACGGCAAGGGCTGGGTCTATTCCGACTATGTGACGGGCGATTTCGGCGGCAGCCGCGTCGTCGTGACCCGTCGCCCGGCCAATGCCGAGATCGCCGTCGTCGCCCCGCCGACCGACAACATCTACACGACCGATACCTACACCGGCGCCATCGTTTCCAACGACGACGCCATCGAGTCGATCGGCAGGCCGCCGGCCGAGGTCGGCACCTATGTCGCCACGCACCGGGTCGATCCGGTCTATCTCGACGGCGAGGTGGTGACCGGCGCCACGCTGCCCGACACGGTCGAGCTGCGCGAAATCCCCGATTATCGGTATCGCTACGTCTATGTGAACAACCAGCCGGCGCTGGTCGATCCTGGCACGCGGCGCATCGTCTATGTGATGCGCTGATCGGGACCGACACCTGAAAAGACAAACGGTCGCCGGGATGGCGGCCGTTTGCTTGCGTGCCGGCAGCTCAGGCCGCTTGCATCTGTTCAAAGCTGCGCCGCATACGTTCGGGATTGGCCGAACGGTCCGAACTTCGTCATCCACGGGCGGAGCGGAAGCGAAGCGGACGCGTAGACCCGAGGATCCATGCCGTTACCTCAACCGAAGAAAGCAGCGGAGCAGAATTCTGCACCGTTTGCGGCGCCCCAAAGTCACGGAATGGATCCTCGGGTCTGCGCTCGTCGCTTCGCTCCTTGCTTCGCCCGTGGATGACGACCGCGACAAGCGTTCTGGCTAGTTCCATCAACCGTTGACGCGAATTATCTCAGCAATGTGGGACCGCCACTGTCTTCGTCGCGCATGCTACGGCGCTCCAAGCGTGCTACGCTCAACATGCCGCTTAGGTAAGTGATTAGCTGGTTGACGCCCACTTGGAAAACATCTCTCGGAGTGGCGTCGGCGGGAGCTTTCATCATCATAGAAAACTCGTGCCATTTGAGCGAAAGGCACCAACCGCGAATCGGCTCTATGTCAAACGCCGCTTCAAGTTGGTGCGCAAACTTATTACGAATTTTACCGACGGTGCGGAGATCGTCACGCACCGTCTTACAGATTAATCCCAGACAGTAAGATGCCGTTACGCGGCTTGAAAAAGTGCCCAGCGGGCAGTCGACGCCAACCAGCCTTTTCGTCTCTTTCTCATCATCTACCATAAAGTTTATGAGCATATGTTCTAAGATGTTATCGAGAAACGTCGTACCCACTATTGCAATAGCGCGTTCGTCGGCTGTTTCCCGCTCGTTGAACAGACTATGAAACGCCAACAGCGCATCGTGATGTTGCCAATACCTTTCCAAGTCCTTGCCGGTAATAATAGACCCACTTCTGACGTCAGCGGGCTTCGTTTGTTCGCCTTTCATAGGCTCACGTCCTTTTTGGTTATCCATATCCAGGATCACGATAGTGATCGGTCGGATGGAATATTGGACAAGGTAGTCGCCTTGTCTTCTGCAGTAAACTGGATAGCCACCCAAGACGATTGCGCAGAAAACGCCGATCTCCTAGACCCATGTGGCTAAAGCCTTCGGCAGGGGAGCCGCGTGACGATCGAAAATGCCGCCTTCGAGCGCTATCGCCGCTCGCCGAACGAAAAGACCAATTTGCTGCGCCTGTTTTTCGGGACTGCGATCGTCATCGCCTTCTGGATGGCGATGACGGCTCTGGTGCTGTTTGCCGGCACCTATCTCTACCTTGTCTGGCGTCTCCCCGGCCCCTCGACCGGGCGCTACATGCAGGACTTCCTGGCATCGCCCACCGGCATCCTGAGCGCTCTGACCTCCTTTGCCGGCATCTGGATCGGCCTGTGGGTGGCGATGCGTTTCGTGCATGGCGAGCCGCTGTCGGCCCTTTTTGGCGTCAGCCGCCGCGTCGCGGGCGGCGATTTCCTCAAGGGCCTGGCCGCGGTGCTGATCACCTCGCTCTTTTCGGAGGTCCTGCTCTATTGGCTGCAGCCGGAGATCGCGCGCGGGCCGATCGCCTTTTCGTCCTGGCTGCTCTTCCTGGTGCCGATCGTGCTGCTCGCCTTCCTGCAGACCTCGTCGGAGGAGATGCTGTTTCGCGGCTATCTGCTGCGCGGCCTCGCCTATCGCTTCAGCAGCCCGCTGGTCTGGGCGCTGCTGCCCGGGCTGCTGTTCGCGTCGCTGCACTGGAATTCGGCCTCGACACTTGCCATCAATGCCTGCGTGCTGGTCTCGATCGGCACCTTTGCCCTGCTGCTCACGCTCCTGGTCTATGTCACCGGCAATCTCGGCGCCGGTTTCGGCGCCCATCTCGGCAACAATCTGACCGGCTTCCTGCTGATCTCGCACCAAGAGGGCTACAATGGCTTCGCGCTGCTTAATGCCAAGCCCCTCGAAGGCCCCGGCTGGACCGGGCTGGACGCCGTTCTCATCGCCGCGATCGGCATCGTCAGCACGCTTTTGACGATGCTCTTGCTTTTGCACCGGCGCTCGCCGCTCAGGGTCGGGACGATCAAGCAAAGCCTGGGCTGAGCCGTCCCGAATCGCGGCGTTTTGGCTGGGATTTCGGCATTGTCTTTTGATGCATGCCGTTGCCGCAAAACCGCTGCGCACTTTTGCGCGACATGCATCAGCCTTGACTCCGCGGCCAATTTCCTGTCTAGAGCCGCTGAATTCCGCGACGAGTTTTCTTTCGCGAAAGCCGACCAGGACGCCGAAGCCGCTTTGAGGCGGGTGCTGTAAAGAGATCCTGGAGGCCAACACCCGGCAGCGCGATGCGCCCCCGGGTGCTTTTTGGCTTTGCGCTTTTGCTTGGCGACCCGGCGCGAACGCACTACCTCTCGGTCGAAACCCACCGAGATCAAGGACCGCAGATGTTTGAATCCCTCCAGGAGCGTCTTGGCTCCATCCTGAACGGCCTGACTGGCCGCGGCGCGCTGTCCGAGGCGGATGTCTCGGCGGCTTTGCGCGAGGTGCGCCGGGCGCTGCTCGAGGCCGACGTCGCGCTGGAAGTGGTTCGCTCCTTCACCGACAAGGTGCGCGAGAAGGCGGTCGGCGCCGCGGTGCTGAAGTCGATCAAGCCCGGACAGATGGTCGTCAAGATCGTCCATGACGAGCTGGTCGAGATGCTCGGCGCCGAGGGCGTGGCCGTCGACCTCAACGCGCCGGCGCCCGTCGTCGTCATGATGGTCGGCCTGCAGGGCTCCGGCAAGACGACCACCTCGGCCAAGATCGCCAAGCGCCTGACCGAGCGGCAGAACAAGAAGGTCCTGATGGCCTCGCTCGACACGCGGCGGCCCGCAGCACAAGAGCAGCTGCGCCAGCTCGGCGAGCAGACCAAGGTCGCCACCTTGCCGATCATCGCCGGCCAGAGCCCGGTCGATATCGCCAAGCGCGCCGTGCAGGCCGCCAGGCTCGGCGGCCATGACGTCGTCATCCTCGACACCGCCGGCCGCACCCATATCGACGAGCCGCTGATGGTCGAGATGGCCGACATCAAGAAGGTGTCGAGCCCGCACGAGATCCTGCTGGTCGCCGACTCGCTGACCGGCCAGGACGCCGTGAACCTTGCCAAGAGCTTCGACGAACGCGTCGGCATCACCGGCCTTGTGCTCACCCGCATGGACGGCGACGGCCGCGGCGGCGCTGCCCTTTCGATGCGCGCCGTGACCGGCAAGCCGATCAAGCTGATCGGCACCGGCGAAAAGATGGACGGGCTGGAGGAATTCCACCCCAAGCGCATCGCCGATCGCATCCTCGGCATGGGCGACATCGTCTCGCTCGTCGAGAAGGCCGCTGAGACCATCGACGCCGAGCAGGCGGCGGCGATGGCCAAAAAGATGCAGTCGGGCAAGTTCGATCTGAACGACCTCGCCCAGCAGCTTCAGCAGATGTCGAAAATGGGCGGCATGGGCGGCATCATGGGCATGATGCCCGGCATGGGCAAGATGAAGGACCAGCTGGCCGCCGCCGGCCTCGACGACAAGATGTTCGGCCGCCAGCTCGCCATCATCTCCTCGATGACCAAGGCCGAGCGCGCCAACCCCGATATGCTCAAACACTCGCGCAAGAAGCGCATCGCCGCCGGTTCCGGTACGGACGCGGCCGAGATCAACAAGCTGCTCAAGATGCATCGCGGCATGGCCGACATGATGAAGGCGATGGGCGGCAAGGGCAAAGGCGGCGGCCTCATGCGCGGCATGATGGGCGGCCTCGCCTCGAAAATGGGCCTTGGCGGCATGATGCCGGGCGGCATGCCCGATCTTTCCAGGATGGATCCCAAGCAGCTCGAGGCCCTGCAGAAGCAGGCGCAGGCCGCCGGTCTCGGCAAAGGCATGCCGGGCGGACTTCCCGGTGGCGGCGGACTGCCGGGCCTGCCCGGCGGCATGAAGCTTCCGGGTCTTCCGGGCCTCGGCGGCGGCGGGCTGCCCGGCCTTGGAAAAAAGAAGTGAGGGGGCGATGAACGAGGAGAAAGACATGGCCGACGCACGCGTCATCCTGGCTGGCTACCGCGCTTCGATCGACAACATCGACGCCGCCCTCATCCATATGCTGGCCGAGCGCTTCCGCTGCACCAAGGCGGTCGGCGTGCTGAAGGCCGAGCATGGCCTGCCGCCCGCCGACCCGTCGCGCGAGCAGCAGCAGATCGCCCGCCTTCGCCAGTTGGCGAAAGATGCGAACCTCGACCCGGATTTCGCGGAGAAGTTCCTGAACTTCGTCGTCCGCGAGGTGATCCGGCATCACGAACAGATCGCCGCTTCCAACGGTGTGACGAAAACGGGTTGAAGAAACCCCGACTTATTCAACGAAATCAGAGCTTTTAGGAGAAAACAAATGGCACTGAAGATCAGACTGGCCCGTGCGGGCTCGAAGAAGCGTCCTTACTACCACGTCGTCGTCGCCGACGCCCGTTCGCCGCGCGACGGCCGGTTCATCGAGTCGCTGGGTTCCTGGAACCCGCTGCTGCCGAAGGACGGCGAGCGCGTCAAGGTCGACGCCGATCGCGTCAAGCATTGGCTGTCGCATGGCGCCCAGCCGACCGACCGCGTGCTGCGCTTCCTCGACGAGGCCGGCCTTGCCAAGCGCGAAACCCGCTCGAACCCGAACAAGGCCCTGCCCGGCAAGAAGGCGCAGGAACGCGCCGCCCTGCTGAAGAAGGCCCAGGAAGATGCGGCCGCTGCCGCCGCCGCGGCGACCGCCGCGCCGGCCGAGGCTGAAGCCGCCACCGCCGAGTAATCACGGCCTTTCGCTTACAAAACGGCGGGCCCAGGCCCGCCGTTTTCTTTGGTCTGCCTGACGCCTCAGTAGCCGGATGGGCAGCGCGCCACATAAACGCGACCGTAGCGGTCGCGATATCGGCACTGGCCGCTTTCGCTGGCATGGCCGATCAGTGCGCCGGCCACCGCGCCGACCGCGCCGCCGACCACCGCGCCCTGAACCGGATTGCCTGCCACCGCGGCGCCAACTGCCGCGCCGCCCAGGCCGCCGATCGCCGCACCCTTTTCCGTTTGCGAACAGGCGCCAAGGGCCATCGTCAGCATCAGGATGGTAATTGCTTTCTTCATAATTGTTCCTCTCTCACGCGGATCGCCGTCCTCGCCGCCATGCCCTAAACTCACGAACGGCTGAATTGATCCCGACGATGATGAAGATTGGCCGGCTACGTGCCGGTGGGATTTACGCAACCGGACGCCAACTCCTTGAAAACCTGGCGGTTTTCACCGCTCGGCGAGTCGTATCAGATTGCCGAGGCCGGCCTCGAAATCCTTGCCGATCAACGTGTCGAAATTCATCAACAGGCCCATCAGCTTGGCAATGAAAGGCCTCGCGCCGCGCATCGCCCAGGTGACGGTCGTGCCCTCGCCGGACGGCGAAAGCGAGAAATCGACAGTGTTGTTGGCCCTGAACGGCTTTTCGAAAGCGAGCTTTAGCGCGACCTGCGACGACGGCACCGAATTTATGATCTCCATGCGGCCCTTGCCGGCCTTCGAATTGCCCTCCCAGGCATAGGCCGCGCCCTTGCCGCTTTCGGCGCCGGAGAGCGTGCGCTTCATCTCGGGGTCGAGTTTTTCGAAGGGCGACCATTCGAGCCAGCGCCGAAAATCGTCGATCAGCGGGAAGATCGTCTCGGCAGGCGCCTTGATGCTGGCCGAGCGGGTGACGACGAAATCGTTCGGCCGGGTCGCGGCATAGACCAGCACGGCGGCGATGATGACGGCCAGGATGAGGAGGATGGTGGCAAACATCTGTTCTCCTCCCTATCGCGAAAACGGGATCAGCGCGCGCACTCTTGCGTCGCGCAGGTAGAGCCCGCCCCACAGGATAATGCCGAGATAGACGCCGAACAGCGTATGCGAGAACAGCGGGTTGCCAGTCCGCACATGCGTCGAAATCGCGCCGCCCATATAGGCGGTGAGCAGGATGGCGCCGAGCATCGACGTGCGTGGCCATGCGTAGAGCGCGGTCGAGACCAGGCCGATGACGCCCAGCATGCGCGCCACATTTGGATCGGCCGGCCAGCCGAGCTGCGCCATCGTTTGCGTGACGACATCCAGCGGCGGCAGTTTGATGACGCCGTCGAAGATCATGAACAGGACGACGACGGCGCTGAGCGCGCGCCCGGCCCACAAAGCGCCTTTTGAAGCAGGCGCGGCTTCGGAAATGCGCATGGATATTCCCTCCTGATGGTTTCGAATGCCGGCCATTTGCCGGGTTCGATCCAAGGACGAAGGAACATGCCGCGATCCTACACGCCTTCGTCATACTCGGGCTTGACCCGAGTATCCATGCCGTGACGTCGAACGAAGAATGCAGCGCTCTAGAATGAAGCTCCAGCCAGGCGATCTTAACTTCTGGGTCTGCGCCGCGTCGCTTCGCTCCTTGCTCCGGCCTTAAAGCGCGTCGCGCTGAAGCGGATTCAGGCGACGCGCTTTAAGGCTTTGTTTTCATGCATGTCGTTATCGCAAGACGGCTGCACACTTTTCCGCGACATGCATTAGAATGACGAAGAGAACACAGCGCTTTCGACCAATCTCCGAGGGCAGAGCTCTCGTGGATCGACCTCCTAAGAGAAGTAGAACTTGTCGGCCGCGATCATCTTCGGCGGCGTCTCGTCCAGCGCCTCGAGCACGGAAATCTCGCAGACGCGGCAAAGGCCATCCAGCGCCAAGTCGTTGGCCTCGATGCCGAACGGGTCCTCGAGCTCTTCCGACAGCGCGTCGAGGCCGAAGAACGTATAGGCGATCAGCGCCGTGAACAGCGGCGTCGCCCAGCCAGTGGTCGAGATCAGGCCGATCGGCAGGAGCAGGCAGACGACATAGGCCGTGCGATGCACCAACAGCGTATAGGCGAAGGGCAAGGGCGTGCCGGCGATCCGCTCGCAGCCCGCCTGGATGGCGGCGATCGCGGCCAGCCTTTCATCGAGGATGCGGAAGCCGATCGGGTCGAGCGCGCCCGCCTCGCGCCGCGCATTGGCGCGCCGGCCCATGCGGCGGACCATGTCGTCGGCCGGATTGGTGCGGGCGACGGCCTTGTCGACCTCGTCGCCGATGAAGGCGCGGGCGTCGTTTGTGCTGTCGATTTTGCGCAATTGCCCGCGCAGCAGGTGGCAGAAGGCAAGCGCCTCCATCAGAAGCGCGCGCTGCTCGGCGCGGTCGCCGACCAGACTGGTGGTGGCGCGCGCCAGGTTGCGGATCTCGAAAACCAGCGCGCCCCAGAGCTTGCGGGCCTCCCACCATCGGTCATAGGCGGCGTTGTTGCGGAACGACAGATAGATCGACAGCGTCACGCCGACGAGCCCGAAAGGCGCGATGCTGAAAGCGCTGAGGTCGAGCTGGAAGTGCCGCGCGAGCAGCAGGATGACCGCCGAATAGAGGGCGAAGCCGAAAATCTGCGGCAGGATGCGCGGCACCACCGAGCCGCGCATGATGAAGAACAGCTGCAGGAATGTCGGGCGCGGGCGGACGATCATTGGGTGACCTTTGCAAGCCGGCTTGGCTTTGATGTCTTATTGTGCGGTCGATGCCCGCGGCGCACCCGCAAGCGACATCGAGATGTCGTCGACACGGCCGGACCGTCGGCCCTTGCATGTATTGAGACATACGACTGCGACTGCCACGAGGAGGAGCGACGATGACGGGCGAGACCAACTTGCAAAAACTGCTCGCGTCGATGACGCCGCAACTGCTTGCCGACGTCTATGTGTTCGCGACGCTGGCGCCGGGCACGCCGGTCCCTGCGAGACTCGATCCCATCATGCAATTTCGCGAGCGGGAAGGCCTGACCCTGATCACAACCGAAGACGAGGCGAAGGCCGCCGGCCTCGCCGGCACCTTCCGCTGCCGCATGATCACGCTCGACATCCACTCCTCGCTGGAAGCCGTCGGCTTCCTCGCCGCCATCACGAGACGGCTCGCGGCGGCCGGCATGGGCGTCAATCCGGTCTCGGCCTTCTATCACGACCATCTCTTCGTGCCGGCGGAGCGGGCGGAGGAGGCGCTGGCCACATTGCAGCGGTTGGCGGCTGAAAGCGGCGGGTGAACTCAGCGCCTGAGCGCATAGAGATGGTTTCGGCGACGGCTCGGCCAACAAGGAAGGCCTGCCGGATATTTCGCGATGGTGGCGGCATCGGAGCCGATGGCCGGGCGTAGGGTGATTTCGGTCCGGTCACTCATAGGCCGGCGCTGCCCCTCATCCGCCCTTCGGGCACCTTCTCCCCGTTGAACGGGGAGAAGGAAGGGCGTCCCGGCCGAAGGCCGAGCCCGCGACCGCGGGCCGCCGGTCGTCCGGCGCGCCCGCGCAGGGCCAGCCGCGGCAGCGGCGATACGGCCCGTGAGCGAGAAACCAAACGGCCGAAGGCCGAGCCCGCGACTGCGGGCCGCCGGTCGTCCGGCGCGCCCGCGCAGGGCCAGCCGCGGCAGCGGCGATACGGCCCGTGAGCGAGATTAAGCCGCCTTCTTCTTCGGCTGGATGAGGCCGCGCTCGACCAGCAGCTCGGCGATCTGCACGGCGTTCAGCGCCGCGCCCTTGCGCAGATTGTCGGAGACCACCCACATCGACAGGCCGTTGTCGATGGTCGAATCCTCGCGGATGCGCGAGATGAAGGTGGCATCCTCGCCGGCCGATTCGAGCGGCGTGATGTAGCCGCCGTCCTCGCGCTTGTCGAGCACCTGGCAGCCGGGCGCCTCGCGCAGTATCTCGCGCGCTTCATCCGCCGTGATCGGCTTCTCGAACTCGATGTTGACGGCTTCCGAATGGCCAATGAACACCGGCACCCGCACGCAGGTCGCCGTCAGCTTGATCTTGGGGTCGAGCATCTTCTTGGTCTCGGCCACCATCTTCCACTCTTCCTTGGTGAAGCCGTCGTCGAGGAAGACGTCGATATGCGGGATGACGTTGAAGGCGATGCGCTTGGTGAACTTCTTGACGTCGACCTGGTCGGCGACGAACACGGCGCGGGTCTGAGTGAACAGCTCATCCATGCCTTCCTTGCCCGCGCCGGAGACCGACTGGTAGGTGGCGACGACGACGCGCTTGATGGTGGCGACGTCATGCAGCGGCTTCAGCGCCACGACGAGCTGAGCGGTCGAGCAGTTCGGGTTGGCGATGATGTTCTTGCGTGTAAACAGCGAGATCGCGTCCGGGTTAACCTCCGGCACGATCAGCGGCACGTCCGGATCGTAGCGGAAGGCCGACGAATTATCGATGACGACGCAGCCCTGCTTGCCGATCTTCGGCGACCATTCCTTCGACACATTGCCGCCCGCCGACATGACGCAGATGTCGGTATCGGAGAAATCGTACTGGTCGAGCGCCTTGACCTTCAGCGTGCGGTCGCCGAAGGACACTTCGGTGCCCTGGCTGCGCCGCGACGCCAGCGCCACCACTTCGCTCACCGGGAAGCCGCGTTCGTCCAGAATGTTGAGCATTTCGCGGCCCACATTGCCCGTGGCGCCGACTACCGCAACCTTGAAACTCATCTGATATCTCCTGTCCCTCTCCGCTTGGTTGTTGGAGAAAACCCGCCGGCCTCATGCGGGTTCCGCCCCCGGGCCGGACCCGGGAGAGGGTGGTTAGGCCAAGGGAATCACACCGTTTTGGTGGTTTTGGCCGTAGTTTTGCTGGAACGGACGGACGCGTCTAAGCGCCCAGCCCAATGCGTTACATTGTGGCTGGGGGAGTCGAATGCAAGATGAGCCATCAAAAGGCCGCGCATCGAAAAACGATCCCGTTCGACGCGGGCTTTTACGCGGTTTGGCAGAAGAGTCAATCGGCGCTGCGCTCTCCTTCTCCCCGTCACTATACGGGGAGAAGGTGCCCGAAGGGCGGATGAGGGGCGGCGCCGACTTCGACAGTTAGCTCGTCCGGAAGTGAGGCCTGAAGCCTCGCCCCTGCCTTACCTATCAGCGGTCGCGCTGCCCCTCACCTGCCTGCCGGCATCCTCTCCCTGTATAGTGACGGGGAGAGGGGCGCTCTCGCAAGCGGTTTCGCCAGTCGGCGGCACAGCATGGTCGCGGTCCTGGTGGAGCCCATGCACTATACAAGTGAGGCCGCAAGAAGTACGAACGCCCAAATATCCTTTGGCTGGCGCAGTGCCGGCCTTGTGCTCCGCGACGAGTACAGAACCCCGAATTCCGAAAGAAGAAAATGTCCAGTTTCGAAACGATTGTTCCTGCGCTGGCAGAGGCGCTGGAAAAGCGCGGTTATTCAGCGCTGACGCCGGTGCAGAAGGCGGTGCTTGGGCCGGAGCTCGGCCAGGCCGACGCGCTGGTGTCGGCGCAGACCGGGTCCGGCAAAACCGTCGCCTTCGGCCTTGCCGTGGCACCGACGCTGCTTGGCGGGACTGAGCGTTTCGCCGGCGCCGGCGCGCCACTGGGGCTGGTCGTGGCGCCGACGCGCGAGCTGGCGCTGCAGGTGCGGCGCGAGCTGGAATGGCTTTACGAGCTGACCGGTGCCCAGATCGCCTCCTGCGTCGGCGGCATGGACATGCGTACCGAGCGGCGCGCGCTGGAGCGCGGCGCCCACATCGTCGTCGGCACGCCCGGGCGTCTGCGCGACCACATCACGCGGGGCGCGCTCGACATGTCGGCGCTGAAGGCCGTGGTGCTGGACGAGGCCGACGAGATGCTAGACCTCGGTTTTCGCGAAGACCTCGAATTCATCCTCGATGCGGCGCCCCTCGAGCGCCGCACGCTGATGTTTTCCGCCACCGTGCCGCGCTCCATCGCAACGCTCGCCCAGGGCTACCAGCGCGATGCGGTGCGGATCGCCGCCGGCGGCGAGGAAAAGCAGCATCTCGACATCGAATACCGAGCGCTCAGCGTTGCTCAGGCCGACCGGGAAAACGCCATCATCAACGTGCTGCGCTATTACGAAGCCCAGAACGCGCTGGTGTTCTGCAACACGCGCGCGGCGGTCAACCACCTGACGGCGCGCTTCAACAACCGCAATTTCTCCGTCGTGGCGCTGTCGGGGGAGCTCAGCCAGAACGAGCGCAGCCACGCGCTGCAGGCAATGCGCGACGGCCGCGCCAAAGTCTGCATCGCAACGGATGTCGCGGCGCGCGGCATCGACCTGCCCAATCTCGAGCTGGTGGTGCATGCCGACCTGCCGACCAACCCCGAGACGCTGCTGCATCGCAGTGGCCGCACGGGCCGCGCCGGGCGCAAGGGCGTCAGCGCCCTGATCGTTCCCGGAAATGCCCGCAGGCGCACCGAGCGGCTGCTTGGCAATGCCGGCATCAAGGCGACATGGGCGAGCCCGCCCTCGGCCGACGATGTGCTGCGCCGCGACGACGAGCGCATTCTGGCCGATCCCGCGCTTGCCGAGCCGATCAACGAGGAGGAGCGGTCTTTCATCGAGACGCTGCTCAACCAGCACGGCGCCGAACAAGTGGCGGCCGCCTTCGTGCGGCTTTGCCGCAGCAGCCGCTCGGCGCCTGAGGATCTGCTCGACGTCGCGCCGTTCGCGCCTTCGCATGAAAGATTGGCGGGCGAGAAATTCGCGCGCCGCGACGAAACACCCGCCCGCCGTGATGATTTCGGCGACAGCGTCTGGTTCTCGCTGTCGGTCGGCCGCCGGCAGAATGCCGAGCCGCGCTGGCTGATCCCGATGCTGTGCCGCACCGCCGGCATGTCCAAGCGCGAGATCGGCGCCATCAAGATGCAGCCGGAAGAAACCTTCGTGCAGATCGCCGCCGACTGGGCCGACCGGTTCCTCGCGGCGATCGGCCCCGACCGCAAGCTGCAGGGCAACATCGCGGTCAAGCGGATCGACGGCACGCCGGACCTGTCGCGGGCCGGCTACCAGACGCCGAAGCCGGACAAGAAACCGCATCGCGGCAAGGGTGCTTTCGACCAGAAGAGCCCCAGATTCGAGAAACGGGAGCCGGGCGAGCGACAGCCTGGCGGCGAGGCGAAACCCTGGGCGAAGAAGCCGGCAAAGGCAAAGTTCGACAAGCCGAAATCCGACCAGCCGTCAAAGCGCAAGAAGCAGAAGAAGCGGCCAGCGTAACATCGCGACGGAAGTGGGAAGCCGACCCGCGGCGAGCGCCGGGGGCAGATCGCCAACCTTGGAGATTGGCTGAAGCGTCCGCCTGGCGGTGGTGCGCCGCCATCACCCAAAGGAGGATGGCGAGCGCTTCGGCATCGTCGACCATGGCCCAGCGAAGGTCGACGGCGCCGGTTTCACCCCAGGAACTTGGCGATTATGGCGTCGCCCATTTCGGTGGTGCCGACTTCCTTCATGCCCGCCGAGAAGATGTCCTTGGTGCGCAGGCCGTCATCGAGCACGGCGGCGATCGCCGCTTCCAGCTTGTCGGCCTCGGCGACCATGCCGAAGGAATAGCGCAGGCACATGGCGAAGGACGCGATCATCGCGATCGGGTTGGCGATGCCCTTGCCGGCGATGTCGGGCGCCGAGCCGTGCACCGGCTCGTAGAGCGCCTTGCGCTTCTTGGTCTTCACATCCGGCGCGCCGAGCGAGGCCGACGGCAACATTCCGATCGAGCCGGTGAGCATGGCGGCGATGTCTGAGAGCATGTCGCCGAACAGATTGTCGGTGACGATGACGTCGAACTGCTTCGGCCAGCGCACCAGCTGCATGCCGCCGGCATCGGCCAGCATGTGGTCGAGCTTGACGTCGCTGTATCTGGCCTTGTGTGTCTGGCTGACCACCTCGTTCCACAACACGCCCGACTTCATGACGTTGCGCTTTTCCATCGAGGTGACGTGGTTCTTGCGCGTCCGCGCCAGCTCGAAGGCGACACCCGAAATGCGCTCGATCTCGAACGTGTCGTAGACCTGGGTGTCGATGCCGCGCTTCTGGCCGTTGCCGAGATCGATGATCTGTTTCGGCTCGCCGAAATAGACGCCGCCGGTGAGTTCGCGCACGATCAATATGTCGAGGCCTTCGACCACGTCCTGCTTGAGCGAGGAAGAGGCGGCCAAAGCCGGGTAGCAGATCGCGGGCCTGAGGTTGGCGAACAGCTCCATGTCCTTGCGCAGCCGCAGCAGGCCGGCCTCGGGGCGCACCTCGTAAGGCACGGCATCCCATTTCGGCCCGCCGACGGCGCCGAACAGCACCGCATCCGCCGCCATCGCCTTTGCCATGTCCGCATCGGAGATCGCCGCGCCATGCGCATCGTAAGCGCAGCCGCCAACCAAGCCCTCGTCGGTGGCGAAGCCGCTGCCGAGCTTGTCGTTCATGGCCTTGATCAGCTTCTTCACCTCGGCCATGGCTTCGGGGCCGATGCCGTCGCCGGCGAGCAGGAAGAGATTTTTCGAAGCCATGGAGAACCGTCCGGAAAGAATTGAACCGGCGCCTTGCTAAACGCCAAGTGGTTGCGGCGCAAGGGGACGAGCGCCGAGATCGTCTCAAAGAAGACCGGCAGCGCCTACCGATGCGACAGGATATTCACCAGCCGGCCGAACGGGTCGCGCACATAGAAGCGACGCACGCCCCAGGGCTCGTCGGCCGGGCCGTATTCGACGGCGAAGCCGGCCTCCTTCATGCCCGCAAGCGCCGCATCCACGTCGTCGACCTCGATCGAAAGGTCCGGCACCGGCGTGCCTGACCCGCCCTCGGCCATGATGCTCACCTGCACCTGCATCCGTTCCTGGGAGCCATAGGTGGCTATCCAGCCTTGATCCATGTGGATGTCGAGGCCAAGCACGTCATGATAGAAGCGCTTCGCCGCCGCGATGTCCCTTGTGGCGATGTTGGCTACGATGCGCCGAACCGCCATCCCTCAACTCCTATGCCGCGCGCCGCAGCGCCGTCACCTCGATCTCGATCTTCATCTCCGGCTTGTTGAGCTGGCACACGATCATCGTCGCCGCCGGGCGGATGTCGCCGAAGGCCTCGCCGAGGATCGGGAAGACCACATCAACGAAAGCCTGGTCGGTGATGTAGTAATGCGCGCGCACCACGTCGGCCATGTCGAAACCGCCATCGGCCAGCGCCTTGGCGATGGTCGCCAGGCAGTTGCGCGTCTGCGCCTCGACCGTGTCCGGCATCGTCATAGTGGCATAGTCGTAGCCGGTCGTTCCCGAGACGAAGCACCAGTCGCCCTGCACCACCGCGCGCGAATAGCCGGCTGTCTTTTCGAAGGGGGAGCCGGTGGAGATGAGCTTGCGCATGGGGGCCTCGTTGGGTTGCAGGCCTGCATTTAGCAGGCGGAGCGGCGCAGGTCGTGGGCCAAGCCGGGCGGAGCATTGTCACGAAGGCAGGCGCAAGCCTTGGAAATTGGTCTGGGCCTTTCTCCGGTCGTCATTTCAGGGCGGAGCAAGGAGCAAAGCGACGCGCGCAGACCCTGGAATCCATGCCGTAACGTCGAAGCGCCGCCAGCGGTGCAGAATTCTGCTCCGATGCACTCTACGGCAACCGTCACGGCATGGATCCTCGGGTCTGCGCTCCGCTGCGCGTCGCTCCGCCCGTGGATGACGGAGCTGACGGGTGGTCAGCAAGACACCGGCCTAAGGTATGTTGAGCTTCAGGTCAGGCCGAGTCGAAAGTGGTGGCCGAGAACCGGAGCGGAGCGTACTTAAGTACGTGAGCACCGGAAGCGTAGGAGGCCGCCACTTGCAGGCCGGCCTGACCTGAAGCTCAACATACCTTAATTCCCCGACCCTTGCGCGTCGTCATAGGCCTTCTTGATGTCCTCCGGCCAGTCCTTGACCGGTGGCCAGGCCTGCGGCTCGCCATTGTCGCCGCGGCGGGCGAAATAGACTTTCTGCTTGCCCGGATCGACCGCCATGAAGCCGTCATTGCCGCCGCAGTCATGCGGCACGCAGCCGGTGGCGTAGAAGGCGCCCGATGCCGTCTTTTCGGTGCCGCCGCCGACCAGCAGGCTGGTCGCCATGTCGGGCATGTCGTCGCCCAGCAGAGCCTGTCCAGCCTTGTAGACGGCCTCGTTGTGGAAGGCATCGATGATGTTGTCCAATTTCGACGGGTCGACGTCCTTCCAGTCGGTGCCGGGTTCGGGCGTGTAGGTCAGGTTGCCGGAGGTGGTCAGCCCTTCCGTGGGCGACCATTGCAGCGCCGGCTTGGAATCGCCCGGCAGCAGGTAGGGCACGAAATAGACGGCGCTGTCGGAGATCGCGGCCGGCGGCGCCCCGCATTCGTCCTGCTCGACCGTGGTGGTCTGGATCTCGCCGTCCTTCGGCTTCCAGACGATGACCTTGGCCGGCCCGCACTGGTTGCCGCCGTCGCCGACATCGACCAGCGCCACGTTGACGTCGCCGATCTTGACGATCCTGTCGAAGAAGACGTCGTAATTGCTGGCCAGCTGCTTGCCGTCATAGGACAGCACCTTCTCGCCATCCTGCTCCGGCTGCGTGATGGTGAGCTGGCCGCCTTCGAACGGGATCGGCGCCTGCTTGTCGTCATCCGAACCGGCCTGGTCGCTGCCCGATCCCTGGTCGGCCGCGCCTTGATCGGCCGCCGGCTGGTCGGACGCGGCGGGCGCCGGCTCCGGGGCCGGCGCGGTGGTCTGCGCATTGGCGCCGATTGTGGCGAGAAGAATTGCCGCCGACGCGCAGGCACCGGCTAAAGACAAGCGTGTCATGACTGTCCCTCCATTCAGCCGCCGCGAACCCGGCCGCTTGCGGCCGGGTCCATCTATCTCAGTGCTTTCGGGCCCTCAGGCCCAGGGACGCTGCTCGGCGTTCTTCTTCTCGAACGATGCGATGGCGCCGGCCTTCTCCATGGTCAGCCCGATGTCGTCAAGGCCGTTCAAGAGGCAATGGCGCTTGAAGTCGTCGAGATCGAAGGTGACCACGCCGCCATCCGGCCCGCGGATTTCCTTCGCCTCGAGATCGATCGACAGCGTTGCATTGGAGCCGCGCGAGGCGTCGTCCATCAGCTTGTCCAGGTCTTCCGGGCTGACGGTGATCGGCAGGATGCCGTTCTTGAAGCAATTGTTGTAGAAGATGTCGGCGAACGAGGTCGAGATCACGCAGCGGATACCGAAATCGAGCAGCGCCCAGGGCGCATGCTCGCGACTCGAGCCGCAGCCGAAATTGTCGCCGGCGACCAGGATCTGCGCCTTGCGGTAGGCCGGCTTGTTGAGCACGAAATCCGGGTTCTCCGAACCGTCCTCGTTGTAGCGCATCTCGGCGAACAGGCCGGTGCCGAGCCCGGTGCGCTTGATCGTCTTGAGATAATCCTTCGGAATGATCATGTCGGTGTCGACATTGACGATCGGCATGGGCGCGGCGACGCCGGTGAGCTTGGTGAATTTATCCATGGTCCTTGCCCGTCTTCTTGGCTTGCGGGGAACTTTGCGGGACGGTTTACACAAAGCCGGCGGCAAATGAAAGGCGACTGTCCGTGCATTGCCCTTGGGCCAATGGCGGCCATGGCGCACGGACCAGGGGCTGGAACGCTTCAAAAACGGCTTCGAAATCCTGCCCGGCTGGTGCAGTCTGCGGCCATGGCCGATCCTTCCAAAGTTCTCTACGCCAGCGAGCCCGCCCTCGATGTCGCAGAATTCCGCCGCGTGCTGGTCGAATCCGGCCTCGGCAAGGTAAGGCCTGTCGACGACGAGGCCCGGCTGCAAGCCATGCTGGACAATGCCGACCTGGTGCTGACCGCGCGGCTCGACCGGCCGGACAGGCAACTGGTCGGCGTCGCGCGCGGCATGACCGACTTCTCTTGGGTCTGCTACATTTCCGACCTCGCCGTCTCGAAGGCGGCGCAAGGGCTCGGCGTCGGCAAGGGCCTGATGGACGAGGTCAAGCGCCAGCTCGGCCCTTCGGTCGCCGTCAGCCTGATCTCGATGCCCGACGCCGTCGGCTTCTATGAGCGCATCGGCATGACGCGCATGACGGACGCTTTCTGGTTCTCCCGCAAAAGCTGACCTGAACCGCCACCGATATCGGAGCCGACTCCTGCCTGGAACCGGCGAGCCAGATCGACCCCACTCCGTCGAGCGAGTTCGCCGACCCTGGCTCCCTTCCTCTCCCTCCGGAGGGGGGAGAGGTGGCGCTGCGAAGCAGCGACGGAGCGGGGGAAGGCGCTGCTCAAAAGCGAAGCCACCTCAAGACAAGCACAATCCGGCAAGCAAGAAACCTTAGGCAAGCAGCTTGACATGCAACCAAATGGTTGCATATTAAAGCCATGAGCATGGATGCCGTCTTTCGCGCCTTGGCCGACCCGACCCGCCGGCAATTGCTGGACAGTCTCCATGCCCGGAACGGGCAGACGCTGAGCGCGCTCTGCGAGCACATGGAGATGACGCGCCAGGCGGTGACCAAGCACCTGGCGATCCTCGAGGAAGCGAATCTCGTCACCACCATGCGCCGCGGCCGCGAGAAGGAGCATTACCTCAACCCCGTTCCGATCAACGAGATCGCCGAGCGCTGGATCGGCAAGTTTGAGCGGGGGCGGCTTGCTGCCCTCAGCCACCTGAAGCAACGCCTTGAAAGGGAAGAGCCGTGAGCGAGAACAGCTTTGTTTATGTCACCTATATCCGCACGACGCCTGAAAAACTTTGGCAGGCGCTGACCGATCCGGAATTCAACCGGCAGTTCTTTCTCTGCTCCTATCAGGAGAGCGACTGGAAGGTCGGCGCGAGCTGGAAACTGGTCTTCCCCGACGGGCGCGTCGCCGACTCGGGCGAGATCCTCGAGGTTGACCCGCCAAAACGCCTTGTCATCAAATGGCGCAACGAATGGATGCCCGAGGTCAAGGAGGACGGCTATACGCGCTGCACCTTCACCATAGAGCCCGATGGCGAGCTGATGAAGCTCACCGTCATCCACGAGGCCGACGGCCCGCACAGGCTGATCCCGAACGTCGCCAAGGGCTGGCCGCTGGTTCTGGCGAGCCTCAAGAGCCTGCTTGAAACCGGCAAGGGTTTCGAGCGCCCGCCGTCAAAGGGATGAGCGTTCGTTTCGGATACGAGACAATCCTTTGTGGAGTCGAATCTGATGCTTCACTTGTCGTTACCGCAAGCCATGGCGAATGCAGACACGGTCATGGCCTCGGCCGAGCTCCCCGCCTCGCCGGACGAGGTTATCGCGGCGCTGGTCACCACTGAAGTCGAGCGCTGGTGGGGTTCGCCCGAAACCCATCGCATGACCGACTGGTCCGCCGATCTGCGCATCGGCGGCGGCTGGAACGTCACGGTTCAGGTCGCCGACGGCGGACACCTCCCCGCCGGCGGAAAATTCCTCGAAATCGAGATGCCGCGCCGCATCGTGCAGACGCGGCGCTACGATTGGGACAATCCGACGCTGGGATATCACGAGACGACGGTGGCTTATCTGCTGGAGCCGATCGACGGCGGCACGCGGCTCACCGTCTGCAATGGCGGCTTCGCGGGTTTCCCGGATGCGGCGGCCGAATATGCCGAGGGCTCGGCGCGGGTGCTTGGGTGGCTGCAGGGCTATTTCGATACCCTGCCAGATGCCTGAGCATCTCCCTTGACCTGGCAGTGGCCCTGTCCAGATTTTGGACATGGAGAACAGCCATTGTCTCGTAGGAACCGCTGGATGGAGCATACCGAAAGCGCATAGACCTTCGTTCTCGGCGGCGGGCTCGCAGCTTGAACGCTATGCGGCACGGTTTCCGGTCGTGGAGATCAATTCCTCGTTCCACAAGCCGCATCGGCGGGAAACCTATGAGCGCTGGGCGCGCTCAGTTCCGGATCATTTTCGCTTTTCCGCAAAAATCCCCAAAGCCGTGACGCATGAGCGCCGCCTGGAAGATTGCGATGATCTTCTGGACGCGTTTTTGGGTCAGGCCGCAGGACTCGATTCCAAGCTTTCGGTGCTCTTGGTTCAACTGCCGCCCAGCCTGCGGTTCGAACCCAAAACCGCCGAAAAGTTCTTCGCCGTGCTGCGCGCAAAGACCGACCGGCGCGTTGTTTGCGAGCCGCGTCACGCCAGCTGGTTCGAACCGGAAGCCGACGCTCTTTTGAGCCGCCTTCGAGTCGGTCGCGTTGCGGCCGACCCCGCTCCCGTGCCTGCTGCTGATATGCCTGGCGGCTGGCGCGATCTCGCTTACTTCCGCTTCCATGGCGCGCCGCAGGTCTACTATTCGGACTACGAGGCTGCTCAGCTGCTGGATATCAGCGGGCGGCTTGCCGAAGCCAGCGCATCGGCCGCCGAGGTCTGGTGCATCTTCGACAACACGGCACGAGGCCATGCGCTCGGCAATGCACTTTCGGTCGACGCGGCCGTTCGTCAGATGACGTTCAGCTCCCGGAACGCCCTTCCCTCGGCCACTCTCTCATAGCCGAACGCCGTGCAGTCCACCGTCCGGTAGCCGCCACGCACGATGAGCTCGGCGAGCGACTTCCCCACTGCCGGCGCCTGCTGCAGGCCGTGGCCGGAGAAACCGTTGGCGAAGAGGAAGTTCTCGACCTCCGGATGCGGCCCTATCACCGCGTTCTGGTCGAGCGTGTTGTAGTCGTAATGCCCGACCCAGGCGCGCGTCGGCTTGATCGCCTCGAAGGCCGGGATGCGGGCGGCTAAGGTCGGCCAGATCACCTCTTCGAACAGCGGCCAGTTGACGTCGAAGTCCTTCGGATCGGGAGCGACATCGCCCTCCTCCGGCTCGGCGCCGCCCGTGAGGTAGACGGAGCCTTCCGGCCGCACATAGATGCCGCTTGGATCGACCAGCAGCGGCATGTCGGCATATTTCTCGCGCGCCTCGAAGACGAAGACGTTGCGCTTGCGCGGCTCCACCGGCAGCGCCAGCCCGGCAAAACCCGCCACCTTGCCGGCGTTCGGTCCGGCGGCGTTGACGACGATGCCGGCCTCCAGCGTCTCGCCATTGTCGAGGCTGACGCCGGTCACACGATTGCCCTCGCGCGAAATGCCGGTGGCGGAAGCCGCGATGAAATCGACCTCCTTGTCGCGCAAAGCCTTGCGGAACAGCGCCAGCAGCGCATGTGCGTCGAACCAGCCCTCGCCGCTGCGGCCAAAGGCGCCGGCGGTGATGCCTTCGACCGACAGCCACGGGAAGCGGCGCGCCAGCTGCCCGGGATCCTCGAGCAGGATATCGGCGCCCTCGGCGACCTGCGTCTCGTGATTGGCCTTGAGGATCGGCAGGCCGGCCTCGCCGGCGAGGATGAGGTAGCCGCCTTCGCGAAAGCCGATATCGGCATCGGCGCCGAAGGTTTCCTTCAGCCGCCGGAACAGTTTCAGCGTGAACTGCGACAGGCGGATGTTTTCCGGGATGGAAAATTGCTGGCGGATCGAAGCCAGGGACAGCGTCGTCGCCGCGTGCGGAAACTGCGGATCGCGCTCGATCAGCGCGATCGAGCCGGTGAAGCCCTCCTCGCGCAGGTAGTAGGCGACCGAGGACCCGACGATGGCTCCGCCGATGATGACGATGTCGTAGCGCATTTTTTCTCCGATCATTCGGTCGCGTCTTCACGCAACCGGCAAGTCGATCTCGAAGCGCGTGCCGCGCTCGGAGTCAACCAGCCTGATCGTGCCATCATGCGCTTTCAGGAGGGCCAGCACGATGCCGAGCCCCATGCCGGTGCCACCGGACTCGCGCCGCGTGGTGAAGAACGGCTCGAAGATCCTGGCGCGGTTGGCGGCCGAGATGCCGTCGCCGTCGTCGCCGATCTGGACCGACGCGCGCGCGCCATCGGCTGAGGCATGGATCGCCGCCTGTCGGGCGCCGTGCCTCGCCGAGTTGTCGATGAGGTTGGCGAGCACGATGCCGAGATTCTCGGCCGAGATGCCGAGCCTGATGTCGCCGCCGCCTTCAAGCCGCGCTTCCAGCCTGGTGTCGATCGGCAACGATGCCAGGGCCGCATGAAGCGTCGTGCTGTCGCCGCTCGGTTCCAGGTTCTCGACGCGCGCCAGGTCGAGCAGCCGGCGCACCAGGAGATTGAGCCGCCCGGCATCGGTGACGATGTTGTTGGAGAAGCGCCGCCGCTCGGCCTCGTCCATCGCGCCGCCCGAATCCCTGAGCAGCTCCGCCGCGCCCTGGATCGCCGTCAGCGGCGATTTCAATTCATGCGAGACGTGGGTGGCGAAGGTCTGGATGCTGTCGGAGCGCGCCTGCAGCTTTTGCGCCATGTCGAGGAAGGCGGTCGACAGCGCCGCCATCTCGCGCGTGCCGTGATGGTCGAGCGGCCGGATTGCATCGCGGTCGCCGGCGGCGATGCGCTTCGTCCGGTCGATCAGCGCGTAGATCGGCCGGCTGACGGTGCGGATGAACACCAGCGCGATCAAAAGCGTGCCGCCGAGGATGGCGATAGCCGCCAACGTCACCTTGCCGCGCTCGCCATAGAGGTGCTTGACGATGTTGTTCGGCGTTCGCGACAGGTACACGACGCCGGCGACCCGGCCGTCGAGCTCGACCGGCATGGCGACGAAGACGCGCACCTTGGTGCCGCGGCTGACCGAATAGAGCGGCGGGGTCGGCTGGTCGGGGATGCGCAGCCTGAGCTCGCTGGCATAGGCACCGGAAAGCGCGGCCCGCACCTCTTCGATCTCGCCGAGCGACCGGCCGACCTCGTCGCCGCCGGCGATCACCACGCCGCGTGGATCGAGCAGCCGGAAACCGGCAAGCGTCGTCTTCTGCGTCTCGTCGAGAATGCCGTCGAGCCGGGCGCCTATTGCCGCGAAGGCGGGATCGGGCGTGGCGGGAAGCGCCGCCGGTCGCGATGGCATGACATCGTCCGAGGCAAGGTCGAGGCGCGGCTCGATCGGATCATAGGGATAGTTGTTGTCCCTTGCCGGATCGGCCGAGACCGGCGCCCCCAGTCTTTCCGGGGCGATGCCGGCCGCGCGCACCTCGCTGGCATAGACGGCGGCGACGACCGCCCCTTGCGCGATCAGCTCGCCCTCGGTCTGGCGGATCAGTTGATTCTCATAAAGCCGGAAGAAGAACAGCCCGACCAGCGGCAGCGCCATGACCAGGATCAGGATGACGACGACGACGGTGGCGAGCCGCGGCCGCCACCTTTCCTTGCTCAACCACCGCATCGGCCGAGCCGGAAGCCGACGCCATGCACCGTCGCGATCGCATCGATGCAGCCGACCGCGGCCAGCTTGGCCCGCACGTTGCGGATGTGGCTGTCGACCGTGCGTTCCGAGACATGGATGTTGGAGGCATAGGCATTGGCCATCACCGCGTCGCGGCCAAGCACGTGCTGCGGCCGGGCGAGGAAGCCTTTCAGGATCGCGAACTCGATCGCCGTCAAGGTGAGCGGCTTGCCGCCGAAGCTTGCTTCATGGTTTGCCGGGACGAGCATGAGCTTGCCATGCGTGAATTCACGATCGTCCGCCTCTTCCTCCACGGCGGCCGGCCGCGCGCGCCGCAGGATGACGTTGACGCGGGCGACCAGCTCGCGCGGGCTGAACGGCTTGGTCACATAGTCGTCGCCGCCCATCTCCAGACCCAGAACGCGGTCGATCTCTTCATCCCGCGCGGACAGGAACAGTACCGGCACGTCGGATTTTTGCCTGAGCCGCCGGCAGACCTCGAGCCCGTCCATCTCCGGCATGCCGATGTCGAGCACGATGAGGTCGGGCGCGCTGCGCTCGACCGCCTGGAGTGCTGCGGCGCCGTCGGCGACGGCGGCCGTCTTCATGCCGGCCTTTTCCAGCGGGAAGCAGATGATCTCGCGGATATGCGGGTCGTCGTCGGCGACGAGGATATTGTGCGGCATGAAATCAGCGGCCCGGTGCGTAGGGTTCGGTGACGGCAGGATTAGCAAGCGCGCCGTGCTTGTCGAGTGTGCGCAGCAGCCGCCAGTCGCGAAAACCCCAGGCGCGCCAGTTTTTCTGCTCCGTGCGATAGCGGAATTCGGCTATCGCGTCGGGCCCGTCGCCGACCGCGCGATCGGGGAATGTTTTCTTCTGATGCTCGAAATAGCGCCCGAGCGCCGGCAAAGCGCTCGGCCCGAGCGAGCGTATATGCCAGATGTCGAGGGGAACGCCCTTTCCGGTCATTTCAAGCGAGTGGTCGACATTGTAGTTGGCGATCGTTGCGGCGAAGTTGACGAAGCAGCAGGCATAAAGCGTCGCCGATAGTGTCACAAGATTGGCGGAGAGCAGCCATTCGCCGGATTTTTGAAGCGCGATGCGGGCGACGATGAGGGCCAGTCCCGCCGCCACCAGTCCCATCCAGATGAAGGCGGCGATGCGCAGATAGGTGAGCGCATAGACGTCGATATAGAGATCGAGCCGCAGCATCGAGGAGATTACCAGCGCGATGTTCTGCGTCACCCACAGATAGACCAGCCCGCGGATCAGCGGATCCCGGGACGATTCGCTGCCCGAGCGCAGCGCCGCCAGCACGAAGCCGGCGGCCAGCAGCGCGGTGGCGACCAGCGGATAGGCGCCACGATGCGCATAGGCGGCATAGGTCATCCCGTCGGGCAGGGCGACTCCGCCCCAGAGATAGGTGGCGTCGAGCGCGCTCTGCACCGCGAACAAGGCGTTGAAGACGATCGGCGCGCGAAGAATGGCCGCCTTGCCGAAGAGGATATCCTCGGCCTTCGCCGGTCTCGCTACGGGCGCGGCAGGCAAAACGCGCCTGACACGGAAGGCGAAGCGCGGCAGGCGCGGCCTCAGGAACGCCCAGACGCCGGCAAGCACGATCAGCCAGAAGATAAGCCGCGCGATCTCGATTTTTTCGAGGAGCGCGTGGAGGTCGATCAGCGACAGCCAGTGCTCGATGATCGGATTGGCGGCGCCGAACAGCGCCAAGAAAACGACGCCCAGCGTCAAGGGCACGATCCAGACGACAATGGCCGAGAGCTGAAGCCGCCGCTGGCCGAGTTCCCGCGCCGCCTTGCGCCAGCGGAAGAAGTCGCGGACGAAGCGGAAGGGCGCTGCGACCAGGAACAGGCTGAGCTGGCGGGCTATTCGGGCAGGTTCGTCGCGCAGCCGCCCGGCCAACGACAGCGCGAAGACCGCAAGTGCCGCGACAGCGACCAGCAGCGAAAGCGGGCTGACATTTTCGACGAGCGGCAGCAGCGCGACGAACAGCGCGGCCGGCTTCAGCCAGACCCGGCCGTCGCTGAGCGCCGACGGATGCATGGCGACGACCGTGGCGGCGAGCACGGTCGCGAAGATGAAGACGGTGATCCCGACCGGCTGGCCGTAGAAAAGAAAATCGGCCAGCGCCACCAGCAGCGCGGCGGCGCCGACGCGGCGGCAGTAGCTCGGGACAGGCGATGTCTTGCTCGCCGGCGCCGTCATGGTCATCGTCGTCATCGCCGCGCCTTCGTGGCTGTGTTACCGCCGGCGCATGCCGGCCGCGTTCTGAACGGAAGCACCGACGCCGTGAACGCGCCGCCTTTGCGGCTCGACGAGCCACCAGCCTTCGTCGCGGAGCCGGCGCGGCAGCGACCAGCGGGATCTGTGAGGTGTTCGCATGCCGGCTTTATCGCCGACGGGCACGGTGAACGCGCGGCGGAATCCCGGAGCTTTTCAGCAAGGGTTTGCAGTTTTCGTGCAAGACAGCCCGGCGCCGGCGCCCGAGACGCTCGAGTACGGCAATCGCATATGGCGTGCCAGCCCTTGGGATGTCGTCAAAGGCGATAGAGAGGGTTATTGCGCGTGAAGCTGCGATCTATCCTTCGTCATTCTAGGGCGGAGCAAGGAGCTAAGCGACGCGCGCAGACCCTAGAATGACGAAGGACAGGGAGAAGATTGCTCCCCGCCTTGCCTCATCCGCCCTCACCCTGCATAGATCGGCCATGGCTCAGGAACCCTACCGCCCGCGCCGCTCGGTGCTTTACATTCCCGCCTCGAACGACAAGGCGCTCGCCAAGATCGGCGCCTTGGCCTGCGACGCCGTCATCATCGATCTCGAGGACGCCGTCCTGCCCGCCGACAAGAAAGCCGCGCGCGACAAGATTGCCGGCATCCTTGGCCGGCGCGAAAAACGCTGCGAGATGGTGGTGCGCGTCAACCCGCTCGCCAGCGAATGGGGCGCCGACGATCTGTTGGCCATGGCCAAGGCCGAGCCCGACGGCATTCTCCTGCCCAAGATCGGCACGCCGCGCGACATCCTCGAAGCGGGCGACCTGCTCGACGACAATTTCGCCCCGGACAGCGTGAAACTATGGGCGATGGTCGAGACGCCCAAGGCGCTGCTCAACATCGGCGCCATCGCCGAGCTTGGCCGCGATCCGGCGTCGCGCCTCGCTTGTTTCGTTGCCGGAACGAATGACCTGGTGAAGGCGACCGGCATCCTGGCGACGCCCGACCGGCGCTATCTGATGCCCTGGCTGATGCAACTGGTGCTCGCCGCGCGCGCCGGCGGCCTCGACGTGATCGACGGCGTCGCCAATGATTTTCGCGACCTCGACGCCTTGGCGCGCGAATGCGCCGACGGCGCGGCCATGGGTTTCGACGGCAAGTCGCTGATCCATCCCGCCCAGATCGAACCGGCGAACCGCGCCTTTTCGCCGTCGCCCGAGGCGCTGGCCAGGGCCCGCGCGATCAGGGATGCATTCGCGCGGCCCGAAAATGCCGGCAAGGGCGTGATCGCGATGGACGGCCGTATGGTCGAGCGGCTGCATCTGGCGGAAGCCGAGAAACTTCTGGCGAAGGCGATAATCATCGGCGCATGATGCGGCGATATTCAAGACAGGCTCGAAAAATGAAACTCTACCGCTTTCTGTCCGGCCCGGACGATTCAACCTTCTGCCACAAGGTGACGGCGGCGCTGAACAAGGGCTGGCACCTGTTCGGCTCGCCGACCTACGCCTATGACAAGAAGACCAAGTCGATGCGCTGCGGCCAGGCCGTGGTGAAGGATGTCGAAGGCCAGGACTATGGCCCGGACACCAAGCTGAGCGACTGGTAGAAAGGCGGCAACCCCCACTTCGTCATTCTAGGGCGGAGCAGGAGCGAAGCTCCGTCGCGAAGACCCTAGAATCCGAAAGGCGCAGCGGATCAGAATATAGGGGACGTTTGCGGGTGTCGGGCGGCAAGTGTTCCGTTCTGCACCGCGGGTTTGGTGTTGATGGAACGGCATGGATCCTAGGGTCTGCGCGCGTCGCTTCGCTCCTTGCTTCGCCCTAGGATGACGAAGTGCGCGCTCAGCCCGCCGCCGCCTGCTCGGCCGCTTCCTCGATGCGCTCCATGTCGTCGTCCGACAGGCCGAAATGGTGGCCGATCTCGTGGATCAGCACGTGGGTGACGATGTCGCCCATCGTCTCTTCGTTCTCGGCCCAGTAGTCGAGTATGGCGCGGCGGTAGAGCGTGATGCGGTTCGGCCCCTCGCCGGTCTGCGGGTTCCAGCGCTCGGCGATGCCACGTCCTTCGAACAGGCCGAGCAGGTCGAAAGGCGTCTCCAGCGACAGGTCGTCCATGATCTCGTCGGTCGGGAAATCGGCTATCTGGATAATGATCTCGCCGGTGAGCTTGCGGAACTCGTCCGGCAGATGGGCATAGGTCTCCAGCGCCAGAAGCTCCATCTCGTCCATCGACGGCGAGAGCTGGTCGTGCCAGGTGCGTGTCTTATAGATGCGGGCCATGAAATTTCCTTTGATCCCGGCATATAGGCTTTCGCGCGGGTCGAGGCAAATGAGCCGGCTGGGCGTTCGCTTTCAGGGTAAAGGCTCGAAGGAATAAATTCCTTGTGACTCTGCTTGACTCTTCCGGACGCCTCTGGAATCTATAGGAACATAACAGGAACAATTGCTGCCGGAAGTGAACGTCATGGCGATGAGCGCCGTGGCGCGGGACACTGTTTTTGCCCTGCGCCGCCAGATCGCGAAGATCGAGGGAACGCTGCCCGAGCGCCTGCAGGCGCCGATGGCTGGCGCGCCTGGAGCGATTCCAGGAGAAATGCGAAGCGGTCTTCCGTCCGCAATTGCGGAAAAGCTGAACCGCTCTGGCGATGCCACCGGACCGGATATGACGCGGGACAGGACGATCGTCCGGCGTGGCCTCGCCGTGGCTTCGGCGGACGCCTTCCTGCATACCGGCATCGGTCGCCTCGACGCCGCCCTCGGCGGCGGCCTGCCCAAGGCGGCGCTCAGCGAAATCCATGGCCTGGAGACCCGCGACGCCGGCGCCGTCGCCGGCTTCGCGCTGTCGCTCGTAAGCCTGGTCCTCAGAGAGAAGCAGGGCCTGCCGATCCTCTGGGTCGGGACGGCGGAAATCTTCCACGAGGCCGGCTTTCCCTATGCCAGGGGCCTTCACGCCCTGTTCGGCATCGAGCCGGAGCAATTGCTGTTTTCCGAGGCGCCAAAACTGCTCGACGCACTGTGGATCGCCGAGGAGGCCGCCCGCATGACGGCCTTTGCCGCGGTCATCCTCGAGATCCGCGGCAGTCCGCAGCGGCTCGACCTCACCGCCACGCGCCGGCTGCACGCCCGCGCCCAGAATGCCGGCCGCCCGCTGCTTTTGCTGCGCCAGGCCGGCGAGGCCGCCCCCACCGCCGCCCCGGTGCGCCTCATCGTCTCGGCGGCGGCGGCGGCAAGCCGCGAAACCGTCGCCGGGCCGCTCGCCGGCTCGATCGGCCGCCCCGCCTTCAAACTCGATATCGGCAAGAGCCGCACGGCCCTGCCCGGACAATTCACACTGGAGTGGAACCCAAATGAGCACGCTTTTGCAGAAAGAACAGAGAATTCTGTCGCTGTGGTTCCCGCATCTGGCCGCGGAGCGGATCCTGCGCCAGCGCCTGGGGCGGTCCTGGCGTTCCCGGCCCCCGCATCACCTGCCGTCACCTCACCCGCCGCTTGTGATCAGCCATCGCGACAACAACACCCAGCGCATCGCGGCCCTCGACGAGCGGGCTGAGGCGCTCAGATTGAAGCGCGGCATGGGCATCGCCGATGCGCGCGCCATGCATCCCACGATCGATGTGGTCGAGGCCGACACGGAAGCCGACCGCCGGCTGCTCGAAGGCCTTGCCGACTGGTGCGACCGCTACACGCCGTTGGTGGCGATCGACGGCGAGGACGGGCTGTTCCTCGACGTCACCGGCTGCACGCATCTGTTCGGCGGCGAGCGCGCCATGCAGGACGAGATCCTCACCCGCTTCTTCCAGCAGGGTTTCGATGTCCGCGCCGGCCTCGCTTCGACGCCGGGCGCCGCCTGGGCGGCGGCGCGCTTCCATGGCGACCGCATCATCGCCGGCGGCGAGGAGGAGGCGCTGCTTTCGCCGCTGCCATTGTCGGCGCTGCGCATCGCGCCGGAAACCCGCGCCGGCCTGGAAAGCGTGGGCCTGCGCACCGCCGGCGCGGTGATGGCCGCGCCCCGCGCGCCGCTCGCCCGCCGCTTCGGCGCCACCTTGCTTCTGCGCCTCGACCAGGCGCTCGGCCGTCTCGACGAGGCCGTGTCGCCGCGCCTTCCCGTCGCGCCGCTCTCGGTCGAGCGCCACCTTGCCGAGCCGGTCGTGCTCACCGACGACATCGAGCGGCTGGTGAGCCGGCTGGCGATCGCCTTGAAGACCGACCTCGAACGCCGCGGCGAGGGCGCGCGCACGCTGGCGCTGCTTCTCTTCCGCGTCGACGGCGCCGTCAGCCGCATCGCCGTCGGCACCTCGCGCCCGATGCGCGAGCCGCGGCTGATCCAAAGACTGTTCCATGAGCGGCTCACCGCGCTGGAGCAGACCATCGACGCCGGCTTCGGCTTCGACCTCGTGCGGTTGTCCGTGCTGTCGGTCGCGGCCTTCGACTTGGCTCAGAGCGACCTCACCGGCGAGACGAACGACGATGACGCCGACATCGCGCTCTTCGCCGACCGCGTCCGCGCCCGTCTCGGCGAGGCCGCCGTGCTGAAGCCGGTGGCCGTCGAAAGCCATCTGCCGGAACGCGCCGTCAAAACCGTGCCTTTCGCCGAAGCGCCGCAAAGACGCGCCCCGGCGGCCGGCCGGGCGGCACCCCCCCGAACGGCGCCGCCGATGACCATCTATCCGCCGGAGCGGCCGGTTCGCCTGTTCCGCTCGCCCGAGCCGATCGAGGTGCCAGCGACCGAGATCCCGGAAGGTCCGCCGATGAATTTCCGCTGGCGGCGCGCGCTCTACCGCGTCGCCCGCGCCGAAGGGCCGGAGCGCATCGCCGCCGAATGGTGGCGGCAGCTGCCCGGTGAGGAGGAGGCGCCGACCCGCGATTATTACCGCATCGAGGACAGCGAGGGACGCCGCTACTGGCTCTACCGCCAGGGCCTCTACAGCAGCGCCGCGCAGGCCGCGCCGCCGCGCTGGTTCATGCATGGGGTGTTCGCATGAACGCGCTGACCGTCATTCCCTATGCCGAATTCGGCATCCGGTCGAACTTCTCCTTCCTGCGCGGCGCCTCCAAGCCGGAGGAGCTGGTGGTCACGGCGAAATTCTACGGTTTTGCCTCGATCGGGCTTGCCGACAGGAACACGGTCGCCGGCGTCGTGCGCGCCTGGCAGCAGGCCAGGGTGGAGAAGATGGCCTATCATCCCGGCTGTCGCCTGGTGTTCGGCGACGGCACGCCGGACATCCTCGCCTATCCCCGCGACCGCCAGGGCTGGGGCCATCTCTGCCGCATGCTGACCCAGGCCAATCTGCGCGACGAGAACGAGAAGGGCGCGACGCTACTCCGCTTGAGCGACCTGCTCGAATGGGGCGATCGGATGTCGCTGGCGGTCCTGCCCGGCCTGTCGGCAGGCACCGAGGACGGCTTGTCGTTTATTAGCCGGCTTAATGATCGTTTCGGCGTGGCGCTTCGGCTGGCCGTGGCACCGGATTATGCCGGCAACGATCGCTTCCGCATCGAGCAGGCGGCGTCGATGGCCGAACACGCCCGCGTCCCGCTGATGGCGACCAACGACGTGCTCTATCACGCCGCCGACCGCCGACCGCTGCAGGACGTGCTCACCGCGATCCGCCTCAACACCCCGGTTTCCGAGGTCGGGCTCGAGCTGACCGCCAATGCCGAGCGCCACCTGAAACCGCCGCTGGAGATGGCGCGGCTTTTCCGCCGCCACCCGCAGGCGCTGGCGGAGACGCTGCGCTTCGCCGACGAGCTCACCTTCTCGCTCAGCGACCTCGAATACAATTATCCGGACGAGCCGACCGAATCCGGGCTCGGACCGCAGGCCGAGCTCGAACGCCTGGCGCGGGAAGGGGCGGTCAGGCGCTATCCGGCCGGCGTTCCCGATTATGTGCTGAAACGCATCGACAGCGAACTCGCTTTGATCGAGCGCCTGAACTATGCGCGCTATTTCCTCACCGTCCACGACATCGTCAAATTTGCCCGCAGCCAGGACATCCTTTGTCAGGGCCGCGGCTCGGCCGCCAATTCGATCATCTGCTTCTGCATCGGCATCACCGAGGTCGGCCCCGAACGCATCGACACCTTGTTCGAGCGCTTCATCTCGGAGGAGCGCAACGAGCCGCCCGACATCGACGTCGATTTCGAGCATGAGCGGCGTGAAGAGGTCATTCAGTACATCTATACGAAATACAGCACCAAGCGCACCGCCTTGGCCGCCGCCGTCATCAGCTATCGCGGCCGCTCCGCCTTGCGCGAGGTGGCCAAGGCCATGGGCCTGTCGGAAGATGTCCGCAGCGCGCTGTCCAGCACCATCTGGGGCTGGTCGACCTCCGAGCTTGGCGAAAAAGAAGCCAATGCCGGCGGCCTCGACCGCACCGATCCGCTGTCCAGGCAGGTGCTTGAGCGCGCCAACGAGATCATGGGCTTTCCCCGCCATCTTTCCCAGCATGTCGGCGGCTTCGTCATCACCAGGGACCGTCTCGACGAGGTCGTGCCCATCGTCAAGACGGCGATGGAGGAGCGCAAGATGGTCGAGTGGGACAAGGACGACCTCGACGCGGTGAAGATCCTCAAGGTCGACGTGCTGGCGCTTGGCATGCTGACCTGCCTGAAGCGCGCTCTGACCTTGCTCACGCAGCATTATCCGCAGGCGCGGGACGATTACGGCCGGCCCTACAGCTTGGACTCTATCCCGCCGGAGAACCAGCGCGTCTACGACATGATCTGCCGGGCGGATACGCTGGGCGTCTTCCAGATTGAATCCCGCGCTCAGATGTCGATGCTGCCGCGGCTTAAGCCCCGCGAATTCTATGATCTCGTCATCGAGGTGGCGATCGTGCGGCCCGGTCCGATCCAGGGCGACATGGTGCATCCCTATCTGCGTAGACGACAGGGCAAGGAGAAGGCCGAATACCCCAAGCCTGAGTTGGAAGAGATCCTTGGCAAGACGCTCGGTGTGCCTTTGTTTCAGGAGCAGGCGATGAAGATCGCCATTGTCGCCGGCGGCTTCCGGCCGGGCGAAGCCGACGAACTACGCCGCGCCATGGCGACCTTCAAGCGAACCGGCACGATCGGCAACTATGAGACGCGGATGGTCGAAGGGATGGTCGAGAAAGGCTATCCCAGGGAGTTCGCCGAGCGCTGCTTCAAGCAGATCGAAGGCTTTGGCGAATATGGCTTTCCCGAAAGCCACGCCGCCTCCTTCGCGCTGCTGGTCTACGCCTCCTGCTGGTTCAAGACCTTTTATCCGGACGTGTTCTGCGCCGCGATCCTGAATTCCCAACCGATGGGTTTCTACCAGCCGGCGCAGCTCGTGCGCGACGCGCGCGACCATGGCGTCGAGGTGCGCGAGGTCGACATCAACCATTCCGTCTGGGACTGTACGCTGGAGGCCACCGCCTTCGATCCGTCCCGCATCCTCGAGCGCCACGCCTCGATGCGCGGCGTCATCGAGACGGCGCATGCCGTCCGCCTCGGCTTCCGCCAGATCAAGGGCCTGTCCGAGGAGCGCATGGATATCGTCGTTGCCCAGCGCGGCGATGGCTATCGGTCGGTCAGGGATGTCTGGTTGCGCTCGGGCCTCGATGTCGGCGAGATCGAGAGATTGGCGCAGGCTGATGCGTTCCGCTCGATCGGCCTCGACCGCCGTGCCGCGCTCTGGGAGGTGCGGGCGCTCGACGGCAGGAGCGCCGCCGAAAAACTGCCGCTGTTCGACCGGCCCGCTCTCGGCCTGCGCGAGCTGGAGCCGGAAACGAAACTGCCGAAGATGCCGCTCGGCGAGCATGTCGTGCACGATTACCGCTCGCTCGGCCTGTCGCTGAAGGAGCATCCCGTCGCCTTCCTGCGCGAAAGGCTGGATCGCGCCGGCGTCACCGCCAATGCCCGCCTGCCGTCGGTGCGCGACGGCCGCCGCGTCTCCGTCGCCGGGCTTGTGCTGGTGCGCCAGCGCCCAGGCAAGGGCAATGCGATCTTCCTCACGCTGGAAGACGAAAAATCGATCGCCAACGTCATCATCTGGCCACGCGTCTTCGACCGCTTCCGCTCCATCGTCATGGGCGCCCGCTTCATCCGCGTCACCGGCAAGCTGCAGCATGAATCGGACGTCATCCACATCGTCGCCGACCGGATCGAGGATCTGACCTCCTGGCTGAGCGTGTTGCTGGAGTCCGCCAGCCACCCGGTCATCGAGCATGATCCCGCCGAACGGCCGGTTGGATCAGAGTCCGCCGCAAGCCGCGGCCTGCCGGTCCGCCAGGATATCGCCACGCTGTCGGGCACGGCACGCCAGGTCATGCCGAAGGGGCGGAATTTTCAGTAGCAGCGATTTCCAGCACAAAAAGGAACGCAGCAGAGGCAAGAAGCGTAATCGCCGCCTGCGCAAGCACACTCATGACGGCCCGCCGAGCCGCGGCGGCCGCGGCGCCAGCATGTCCTCGGCCGAGATCGTGCGCGCCTCCGAAGGCAGCATGATCGGGATACCGTCGCGCACCGGATAGGCGAGCTTCGCCACGCGCGAGACCAGCTCGCTGCGCTCGGGGTCCCAGGTCAGCGGCCCCTTGGTCAGCGGGCAGGCCAGCAGCTCCAGCAGCTTCGGGTCGACCTCGGCCTTCCGCCCGTCACGTCCGTCAGCCATGAACCCATTCCCGTACCGGCAACCTATTGCAGGCTTGACCCAAATTCATCATCCTCGCGCGCCAGCGTTATTTCGGTGATGGCGATCAGCGTCTCGGCGCGCGTCTTCAGGTCCGGCGCTTCCAGCAGCGCCTGTTTCTCGGCCGGTCCATAGGGCGCCATCATCGACAGCGCGTTGACCAGCATGCCGTTTTCGGCGCGGCTGACGCTTTCCCAGTCGGCCTCGAGGTCGTTGGCCTGCAGATAGGCGCGAAACGCCTTGAGCAGCGCCGGCCGGTCGACCTCGGCGCCGGCCGGGTCTTCATCGAGGTCGGCCAAGAACGGCCTGATCTTGCACTGCCGGAACGGCGCCTTTGCCGCGAGCTCCTGCACGATGCGAAACCGGCATACGCCCTGCAGCGAGATCAGGTAGCGCCCGTCGCCGGTCTCGGCGAGCGAGATGATGCGCCCGGCGCAACCGACGCTGCACAGCTCGGGCTCGCCGTCATCGCGCAATGCGCCGTCAAGGCTGGGCTGGACCATGCCGATCAGCCGCGAGCCGGCCATCGCCAGGTCGATCATCTGCAGGTAACGCGGCTCGAAGACGTTGAGCGGCATGCGGCCGCCCGGCAGAAGCAGCGCCCCGGCAAGCGGGAACACCGGGATTGCCGGCGGCAGATCCTTGGCAAGCCGATAGAGTGCGTTACCGACGCGCACCGCGACCCTCCCAAAGCAACGGCGGCAAGAGCATCAAGCTGCAATCTCCTCTCGCACCGGCAAACTCGCCTTTATCGGCGTCCGGCCCCGCCCTTATCTGGCGCTGACGTCCCGCTGCGCAAGCCTGCCGGCCACGACAGCCGGCAAAAAATTCACGGCAATTCCGCGAAAAGTGCCTGGCGGTCAGGTTCGGCGACTTCGCCGTAGCCTCCCGTCCGGAATTGCGCAAAACCAAACTTAAAGCGGTTCGGCGATTCTGTGAAACGCCGAACCGTTCTAGGAAAACAGCAGCGACGAGAGCTTGCGGCGTGCCGCGAGCGTCGCCTCGTCGGTCATTCCCCAGGCCTCGAACAGTTTCAACAGCTGCGCCCTGGCGCCGTCGTCGTTCCAAGTCCGGTCGGCCTTGACGATCGCCAGCAGGTTGTCGGCGGCCGCGTTGCGCTCGCCGCGCGCGTTCTGGATCATCGCCAGGTCGAAGCGCGCCTGATGGTCGGCCGGGTCGGCGGCGAGCCGGCGCTCGAACTCGGCCGGATTGCCGAGCGCGGCCGCTTCCGCGGCAAGCGTCATCTTGGCGCGCAGCGCCGCCAGCGCCGGCGCGTCCTTCTTGTCCTCGGGCGCCCGCGCCAGAACGGCTTCGGCGCCTTCCGCATCCCCGGCATCGAACAGGATCTCGCCCAGGCCCGCGACCGCCTCGATCGTCTCCGGCGCCTGCTCGAGGATCGCATCGTAGATGTCGGCCGCGGTCTGGACGTCGCCGGCCGTACGCGCCTCCGCCGCCGCGGCAAGTGCGTCCGCGATCTGCGGCGCGCCGCCGCCCTTGCCGCCGACCTTCTGGATGAACTGGGCGATCTGGCTTTCCGGGACCGCGCCCATGAAGCCGTCGACGGGCTGGCCGTCCTTGAAGGCGATGACCGCGGGGATCGACTGGATGCCGAGCTGGCCAGCGATCGAGGGATGGTCGTCGATGTTCATCTTGACCAGCTTGACCTTGCCGCCGGCGTCCTTCACCGCCTTTTCGAGCTGCGGCGTCAGCTGCTTGCAGGGCCCGCACCATGGCGCCCAGAAGTCGACCAGCACCGGCTGGCGGCGCGATTCCTGGATGACGTCGGCGGCGAAGGTGGCGGTCGTGGTGTCCTTGATCAGGTCGACCGCCGCCGGCGCGTCGCCGAGCGAAACCTTGGCGCGGTCGCCGCCGCCATATTGCACCGTCTGGGCGTACTGGCCGCCATTGCCGCCGAACGCGCCGCTATACGGATTGTCGTCACTCATATTCTCGCCCTTTCGGTCGCGCTCTCGGCGTCGGCGCCCGGCGCGTCATTGTCGTATTTCAAAAACCGCCTTCCATGTGGCGATCAGCCCCCGAGTTTCAAGGTAACGGGACTTTCAAGGTCATGAGACTTTAAGGATAACAGGATCGTGGCCGGTTGCCTCGACGAATCTGATCAGGTCGGCGGCGGCGATCGAGGTCGTCGCCTCATTGGTCAGCGGGTGGCCGTTGATGACGTCGTGGCTCATCAACGCCTGGTCGAGCACGATCTTGACCTTCCCTTCCGTGTCGTTGATCAGGCCGAAAACGGTGACCGCGCCGGGGCTGACGCCGAGCAGCTCCATCAGCATTTCCGGCCTGCCGAAGGACACCCGGCTCGCGGCGCCGATCAGGTGGTGGATCTGTTTCAGGTCGACCACGGCGTCCTCGCCGACGGTGACGAGGAAATAATTGTCCTTCTTGTCCTTGAGGAACAGGTTCTTGGTGTGGCCACCGGGAATCTCGCCGCGCAGGCCTTGCGAATCGGCGACCGTGAACAGCGGCGGGTGCCGCACCGTCGTGACGGCAATGCCGAGATCGGCAAGAAAGGCGTTGAGCTCGGCTTCGGTCTTCGGCATCGGTCCTCGCGCGGTCGAACAGGGCTCATGCCGTTTACGGCCAACGGTGCCCTCGGGGCAAGGCTGCCGCAGCGATTCCAGGCAAGGCGAACGGCGGTTTTGCCCGGGACTCGCGACCGGCCCGGTTTTGGCCCCGCTTCGATGCTTTCGAAGCAAACTTCGCCGCGGGAGGAATTCGCTCCAAGAAGACCGTCATTTCCCTGTTGCAATCGCCGCGCTCTTCGGCCATATAGGCGCGGCTTGCGGCCCAAGGCCGCGCGAGCGGGTGTAGCTCAGGGGTAGAGCACAACCTTGCCAAGGTTGGGGTCGAGCGTTCGAATCGCTTCACCCGCTCCAGTTTCCTCAAGGAAATTAAGCACTTAGATCAGGGCCACCATAGGGTGGCCCTTTCTTTTTCACGGTTGGTCAACACCTGGTCAACACGCAACGGCTTGAATATTTTTCAGATCGTAGTGCAAGCATGCCCCGCCACCCGCGTGCGGAGAGCGTCTCACCCCTATGATTGGAGAAGTGCACCACCATATTGCGCCCAAAGATGTTCGCAGTCCCATACCGTCAAGCCTGGCGTTCCAGTTCTCCATACAAGACCATCGCGCCACGAACATCATACCCTAGCACCGAAGCATTGGCGACAAACTGGATCGCGCGTCCCAAGCTGATGGCGCCGATTCGGGTTCCAATCTTGCTGGGAGCATCGAGCAGCAGAAGCTTCAAGGCTTACGCTTCGGCGCCGCCTTCCTGGCTGGTTTTGCCGCTGGCTTTCGGCCGAGCCCGCTCGACTTCGCCAGCGCCGACCTCTGAGCGGCATAGTTTGGTGCCACCATAGGATAGTCCGACTTCAGATCCCATTTCGCCCGATACTCGTCGGGCGTCATACCGTAGTGCACACCCAGATGGCGCTTCAGCGACTTGAACCTTTTTCCGTCCTCAAGGCAGATGATGTAGTCCGGAAACACCGATCGCTTGGGATTAACAGCAGGCTCTTGCTTTGGCTGCTCAACAGCAGCAGGTTGGCGGATACCGGACAGCGACAAATGAATCGAGGCGATCAGTTCCGGCAGGCCAGCGACTGGGACGGCATTCTTGCTGACGTATGCTGAGACGATATCCGCCGTCAGCCCAACGAGATCAGCGGTTATGGCTTCGTTTTCCTCGTTCAAGTATTCACTCCTGTATGGATCTAGTCTCGCCTGGCGCAGGTCCTATTGGCCATTAATAATTAATGCCGGGATAAATCCCCCAAAGACAGGTTTGGCTTTGCTACGCTGTTAGCGCCGAAGATGCCAGAGTTGATTTGGTGAAGCGATGTTGTGCGGTATGCTCGGCGCTTAGCGCGGAGATCTGGATTGGGTCGCCGGCTTTGGGCAGCAGGTTTTGATGTTGCCCGTCTTCCTGATGCAAAATCTGGGGAATGACAAACCGAAAAAAGTCCAATCGTCTTCAGCTGCCGCCCATCGTCGCGGGCGAATGGCGCGGTGAGATCGTTGGCTCAGCCAACATCAATTTCGGCCAAGTCGTGCAACCCGGCCCGCCGCGCCAACCTGTCGAATTCACTTATGTCATACTGTCCGCTTCGCTCATCATGCCGGATGGAGCATTCAGATGGCCTGGCGTCGCCATGATCATGGCTCCCACACCTATGAAGACCGAGCATCCCGACGCAGGCGTTCTTTTTCAAACCAATGAGTTGCCGTCGCTGAGCCTGTCCCTTCACGTCACCAGGGAGCAATTTTCGGACATGCTGCCGCGATTTGAGGCGCATCGATTCAAGGATTTTTACTTCACAATAGAGGAAAAGGACGCAGAGCGCAGATGGCCAGTGCGAAGCTGGGGCATGGGAACCGCTTTGACCACCTATTGACCACACCCGCGATTGCTACGCGACATAAGATGCCTCGCTGTCGATCCTCGTCAGGCCAATCTCGACCCCCTTCCGGAGAGATCGAGAAATCCTCGAGGGTTCTCAATCGTCCGACACCTCCGGTTTTTTAATACCGCGCCTTTCGGCGTACTCGATCAATGCAATCTCAATCACCGCGGTTACGGATCGGCGTTCGGTATCGGCAATTCTCTCGGCCAACGCCAGCACTGATGGATCCAAACGTGTCGTAAATGGCTTCTTCATTAGCTGCGCGGCTTGAACTTGGCATTGAAAGGGTTCATATAAGGCTGCACGTGCATTGCACTTGCAAAATATGTGCAGCGGCTGACCGAAGCGCGGGAACGCTTCAGCCAGCCTGACCACACCAAGCTGTTAGGAGCTCGGATCATGGCTGATTCCGACAATATCATGCCTTTGTCTTTCGTCACCCGCAGGAAGGTACTTGGCGCAACGGCGATTGCAATCGTCGGGTGGGAGAGGAATGTACTTGTCGGTCAGGCGCCGGCAGCGGCCATACCCTTCGATCCCGCGCTGGCGGTTTGGCGAGAATGGCGCAAAGCTCGCGACGTCAGCCAGCGCCTCTGTGATCAGAGTGCGCAGCTAGAGCGCACGCTCGTCGAGACCGTCGGCTTCCCTTGTGCGACCGTCCGTTTGCCCAGCGGCAAGGACATGACACTTCATTCCATCAGAGCACTTCACGAGGCGCTTGGTGCTGGTGCTGACACCACCGAAAAGCGCGCAACGGCAGAGGCAGATTTTGCAGCCCATCAAGCACGCTGGGATGCCGCCGATAGGCGAATTGGCTATTCGCTCGTTGCAGACGCGGAAATGAAGGCAGGCGACCGAGCCGAAGGTCTGCTCGAGGCCTTGGCTGCGACACCTGCCACCTCCCTTGCCGGCGTGGCGGCTAAGCTGAATGCGGTGCTTCTCGAAAGTGAGGTACGGGAAGGTGGCGCCGAGTTTCCCTGGCCGCAGATCCGCTCGGCTTTCGACGACATTGATCGGATCAGACGGCAGGCGAATGCTGATGTGGTGCAACGTTCTGGCCAAATGTGAGACTTGCGCTTATCGGGCGGCGCTCGATTCCACACATTGCAAAAAGGTGTGTAGATCCAATGTTTTGATGCTTTGACACACATTGCACCAAACGGCAGCAATGTGCGAGGCTTTCCGAAAAACACAAGAGAAACAACCGTCGCAGTGGGCCGCAATGTGCGGCCTTTTATCCTGCCGTCTTAATCGGTTGTGCTTTGCGAGACTTCTGCAACATCGTCGTTTCTCTTCCAGATTGCGATAATACACGAACCTATTCTCTACGTCACGATCCAGCGTTCTGGCGTCGAGTTTCGATGCGCCGTGCAGTCTTCCGCGCTCTGCGACGGGTGTTTGGGCTGCACGAAAGCAGCGCTCGAGCTGTCGTGGCGCAATTTGCCATCGGTCTGACGGAGCAGCCTCACAGGCAATCGAGCGCGGTCCGGCTGTCTTGCGATCGGCGCGGCCGCAGGCGTTCCGTCGTTCCTGATCTGCATCGGTCCTCATCCGCCGGAGCGGATCTCCTATGTTCAACTCACGTCCATAATCGTGCAGACGTCATGCGCTTCGGCTGTCACGGTTCCGCTCACCGACGCGCTCCGAGCAGCTTGCGGTCCTTCACGTGGGTGCGTTCGGCGGCGCTGGCCGGGCTCGCGACGGTATCGCCGACACGCTGTCAAGCAACGCGAAGATTTCCGCATTTGGGTAACCGGAAGTTTTCCGCACGTTGGGACTGGCGTTGATGGCCGCGCAGACGAGCAGCTCGCCGGAGCGACCCATATGAGTCTGGCGTAGGCGGGCTGCTCGCGCACCGCGGTGGAGGGTAAAGGTGTTAGGCACGGGCCGTGTCCACGTAGATCTTGCCATAAGCCGCTGCTCGATATGGCGAAGCCGATAGCTGGGGCCGTCGGTCTGACACGCCAAGTCTGACCTTTGGCAGGTTGACCTGCCCGTCATATCGACACTGCGATGACGTGTCAGAAGCAGATCAACTGAGTAAATGGAGGAAGCCAAACATGTGGCAGAACGACATCCTAGTGTTGCCCGACGATCTGATCGCCTTCGCCTGGTCGGCACCAATGCGGGAGTTGGCAACGAAGCTCGATCTGTCGGACGTCGGGCTAAAGAAGCTTCTGACGAGATGCGGGGTTGTGTCACCGCCGCAAGGGTATTGGAACAAGGTTCGTGCCGGAAAGAGGGTGCCAGCATTGCCCAAAGCGCCACCGCGGCGCGCCGGTGAATTGGGCCGTGTGAGTGTCGATGCTCGCTTTGCAAGAGTGCTGCCGGTTGCGGCCCCTCTTCCATCCACCGGGCCATTCGCGTCGACGGCTGTTCCAGAGGACCTCGACAAACTCCATGCACAGGAGTTGCAGGCGATCGGCAAAGTGTCCGTGCCGCAGACGTTAGACAGGCCGCACAAAGGGCTTGTCCAAATGCTCAAGCGCGAGCAGCGTCGGCGCGACAAAAATGCAGAGCGCGAGTGGACTTGGGACGAACCCAAATTCGACACACCGCTCGGCAAGCGGCGTCTGAGAATCCTCAACGCGTTGTTTCTTGCGCTAAGCAAGCGCGGCCATGACGGAGATGCCTACGACCACGACGGCGAGATCCATGCGCGAGCAATCATCGGCGATACGCTTCTGGGCCTGGATCTACAGATAATCGGCAGCCACCGGACGGTGCGCCAACAGGGCTACCTGCGGCCGGCGCCCGACCTGCCTGCTTCGACGCTGCTCACTCTGCGCGTCAACTCGGGGTTTGACCGCAAGGACACCGTGTCTTGGGAGGATGATGGTGAAACCAGGCTGGAATCGAAGATCGCCGAGATTGCGGCCGCGATCATTGTGGTTGGAGAGAAAAAATTTCGGCTTAGCCTGCGTGAAGCCGAGGAGCGTGCAGAGCGAGAGCTAGTTGAAAAGGAAAAAAAGCGCCAAGAACGGCTGGCACAACTCAATCAGCAGCGCCTGCAAAACCTGCGGACCAGCGGAGAGCTGCTACGCCAGGCTCATGATATCCGTGCACTTGTCGAGAACGTGCGGCGCGCGATCGATGAGGGTTCTGTTGATATAGATGCTTCGTCGGTGGAAGCTTGGCAGCAATGGGCACTCGCAGAAGCAGACAGGATTGATCCGGTACGGTCCGGTCAAATTTTGACGCACCTCAATGAGCCGTCGCTATGAGCACCAAGCGGCTTCTGGCAGACAGTCTGGCGGCAGCCAAACGTCGCCGAAAGCGCCACCGTGACACCGACGTCAAGAAGCGCAAGAGTGCCAGCGAACACTATGGTCTCTCCTCTAGGGAACGTCCCCGTAGCATATTGCGTGGCGCAAATGATGATCGAAGAACTCAAATATCCCGGTGAGCTTGCTTCGTCGCAGCAGGTTCACGAACTGGCGGAAGAATACCGCAAAGCGGCAAACCTGCTCCTTCAACTCGGCCGACCCGGCAAACCGCTCACCCGGCGCGCCATTCAGATTGTCGGCAATACACTCGATCGAACTCTATCTGACCGCACTTTTGCCTCACCGTGGGCACAATCCGAATCAGATCCGCAAAATGCAGCACGACCTACCTCGTCACGTGGTATCGGCAACGTGTGAGCGTCGCGTCGCCGGCCCGAACTCCAGCGGAGCACGGCCTCGCTGGGGCATCACCCAGCCACTTCTGTCCCAGACGCGCGTCTTCAAAGTCGGTCCGAAGGGGGTCAAATCGCTATCGATCCAAGTATCTGACTTTGATGCCTGCTTCTGTCAGCATCTCGATTGATACAGCAAACCCTTCGCCCCACTGGGGGTCGTCCATATCCGGTTCCATAGCAATCAATTCCACGATACCCGCTTGTACGATCGCTCGTGCGCAATCCACGCAAGGAAACCACGGAACGTACATCCTTGTGCCGCTTAGTGAGACGCCTGCTCTGGCAGCGGCATATATTGCGTTTCTCTCGGCATGCTCCGTCCACAAATACTTCGCAGGCCGTTGATGGCGGGCGGCCACCTCGTCGTCAAGGCCACGGGGAAAGCCGTTAAATCCAATTGCACGAACGATATTGTCTTCGCCAACGACAACACAACCGACTTGACGGCTCCTGTCCTTGCTCCATCCGCCAACATGCCTGGCCAAGGTCATGAAGCGCAAATCCCAGTCAGCCACGAGCCGCCTCTTGCGCGCTTGGTTTTTCCCCAGAGTCATAGAGTCGTTCGGCCTCCGCCAAACATCGACGCCAAACATCCCGATCGGCGGTACTTTCGACACTGAGGAACAATGCCCTGACAACCTTCGCAACGAAAGGGAGCCAATCAACACTGGTGACTTCAGGATCTAGAAGGAGCGAACTCCTGAGTTCTGCCGCTATCTTGTGCTGATTGCTTATGGCCGAAGCCCGGCCGCCTATTCCATCACCGACCGCTTTTCTAAGCTCGCCCTCCGCTCGTGATGCCAGTTCGACAATCGAGCGTATTGCTCCGTATCTCACTGAGCCGTCCGGGTCACTATCAAGCAACTCAAACAGCTTCTCTGCCGCCACTGCATCAGGCACCGCGCCCAAAACATGAGCGATACGCCAACGCACCGTGCTGTTCTGTTCGTCCGCTAGCCAGCTCGCAAGGATGCCAGAAGTGCCAACTTCAAGGATTGTTCGTCTGGCGACGTTGGCTACCGTCCACCCCACAATGGAGTCAGCCGCTCTGATTGCCGAGAGAGTCTCATTTCCGAGAGCAGACTGGGCAGTGAGACAGAAGATCCCCCTCCACGTGTTGAACCAGGTTTCTGCTGATTCAATTGCCGTCAACGCCTCGAACAGGCCGTCGATCGACCTAGCCTCTCGAAATTGCCTGGCATCAGACAACTGCATGAGTGAGAGTGCGTCGTTAGCTTTTTGGCGTGTCGCGAGAACCCTGTCGAACCGCTTTTCAGCCAGCATAGCGAAGATCATCGTCCGCATCTCAGTGCCAACGATCGCATCTGCTTCGCGAGCTTGGGCCAAGGCATATCCGGCTGCGTATAGATTCCAGTCGTAAAGCTGCCTCAGGAACGGATCTGCGCGTTCGGCTGGCAGTTGTTCAAAAACCATCTCCACCGCATCGAACGAGCTGGCCTCAAACGTGAGCTCTGAGAGGCATTGGGGAGTCCAGTTTTCAGTTGGCCATTGCGCGAAATGCCTTGCCGCCAAAAAATCATGTATGAGATGGTGTCGAAAGTAGCATTTGCCATCGCCCGTCGACACAAGCGTTTGGGAACGCTCCATCGCAGCGACGGGCTCGACGCCGGCTATCTGGAGAAATTGAGAGCGATCAAAGACCCGGGAGCGCGAACTTCGATACGCATCGTATGCTGCGGCAGCAACCGGATCCAGATCGTTCGGCTTCAGGCCGCCATGCACCAGCAGAAATTCTTCGCTGGCCTCCGCTCGTCTGGTAGCACCCAAACCGTAGCGCATCGCCGCATCGAGAAAGAACGGCGAAGAGAGAATATCGCCAAACCCTGGATCGGCAGCCCTGCCAAGGTGCTGCCTAACTTGGGCGTCTGTGAGAGGAAGAACCATGCCTAAAGACCATCGCGGTGCGTTCGGTAGATCTCTTCTGATGAGCCGGTCGACAACAAGCACAGAAAGATTGATCTGCTCACGGACCATTTCATCAAGAAGCTGCAGGATCTGCGACCCGACCGTCGAAGTGATCTCGTTCAGGCCGTCAACGAAGAGGATTTTGCGCACGCCGGGAGGAAGGCGATCAATCTCGGCGGCACCCACTCGGAGCTGGCCGAAGCTCCTCACGAGAAAATCAGCGGCATCGCCGATCTCCTTGGACGTCCATTCTTTCCATTTGTCGTAGTCAGCACCTGTCCATTGTCTGAGATCAATCAAGACAGGAAGAATGCCTTGCTTGTGGGCCTTCCGGTATAACCTCCGGAGTAACCAGGTTTTTCCGTCACCGCCTCGACCGCACAGCAGCGCACGACCCTTGGCCAATACGGAATCAAGGATCCGATTTTCATCTATGGTTTCAGAATAGGTCCCCGCAAACAGATCGGAATAATCTCTCGCCCAGCCAGTCCGCAAGCTGAACTGTACCTCGGTGAGAGGCCAATCTTGACTGAGGTCGCCGGCACGCGTCATCAGTTCCCTGACGTTGTCCGAGGGGGCCATTTCAGTGGGTTCCCCTGTCTACCGGTAGACGCCGGACAAATTCGCACGCAACAAGGGCTGCCGTGTAGGCGGCAAAGGGTTTCCAGCCAGCCCGCATTGTATCGTTGTCAGCTGCGCTGACGAGGTCAGATATCCCGCGGATAACGACATATCTCGGATGGTACCAGAAAGAGCTGCGGCCGTCGCACACCGCACGTGCAATGCCGATCGATTCCATATCGACGGCAAGAGCCTTGTCGAATGGTTTGAGAAGCTCTTGCTGAACCTGGCTTTTCACGTCACCGAGCACTTTCTCACCGGATACGATGCTTCCGATATGTATCTTAAATTCACCATCCTCCGGTGGGGATGTTCCGCCAAGATTGTCGTTGATCCGGAAGGTCTTCTGAATGGGGGTGCCAATCGATTTCCTGAGGGCGACGGAGGGATGATCAATGGCAAAGCTCCTCATAAGAGCGCCCTTGTTCGGCTCCAACTTGAGGAACTCGACGTAGGTAACCTGATCCGCGATCAACACATCGCCTGGCTTGATGCCATCACGTCCTTTGTCCTCGTGGTTGCAAAGGCCACCGGCGACACCAAGAAGAATTATGACCTGCGGTCGAAGCTCCTCCATGAGAACCGAAATGTCCCCCATGACGGGCACATTCGAGCGATCCGTCGCCTGCATCAGGACGATGTCCCAGGTGTCCCGGCCACTGGCATCAGTTGTGAAGTACGGCGTCCCGGAAATGTTGTCGGTTAGTCCGAACACATCTCGCGCCGCCCCGAATTCTTCATCGATGATCGTGACCAAGGCAATCCGCGCTCGTCCTACCCTTCCGAAGGGCGGAGAATTGGCCCCTTGTCCCGTTTGCGATATGCCAGCGGTGTTACGCAATTGTGACAAGGTAGAGCCCAAACGGCTGGCCAGCCGCTGCGTTGCGGTCCTGAAATCTTCGATATTCACGTATAAAGCCCCTCGCCCAACAGAAGGTCGTTGCCTGCTTGCCCAATTCATCAAGTTACATGGAAGGGAAGGCTTTGCAACCAAAATTCACGATTTGTTCTTTAGCTGTAGCGGCGATTGTATATTTGACAGATCCATCTCGCAGGCATTAAAATTTTTGGATTCGTTGGCTCTAGGACCAATGGGCAACCTATCAACCTAAACCGACCCACGTTTCTATCGCTAAACCAACCGACATCCGCGCGCGAAAGCTGACGACGCGCTATCCATAGGTCCGCATTCATGGGAGGTATTCCATGTCTGTGGTAGATGTCGCTGCCGTGCTGAGCATAACAGCGAGTGTTGTCGGGATCATCGCGTCTCTTCTCGCAATTCATCAACGGCGAAAATGACAGACGCGGCCCGCTCGTCCAGAGGCGGGCCGTTCGCTATTTGGGGCGTAACCCTTTCCGCGGCTGGTCGCGCCTATCTGAATACGGCATATTCTGAATAGCACGATTCGGATCCGAATCGCGGTCGTCACCTTCCAGCGACGTTGCCCTACGAGCCCGGGGCAACGGCCCCGGGAAGGAGGTGATTGCGATGCAGATGCGTTTCGTGTGGGACGAGGTAAAAACCGTCTTCGTGCGGGAATACCTTCGCTTCCGGTGCGGCAAGTGGGAGACCGTCGTCTCCCACTTTAGGAGGCCGCCACGGGCCAACGTGGCGAGCCTCCAGTAAAGCGTAAAATCGAGTCCTAGAGTATGGGTCTGGCCGCTTCTGATCATCGGGGCGGCCAGATCATCCTGTCGTTTTATCCTGCACTCCGACCCATTGAGAGTCACGTGTCGAATCGCAGTTACTCATTTTCTACTCAGTTTTGAGTAATTTTCAACTCAGATTTGCACATATCTGCCGAACCCACTAGTCTCGCCGTGTGGCAGACGACAAGGCATCATCAGAGCGTTTTCAGGCGATGCTGTCCGCCAGGACGGTCGCCTACCTGAAGGCGCTTGCCAGAAAGGGAACGCATGGTTCCAGCGTCCCTGCGGTCGGCCGATCCCTTATCGAGCAAGGCATTCGTCAGGCAATAGTCGAGAAGTTTATTGCCGCGGAGGATGGCGACGTCTCCGATTAGATCCGTGGCTCGCCAGCCGACAGGGCGGCTTGTTCTTAGCTCCAGAACCAGCACTCGCTCCGCCCGGAACACAGTTTCAAGTTTGGGTACGCACGGCTTTTGCGCCGTGATTGCAGTCACTATATTCGATCGAAAATAGCATGCGCTTCGGGGGGCTATGACAAAGGCGGGATGGGAAATTCGCGGGGGATCACTTTACCTCATCGACGAGGCAGCGAACGCGCGCCTTCTGTCTGCAAACGAGATTTACAGTGCTCTCGTCGAAAAACAGCCTTTTGCCGACTGGATACCGACGAGCGTCGATGGCCTTCGTGCCTCCCGTTACCCTCTTGTGCCGACCCTGACTATTTGGGAAGGCAGCGATATCCAAGCGCCGTCTTACAGCATCGTATCCACTAGCCGGGGGGTCGAGGTCCCTCTCGATCTGGCGGACATGGAACGCGGTCACAAGGTGGCTGAAGGTATTTGGTATCCAATCGAGCCGGCTGCGAGCGCAGAAATCCTAGAGCTGATGCGAGGCACGGGGGTGACGCTCGGTGCTGCAGGGTCCCTCAGGGCCTTTCTGGCAATCCGCAAGGCTGCGGGCGCAGGAGCGTCAATCGAGGACCGGACATCTGGCCGGGCGATTTCGCCGCTCGCCTTCGCGCCATCAGGCGACGATGTTCCGGCCGGCATTCAGGCAACTCTTTATCCATACCAGATTTCCGGCTGGCGCTGGTTGAAGTTCCTCCTTGCAGAGGGAGTTGGCGGACTTCTCGCCGACGAAATGGGCTTGGGCAAGACCCTGCAAATCATCAGCGCCCTCAGCGACTCTGGTAGCTCGCCTCTGAAACCTGCGCTGATTATCGCTCCAGGGTCGTTGTTGGAGAACTGGCGCCGCGAAATCTCCAAATTTGCCCCGCACCTCACGGTGCTCAAGCATCACGGAGCGCTTCGCACTGGTCGGCCTTCAGAACTGAAGGATTACGATGTTGTCGTTACCTCGTACGACAATGCGGTCCGCGACAACAGTCTGCTAAACATGATTGTCTGGAAGGTGATCGTTCTGGACGAAGCGCAGTTTATACGGAATCCCGATGCCCAGCGAACCCGCGCCGTAAAACGGCTCCAGCGCGAAGCTGGCCTTGCTGTGACCGGTACCCCCGTTGAAAACCGTCTGCTCGATCTGTGGTCGATCGTGGATTTCGTTCTGCCTGGCTATCTGGGCGATGCAAAAGCCTTCGAGACAGGGTTTTCAGATGACGTTGATGGCGCCGCACGACTAGAACCACTGGTGTCGCCTCTCATATTGCGTCGCCGCATTTCCGAGGTAGCGCAGGATCTGCCGGGCCGCATCGACATTCCGCAGGTTGTCGAACTGGATGAAGGTGAGGCGGCTGCCTACGAAGCCGAACGAGGGCGCATTTATACGGAGTACGGCGCAGCTGCCACGCTCGTTGCACTGACATCCTTGCGCCGCTTCTGCGCTCATCCTGGCCTTATGAGTGGTAGCGCGGGCAAGGTCGATCCGATGTCCTTCTCGAAGTTCAGGCGCATGGAAGAGATCGTGGAGGAGATTTTCGCACGGGGTGAGAAGGTGATCATCTTTACGTCGTTCACCGCAATGGCCGATATGATCGCCAGCCACATCATGAGCCGTTTCGGGGCCTTTAGCGGGGTCATCGACGGCCGCCTGCCCATTGACGATCGTCAGCCTATGATTGATCGCTTCAGCGCGGTTCGCGGCGGCGCTGCGCTCGTGCTGAATCCCAAAGCTGGGGGAGCAGGCCTCAACATCACAGCGGCCAATCACGTTATACACTACAACCCGGAATGGAATCCGGCGCTTGAAGACCAGGCGTCTGCAAGAGCTCACCGGCGTGGCCAGCAATTGCCAGTGACAGTTCACAGGCTCCTGGTCGCCGATACGGTCGAGGACGTGGTAGATGAGCGTCTCACCCGGAAGAGAGCAATTTCCGGTACTGCAGTGATCGGCCTCGAAGGCAAGGACGATGACTACGGCGACATCGTCGCAGCGTTGATGCGATCACCATCAAGAGGGGCGAACCGGTAGGAAATGGCAGAGCGTACGATTGCAAAGGTTCTGAGCGCCAACGATACGGGGGAGACAGGAGGCCATCAAGCCGGGATTCTGGTTCCAAAGGAGGAGAGGTTGCTTTCATTCTTCCCTCGCCTCGACCCAACTCTGTACAACCCGAGATGCCATCTGATGTTCCTCGATGACGGCGGAACTTTCTGGGAATTTGCCTATATATACTACAACAACGCTCTTTTTGATGGTACGCGCAATGAGTACAGATTGACCAGGATGACCAAATACATCCGTCAGGCAAATCTGGTGGTCGGTGATGAAATAATTCTGACGAGGGACGATGACAATCGCTATCGCGTCACCCATCAGCGGAAGAAGCAGACGAAGCAGACCAAAGGCGTCCTTAAGCTCGGTACGGGCTGGCGCGTAGTCGAAATCTAGGGGGGAATGATGAGCAGTATTGAGGAAATCGAGTTACCACCGGACCCGGAGCGAGTCATCGTCGGCCTGCGCGACACGGGCTATGAGTTCGACACCGCCGTGGCAGATATCGTCGATAACTCGATTGCCGCGAATGCGACTCACGTTCAGCTTTGGCTCGCTGCCGATCTGCGCGGTAATATCCGCCTGATGATTGCCGACAACGGCGACGGAATGAACCGGGACGGCCTGATCAATGCCATGCAATATGGCTCGAAAGCTCGTCCCAGTGCCGCAAGCCTCGGAAAATACGGCCTTGGCCTGAAGACTGCCTCGACGGCATTCTGCAAGAAGCTCTCTGTTATTTCCCGGCCGGACGGCAATACGCCGGCGCTCATGGCAACTTGGGACCTCTACCATGTCGCCAAGGTCAACAAGTGGGCGCTTCTCCTCAACGAGGAGTGCGATTCGGAAGCGCTCGAAAACCTTGATGCTGTGGCTCCCGGACACGCGGGCACCGTGGTGCTTTGGGAACATGTTGATCGGCTGCTCAAGGAGTATCAGGACCCTGCCGGCGCGCCTGCCCGCAAGGCGCTGAAAGCTAGGGAAGACTATCTTCGTGAGCATCTCTCGATGGTCTACCAGCGCTTTCTCGATCCAGAAGACTCCCGGGCGAAAAACGTCGTCATGGAGCTGAACGGTAAGCCTGTCGTGGCATGGGACCCGTTCCAGTCGAAGGTGTCCGAGCTGGTTGCCAATGAAACCATCGAGCCTGAGCTGTCAGATGGACGGACTGCCTCGTTCACAGCGCGGGCCTACATCCTGCCCCGGCGGGAGGAGTTTCCGAATGACAACGCGGCTACTGCTGCGAAGCTTTCGAATGACCGACAGGGTATATACATCTACCGCGAGAACCGGCTGATCCATGATGCCGACTGGCTGGGTCTCTACCAGAAAGAGCCACATCTTACGGGCTTGCGTGTCGAATTCTCGTTTGATCATCGGCTCGACGATGCCTTTCATCTCGATATCAAGAAGTCCCAGATCATCCTGAACGACGATCTGGCGGCATGGTTACAAAATGAATTCCTCACCGCACCGCGTCGCGAGGCAAATCGCCGGTCGCGCGACGGGCAGCAGAAGTTGCTGTCCAAAAAAGGAGAGGGCGCGCACGACACCTCCAACAACAATATCCGCAACCGCGAGGCAGCTGCTGGTGGCCCGAAGGTCAATATTGCCGACCCGAACACCGGCGAAGCCATCGTTGAAAACAGACATGGCACAACCCGGCTGAAGCTCACGATAACCTCTGCGAAAAGACCGGGCGAAGTGTTCGTGCAACCTGTCGAAGGGATCAACAACGGATTGCTGTTCCAGCCGGCGCTGATCGAGGGGCACAAGGGCGTCCAGGTCAACACCAGTCACCCCTATTACCAGAAGGTCTACATTCCGAATTTCAACCGAAGCGTGACAATGCAAGGGCTTGACTCCCTGATGTGGGCGCTGGCCGTCGCTGAACTGTCGACAGTACAGGACCATACGGCGTCAATGTTCCGGGACATGCGCTTTGAGGTGTCGCGCATTCTCGAAAAGCTTGTAGAAACGCTTCCTGAGCCTGAAGTGGAAAAGGATGTCGCCTGATCCAAGGTCGCTTGCGGAGCGGATTTCCGTTGAAACAGGCCTAGAGTTTTCCGGCAGGGAAGGCCGGGACGGCGACGGCATGCGCTGGCTTGAACTTCAACCGGCCGGTTATCCTCCGGGCCAAACCTTTACGCTGCGCACTCGTATTGGATGGCGGCGACTGGATGTGGATTTCCGGCCAGGAAATTTTGCTGGAGATCTCATGCGTGCGATGGGCTCGGCTGACGAAACCGGCCGACGGACTTTCCGCGCGGTCTTAGACGTTTGCCGGGATGCGGACGCCGAAATCGTCCTTACTATCAATGGCGCAACGTACCTGCCGGATGATGCGGCTATCTGGGAAACGGAGTGGCGCAGCTTCGGCCTAGGTGTGGGCAAAGGAATGCTCGCTATCAACGACGGCAATCTCGAGGAAGACATGCGCCAGATCGAACTCTGGACTTCTAGGGTAGCCGCTGCGGTTTTGGCGTTATTACCACTGGAGGTGGAGGACGAGGGTCTGGAAGCGTCTCCAGAGATTATCGGGCTTCCGGAAGGCGCAAAGGTACGCGTAGAGACCAATCGCTATGAACGCGACCGGCGCAATCGTGCCGCCGCTCTCGCGATTCATGGGTATTCCTGCAAGGCGTGCAAACTAGATATGAGCGAGCGTTACGGCGCGCCCGCTGCCGGGCTGATAGAGGTTCATCATGTGACGCCGGTTTCCCAGCTTGGAGAAGGCTACATAATCGACCCAAGGGCTGACCTAGTTCCCCTTTGTCCGAACTGCCATTCGGTTGCCCATCGTCAGACTCCGCCGTATTCCGTCGACGACCTGCGTGAAATGCTCGCCTCGGTGCATGATAGCGTCTGACCGATTATCCTGACCGCTGGCGCTCCTTCACCAGTTCGACAAAGTTGCCAAGGGTCATAAGCCATCCTCGCTGGATTTCGCGATATGTCGAGTGAAGGGATTGCGGAAGAACCAGTTGAAGTTGCTTCGCCCGCATTTCATCGGTCTGGTTTTCTGAAATCCCAGGCTCCAATGTCAGCAAGTGCTTTTCCGTTATCCTCTCGGCCTCCGACAGAACCTGGTGCCAGCGGTCCTTGAGCGTGGATTTGGCTCCCAGCATCGTGAGTCGCGCTGCCGGAAATGACGGATCCCGGTACTCCTCTTGGCTTGGAAAAAGAAAGTCGGGCTTGTTGCGGTTCTCTGTCTCGCCGTCGCGATCAAAATGAACCCGGTGGGCAGAAAAGACTGCTTCTAGATGATGTTCGAGCGCGAGCCCAGCGTGTTTCATGCGGCGGTTCTGGACACTCTTGGAAAATCCCATAAACCCATCGACGTCGGTCCCTTCATCCGAATGAAAACCATTCTTGATGCGGTCCGCCACCACATGCCTCTCCAGCCGTCGAAATAGCTGCTCCTCCCTATCGATCCAAGCCATCAGGACCCGATCCGGATCGTCTGCAGCCGAAACTTGAGGAAGCGAGGCCCGGGCGAGCTCGGAAAGAACGCGGCTCGGTGGAAATACCAGACCGAATTTTGCGATCAGCGCGTCAAGTCGATCGACCTCCGGCTCCTCGACCTCGATTCCCAGTTCGTCAAGAATGTAGCGGGCGGTGAAATCAAGCTCGGCCGCGTTATCCTTGCTTATCTCAAGCGATTCAAACTCCAAAGCCGGTTGCTCCTCAAGCCCGAACAACCAGACCAACTGATTGTGGATAGTACTACCTCCAGGAACGATGATCGCCATGAGAGTGTTGTCGGTGCGTCTGGCGATGAATAGTACATCACCTGCCGCTGCAGTCTCGCACACCGCATTGTTCGGGAAATAAAGCCTGTGCTCCCTTCTTGGCGGCTTGCGGGACTGATACCAGGTGAGAAAACCTTCTTCAGACAAGGCTTCCTGCTCGCCCCCGATCCAGATAAAAATCGTTCGGTACTGCGCCCGGTCCGGACTACCCAATAGGCTCGTGAGCTGTTTCGAACTATTGAACTCGTGCTGGTTTGAGCAGAGGATGTCAGCCTCCACTGCGCTCAGCCGCTTGACAGCTACTCCGTCGAAATAATCTGAAAGCAGCCCTCGTCGCATGAACTATGCGCTTCCCATGATCTCGAAAAGCGGAACATCCGACTGAAGCCAAGACACGCACTCGGCAAGCACGGCTTCGATTGGCAACCTGGTCCTACCCTTTAATGCACACTCCCAGACAATACCCTGCCGCCACCCCGCCTGTTGCAGGGAGGCAGTCACACGAGCATCGACTTCGCGGTTTCTATGGATTTTCGTTCGCCAGAAGTCCGGCCTGCTGGATGGCCATTTAAAAAGATGGCAATCATGTCCATGCCAAAAGCAGCCATGGGCAAACAGAACGGCCCTGTATCTAGGAAATACGATATCTGGGTTTCCAGGCAGGGAGCGATCATGTAGCCGGAACCTGAACCCAGCTGCGTGCAAGCCGCGTCTTAGCACCAGTTCCGGTTTAGTATTCTTTCCCCGGATGCCGGCCATCATCTGGCTGCGAATTTCCGGGGTAACGATGTCAGCCATGAACAGGTGCCTGCGAGAGCGCAGAATTTGACCGGTATTTTCGGCCTCCGGCCCGCGCGATTTCGATGTGGCCCCGCATCGCCTCCGCAACGAACTCCACTACCGGAACGACAACGGCATTGCCGAACTGACGATATGCCTGTGTATCGGACACCTCGATCCTGAAGCGCCTGTCACCCCGGTCAAAGCCCATGAGCCGGGAGCACTCGAGCGGCGTCAGCCGGCGGGGACGCTTGCCCGGTTGGTCGATCAAAACCTCGGAACCATCCTTGTAATAGCGAGCAGACAATGTGCGAGCGACATCGTCAGGCCCGAAAAGGCTGTATCCGAAACCATTACCCTTGGCTTGATGCTTTTCCTTATAAGCTTGCAGATACTCCCACAGGCGCGGTGTAAGCGTGTATTTCGGATCAACCTCGTCATGCGGCTGGAGAATGGTCCCGAGCTTCGGGCCATTCTTCGCATGGGGCACTTTCAGACTACTGAAATCGAACTGTGTCCGCTCTCGGAAGCCCACAATAAATACCCTTTCGCGCCTCTGGGGCACCCACGGTTCCGAGCTGATAACGCGGTGCTGGACATGGTAGCCCAGCTCATTCTGCAGAACGTTCATAATGGTCGCAAAAGTCCGACCCTGATCATGGCTTTCCAGGTTCTTGACGTTCTCCAGAACAAACGCAGCCGGTCGGTGGTGGGCTATAATCTGGGCCGTATCGAAAAAGAGCGTCCCCTGCGTGTCGCAGAGGAATCCATGGGGTCGCCCAAGCGAATTTTTCTTGGAAACCCCTGCCAGCGAAAACGGCTGGCACGGAAATCCAGCGAGCAACACATCATGCGACGGAATCAGATCAGGGTGCTTCGAAAACTCGCGCACATCTCCGTTGATCCGGTGATTGTCAGGGAAATTTAGCGAATAGGTCTGCTGGCTATGAGGGTCCCACTCAGCGGTGAATACGCACCGGCCTCCAATACTTTCGAAGCCCAATCGTAGCCCGCCTATCCCGGCAAAGAGATCGATGAAACGGAAATCCGCTTTGCCTGCGTCACATGCTTTCAGACGACGATCGGCGACATCCTTTAGCGTTTTCAAGGCCAGACGGGGGACCCGGGATGAACCGTCTTCGTATCGGTAGGCGGTTCGAGGAGAGACCTCCAGCAATGCTGCAGCCCCTTCGAGTGTCAGACCAGCCTGCTCCCTGAGCCGGGTGAAGTCGGTGCGTTTTCTGCTTCGCATCATAGGGCTCGAATCACTTTCTGGGTCAATTTTTGTCAGCTTGACATTTTTTCTCCTTACAAACAATAAATGTTCCCTGTATGTTCCGCTTTTATCGCCCCATTGCGCGGGCTTTCCCGATGTCCCCCGGCAGTCTCAGAGAAGTCCTCGCCTCATTCAGAATTCGTAGGTGCCTGGACAACCTTGTGGCCGGCCTCGCGCGCGGCGATCATGTCTGTCACGATATTCTTGACTCGTGCCGCATCGAGCCCCTCTCGCAATAGGCGGACGAACAATGATTGGACCAACCCATCGAGATCGGCCAAACCCTCCGGCACCGCAGGTTTCCTTGGTGGCTTGCGCAATGTCTGGTTGTTTCCGGCCAGCGCAGCAGCAATTTTCTTGACAACGCGATTAGCCGCGCGCCGAGACGGATCGTTTTGCACGTGCGCATAGATGGCTGTCGAACGTGGACTTGAATGCCCTAAGATTGCGCCTGTCAGCGCCAAGGCTTCACCCGTTGAGACAGCGGTCGAGCCGATGGTATGCCGAAGCGTGTGAGGTGTTACACCGGGAAGCTTGGCCTTCTTGATCGCCTTCGCCCAGATGCGCTTGGTGCCTTGGAAATAGCTGTCGCCACGTTCACCCGGGAATACGAAATCGTTACCTGCCTCACGCGGCAGGCTCTCTAGCAGAGCAACCGCGGCAGCTCCTAGGGGTCGGATCGACTTTCCGGTCTTGCTATCGTCGAGCTCCAAAAGTCCCTCACTGAGATTTACCTCAGCCCATTTGAGGGACGCGATCTCCTCTCGTCGGCAGCCAGTCAGCGCCCAGAGCCGTGCAATACTGATCGCCTTTGAGTTGACCCCTTCGGCCTCCAGTTCATCCAGCGCCGACCCGAGACGGGTCACTTCATCGAGCAAGAGGAAGCGTTTTCGCTGGTTGTCCGTCTTGCGAACGGCCGCCGTCTCGCAAGGGTTCCTCGGGACAATCTCGCTTCGGATCGCGAAGCTGAAAACAGCAGACAAGTCCCGCACGACCTTGCGAGCCGCGCCATCACCCCCGCGTACAATGATGCGTCTGCGGGGACCGATCTTCTCGTCTCGATTCGTCTTCCCAGCGGTGACGTCACGGGCGAAACGTTCGATGTCGCCTGCATTCACTTCACTGACGCGCTTGTGCCCGAGCAGTGGAACGACATGGTTACGAAGGCGCGCGAGCGTCAACTGCTTGGTCAACGGTTTCATCGGCTGACCCTGCCGTTTCCCGCGCTGAACGACGCAGCCCTCTTCTTCATAGAGATTGATCAGGCCAGCTATCTTCATCTCGCGTCGCTTTGCGCGGCGTTCGTCCGCTGGATCTTCGCCCTTGGCGACGCCTCCGAGAATAGTCTTTGCCTGCTTTCGCGCCTGTTCGGGGGTAAGCGTACCTAACCTGCCAATGGTCACGAACCGCTGCGCAGCCGATCGACCACCGCCTTCGGCACGATACCGGACGACAAAGGTTTTAGCGCCGCTGGTTTCGACGCGCAGGCCAAAGCCGGACAACTCGCTGTCCCAAACGAAGTATCGCTGGTCCCTTTTATCAGCGGATTCAACCACCCGTTTTGTAAGAGCTACGCCGACGCGTTTTGCCACGGAGCACCTTCCTCAATCTTCGTTTTGGTCAACACGTGGTCAACACCGTGAGGGAAAAGCTTGGGTCACCATAGCGAGCCGCCGAAAATATTGTCAAGTTTTATCAAGGTGTTATCCAGCTTCTGGATATTAGCGGATAGCGTAGGGTAGCCCATCTCTAACCTTGCCAAGGTTGGGGTCGAGCGTTCGAATCGCTTCACCCGCTCCAATTTCCTCAAGGAAGTTAAGCGCTATGAAAAAGGGCCGGATCGATCCGGCCCTTTTCATTTTTGCCGCTGACATACGCTGTTTTTCACTCATGCCTGCCGCTTGGCGGAGCCTTTCGCGGATCATTTCGCGATTGCCCCTCGCACCGGAGGTAGGTTAACAACGGCAAGGCAGGCCTCGGCGGGGCGCTTGTCGCGTAACGCAGGCACGCTTGCCGAAGTATCTGGCCTGAACAGGCTCCATACCCATGACCTTCCCTCTCTCATCAACGGTTGCTCGGTGCGCCGCGATTGTCGATCCGGTCACCACGTGGGCGTGCGCTGAGCAGGTGCCGCGTGTACCAGCCTGATTGCTCACAGGCCGATTTGGAGGCCCGCAACGGGCTGGCGGAGGCGCTCTCGCCTCTATTGCAGGGTTTTGTTCGGGCTCCCTCCGGATCCGGGCCTGCCGAAGCGATTCATGGCTTGTTCGCATGTTTCAAGCGCCGTTTCGCCGAGCCAGCGGCGCACTGGGCGCAGAACAACCTTGCGGCGCACCGGACCACGGTCGAGACCATTTTCTATCCTTTCGGCGGCCCGGACCTGCTGTTCCCCCTTCACCTTTTCCCGCACGCTCGAGAATATATACTGGTTGGCGCCGAACCATGCGGCCCCTGGCCGCTCGCGGAAAGACCGGACGACTTCGCGTTGGCCGGCGTTGCGGACATCTTGCGGCACTATCTCGACTGCTCCTATTTCGTCACCAAGGACCTGCGATCACAGCTGACGAGCGGCAGCATAGGGGGCGTCCTGCCGCTCCTGATCGCGCAGATCGCCCATGCCGGGCTGCCGCTGCACCGGATCGATCCCGTCGACGGCACGGGGATCCATATCCTGTTCGGTGACCGGGCGGCGCCAACCCGCCTCACCTATTTCCAGCAGGACCTTCGCGACGAACACTGGCGGCGGGAGAGTCCGCTCAGCCGTCACCTCGGGGCCACCCGCCGCCTGGCGACCTTTGTGAAGAGCGCGAGCTATCTCCTGCACGAACCGCCCTTCGAGCGGCTTCGCCGTCTTCTGCGGGAGCGGACCGATGTTCTGGTGCAGGATCCAAGCGGCATCCCCTACCGCCTGTTGCGCGACTGGGGTTGGCATATCGAGCTGCATGGACGCTTTGTCGCCGATATTCCGGTGTTCGCGAAGTATGATCAGTCGGAGCTGGCCGCGGCCTATGGCGACAGGGGCGACGGTCCGGTCCTGCCCTTCGGGATCGGCTATCTCAACGACGCCGCAAGGGCCGGCCTTATCGTTGCCGTGCCCCCGTGCCGCTTATAGGAGCCGGCATGCGGCTCCTGATGACCCAACGCGAGCTTGTCGACTTCCACGGGTCGGAGATGGTCACCGTCGAGGTCGCCCGCGAAATGGCCGAGCGCGGCCACGAAATCACGGTTTTCAGTCCTCGTCTCGGCGGTGTCGCCAAACTGCTCTGGCCAAGCGGCGTGCGTGTGGTATCCCGCCTGGACGACGTGCCGTGGACCCCGGACCTGATCCACGCCCACCATCATCTGCCGGCCATGGCGGCCATGGCGCGCTTCGAATCAACGCCTGCCGTCTACTATTGTCACGGCGCCATACCATGGGTGGAACAGCCGCCCATGCACCATCGCATCCACTGCTACGTGATGATGTGCGAATGGATGGTGCGACGCGCCGTCGCCGAGTTCGATCTCGATCCCGGGCGTGTTTCCTGCGTGCCGAACTTTGTCAACACGACGCGCTTCTCCGAGGTGCGCGCGCCGCCTCGGGAGATGCGCCGGGCGCTGCTCTTCCAGAGCAGTGGCCTGCCCGCGATCGAGCTTTCGCAACTGGAATCCGGTTGTGCCGCGCTCGGTCTCCAACTCGACAAGATCGGCGCGGCCTATGGCAATAGCCAACCCCGGCCGGAGATGCTGCTGCAGCAATATGATCTCGTCTTCGCAAGCGGCAAATCCGCGCTGGAAGCAATGGCGACCGGTTGCGCGGTGATGACGCTGGCGCCGACCCAGGCCGGTGGACTGGTGACCGTGGAGAATTTCGACCGCGGCTCCTTCTTGAATTTCGGACCCCGCTACTTCAGCGGCGCGACGCCGATCAACGAGGCATGGCTGCGCCGGGAGCTTGCTCTCTATTCGCCGGAGGACGCGGCCCAGGTAACGGCAAAGGTGCGGCGCGAACGAACCCTCCAGATTGCGGTCGACGGACTGGAAGGCCTTTATCGAAAAGCGCTGGAATCCGGTGTGCCGGAGCCGGCGGCGGGCCCGTTCGCGGCCTATCTCGAACGCCTGGCGAGCGAGGTTGACGCGATGTGGCTGGAGCGGGAAAGCTTGCCGGCGCTGCGCGGGCGCATCGCCTATCTGGAAAGCAAGCTCGCGCGGAGATGGCCGTCTCGTCTCAAGAAAATCATCAAATCCATCTCGCGCAGACGTGGGCATGAATAGGGCAGCGCGTCTTGGCGCCGCGCATGGCCCGAAAAACGTCCCCGCCTGAACCGAGCGCCTGTGCGCCTTCCGTCACGGACTTCCCGCAAAAGGGATCAAGCAGATGGATCACGCGATATTTCTCCCGGGCAGGTAGCGTTCGCCATCCTGAAAATATTAGCGACCCATCAGACTTGGGTCGCATGCCGAAGGGACTGTAGAGCCTCTTTTGCCGGGCGCCCGACAACTATATGTTGAGCGAAAGTGCCGGAATTAATCCGGCCGGGCAGTTTCGCGGGGACCATCCCGCAAGTCGTAACGTTGGGGCATAGCTAAACAAAACGGCCATGAGGTTCACAGCCTTACAGGATCCGTGCGGCCAATGGATGGTGTACGATCTGCGGTCCGGTTGCCCGGCGCAGATACCGGACAGGGTGCTGCTCGGTCTCACGCGCGAGCAAGCGGAGGAATTCGCCAGCCGGGCGAATGAACTCCACTCGACGCTGCGGCCGGGGGAGCTTTCTCGATGTTTCAGCCTTTTACCGATATTTCATTGGCCTGCGCCGGAACAATCGGACTCTGATTCAATTTCTATGCGTGTCGTGGGAGCGCGCTGCGGTTCCGGGGCAACACATGGGCCAAAACAAAGGGCGGTCAGCGATTCTGTGGACACCGAGCCCGCTCCTGCTGCGCCAAAACAAGGAGCGCCAATGAGGTTCGCAGCGATGCAGGATCCGTGCGACGACTGGCTCGTGTGTGATCTGGCTTTCGACGTCCCGGCGGAGATGGACGGCCGACCGCTGATCGGGCTGACGCGCGGCCAAGCCGAGCAGCTTGCCGACCTGGCCAATGCCGGGCTTGGCGGACAGACTGCCAGTTCGCCGGTCCCGTTCGCCAGTGTCGCCTGAAGACCCCGGCCCGCGCATTGGCGATTCAACGCCCGTTCACATCGGATAACGTTTACGTTCCACTCTCGTTTCAACGCCGGAGTGGCTTCTATATGTCTGTCTTGGGCCGAGAAACGCCGGCGGTGAACGGCCTGCACCGCGACACGACGCGACCGGACGGCCCGTTTCGGAAAAAGCGGTTTGCCGCTTCCTCCATCGCAGGGAGATGTCATCATGCGTTCTTTCATCCCAAAACTCATTGCGGCCGCCTCGATCTTCGCGGCCATACCGCTTTCCAGCGCCTATGCCGTGCACCGCCACCATGGAGCCGCGGTCGACACGACAACCACGGCGTCAGTGCCGATGGATCCCGAGGCGAGAGCCGCGACGGAGCAGCTGCTTGGCGTCAAGCAAGGTATCCGCGACGCCAGGGAGCTCGGCAAGATCTCCGAGGCCAAGGCCCGCGATCTGATGCAGCAAGCCGACAGCATCCAGCGCGGCGGATCGGCGATCGGACAGATCAACGAGCTGGATCAGCGGCTTCAGGACGCCACCGGCCAGGGAACCTATATGGGCGACGGCTCGGACGGCGGCTACTATCCGAACGGCTGACGAGCCTGCCTTCCTTGCAAGGCGGCTGCCGGTGTGATCGGGCCTTCCCAGGCTTCACACCGGCGCTGCCGTACAATGCCGCTGCAGCGACGGCGCCGGCATCCGCCATACCGGGCTACGCTCTTTGGCGGTCTTCGCTTCTCCGCCATGCGCAAACACGTCGCCTGGCACGTCGCCTAATGGTTGTAGGACTGCTGGAACCCGGCCACGTCATATTGCGATACGCTCTTCGGCAAGCAAGCCTCGACCGACCCTGCGGCTACGCCAGCCGCGCCCGCGTCGTCCTCGGCGTCGCCAAGAGCAGGCTTGTCTCGCTCCCCGTTATGCCGGGGATCAGCCGGATGCGCCGCAGCACAGCGTCGAAATCGGTGAGCGTGGCGGTGCCGAGCTCGACCACGAGGTCCCAGCGGCCGTTTGTGGTGTGGATGGTCGAGACCTCGGCGAGGCCGCCGAGCGTCTTGACGACGCGGTCGGCGGCGTGGCCCTCGATCTCGATCGTCATCACGCCGCGTATCTTCTGATCGACCGCGTCGGCGCGCAGCACGACCGTGTAGCCGATGATCTCGCCGGATTTTTCCAGCCGTTCCATGCGCGACCTGACCGTGGCGCGTGACACGCCGAGATCGATGGCGAGGTCGGATACGCTGCGCCGCGCATCATGCCTCAGCAACGTCACCAGCTTCTCGTCGAGAGCGTCCATGGCTTCCATTTCGATCAAATCATCTGACCAATATGATAGATTAGTCTTCTCGAAATGCCAATTTTAGCTGTTCAAACCGCCAGCGGGCGATGGTTCACTTGTTCGATCAATCGCAAGGTGAGAAAAAATGCGCTGCAGGATCGTCGGCGCGCCGGTGCAGGACGGCGCGGGCAGGATGGGATGCGAAATGGGGCCGAGCGCGCTGCGCACGGCGGGGCTGGTTTCGGTGCTGGCCGAGCTCGGCCACGAGATCGAGGACTGGGGCGCGGTCGAGAAGGCCGCGGCGCGGCCCGTGGTCCACGGCAACCTGGCGCTGAAGGCGCTGCCGGAGATCTCCGCCTGGACGGCGGCGATCGCCGAGACCGCTTACGCCGCTTCCAGGGACGCTATGCCGATCTTCCTCGGCGGCGACCATTCGATCTCCGCCGGCACCGTGTCCGGCGTGGCGCGCCGCGCTGCCGAGCGCGGCCGGCCGCTCTTCGTGTTGTGGCTCGACGCGCATCCCGATTTCCACACGCTCGACACCACCACCAGCGGCAATCTGCACGGCGTGCCGCTCGCCTATGCCAGCGGCCAGGCGGGTTTCAAGGGTTATTTCCCGGATCTGCCGCAAGCGGTCGACCCGGCCCGCATCTGCGCCATCGGCCTGCGCAGCGTCGATCCGGCCGAGCGCCGCGCGCTCACCGAAGCCGGCGTCACCGTGCATGACATGCGCGCCATCGACGAGCACGGCATCGCGCCCTTGCTGCGCGCCTTCCTGGCCCGCGTCGAGAAGGAGAACGGGCTGCTGCATGTCAGCCTCGACGTCGATTTCCTCGACCCCTCGATCGCTCCGGCCGTCGGCACCACGGTACCCGGCGGCGCCACCTTTCGCGAGGCGCATCTGGTGATGGAGATGCTGTCCGACAGCGGCCTGGTTTCGAGCCTCGACCTGGTCGAATTGAACCCGTTCCTCGACGAGCGCGGCCGTACCGCAACCCTGATGGTCGACCTCACCGCCAGCCTGATGGGCCGCCGCATCATGGACCGCCCGACCCGCAGCCACTCCGGAAGCCTCTGACCATGACCCAGCCTTCGCGCCTTGCCATCGTCCCCTTCGTCAGCGTCGACCGCATGATGAAGCTTGTGCTCGCCATCGGCGTCGAGCGTTTCCTGACCGAGCTCGCCGCCTATATCGAGGAGGATTTCCGCCGCTGGGAGCTGTTCGACAAGACCCCGCGCATCGCCTCGCACAGCCATGACGGCGTCATCGAGCTGATGCCGACCAGCGACGGCAAGATGTACGGCTTCAAATATGTCAACGGCCATCCGAAGAACATGCGCGAGGGCCGCCAGACGGTGACCGCCTTCGGCGTGCTCGCCGATGTCGGTTCCGGCTATCCGATGCTGCTCACCGAGATGACCATCCTGACTGCGCTGCGCACCGCCGCCACCTCTGCCGTCGCGGCCAAATACCTGGCGCCGAAGGGCAGCCAAGCCATGGCCGTCATCGGCAACGGCGCCCAGTCGGAGTTCCAGGCCATCGCCTTCAAGGCGCTGCTCGGCATCGATAGGCTGCGGCTCTACGACATCGACCGCCAGGCTTCCGAAAAATGCGCCCGCAACCTCGCCGGCAAGGGTTTCGACATCACCATCTGCGCGACAGGACAGGATGCCGTGGAAGGCGTCGACATCATCACCACGGTGACCGCCGACAAGCAGTACGCCACCATCCTCACCGACAACATGGTCGGCTCCGGCGTCCACATCAACGCCGTCGGCGGCGACTGCCCCGGCAAGACCGAACTGCACCGCGACATTCTGCTGCGCTCCGACATCTTCGTCGAGTTCCCGCCGCAGACCCGCATCGAGGGCGAGATCCAGCAGCTCGACGCCGATCATCCGGTGACCGAGCTGTGGCAGGTGATGACCGGCCGGGCTGAGGGCCGCAAATCGGCCAAGCAGATCACGCTGTTCGATTCCGTCGGCTTCGCCACGGAAGATTTTTCCGCGCTGCGCTACGTCCGCGACCAGCTCCAGGCCACCGGCCTCTACGAGGAGCTCGACCTGCTCGCCGACCCCGACGAGCCGCGCGACCTGTTCGGGATGTTGTTGCGGGCCGCCACGCAGCCGGCTGCGTGAAGTCTTTCCCTTCTCCCCGTTTCACGGGGAGAAGGTGCCCGAAGGGCGGATGAGGGGCAGCGCCGGCGACGACAACTGCCAGACTACCGCCGCGCCGCGCAGCTTTCCCTCTCCACCAGCACCGGCGCCAGCACCTCGCGGCGCGAGGGCGCGGCCGGATCGCCGAGCCGCTCCAGCAGCAGGCTCACCGCCCGCGTGCCGATCTTTTCGACCGGCTGCGCGATCGTCGTCAGCGGCGGCCAGGTGGTGACGGCATAGGGGATGTCGTCGAAGCCGACCATCGACATGTCGTCGGGAACCCGCAATCCGCGCGAGCGCAGCACGGTCAGCGCGCCCATCGCCATCAGATCGTTGCAGGCAAACAGCGCCGTGATGTCGGGCGCCTGCGCCATCAGCTGCTCCATCGCCAGGCGGCCGCCGGCGAAATGATAGTCGGAATCGACGATCGACGCGGCCGGCAGCTCGAGGCCTGCCTCCTCGAGCGCGCGGACAAAGCCGCGCAGGCGGGCCGGGCTGGAGCTCGAATCGCGCGGCCCGCCGATGACGCCGATCTTCCGGTGGCCGAGCCCGGCCAGGTATTTCCCGGCGAGATAGCCGCCATGGTCGTGGTCGACCAGCACGGAATCGACATTGACCGATTGGATCTCGCGGTCGAGCAGCACCGCCGGCACGCTGGGCAGGAGGCGGGCGAACACCCGCGCGTGGTCGGACGAGCCGGCGAAGATCAGCCCGTCGATCTGCTTGGCCATCAGCACCGAGAGATAGCGCTCCTCCTTCTCGGCATTGCCGTCGGAGTTGCACAGGATCACCGTGTAGCCGGAGACGAAGCCGGCATCTTCGATCTGCCGCGCGACGCTGGCGAAGAACGGATTGGAATTGTCCGGAAGCAGCAGGCCGATGGTCTTGGTCTCGCCGCGCCGCAGGCTCCGCGCCACCGAGTTCGGGCTGTAGCGCAGCGCCGCGATCGCGGCGCGCACGCGCTCTGCCGTTTCCGGCTCGACATGGCGGGTATGGTTCATCACATGCGAGACGGTAGCGACGGATACCCCCGCATGGCGCGCGACATCGGCGATCGTCGTCATGGCCCGTTCCCCTCAGCGGATCCTCCGCAACAGCCTCTCCCGGTACGCGTCTAGGATGACCGCGAGCACGATGACAAGGCCGATTACGATGGGTTTGAAATTGTCGCCGACGCCGAGCAGCTGCAATCCGGTGGAGAGCACCTGCAGGATGCAGGCGCCGACCAGCGTGCCGATGATCGAGCCCTTGCCGCCGCTGAGGCTGGTGCCGCCGATGATGACGGCGGCGATCGCATTGAGCTCGTAGCCGACGCCGGCGATCGGACTGCCGATGTTGAGGCGCAGAAGATAGACCATGGCCGCGATGCCGGCGGTGAGCCCGCTGATGGTGAAGGCGGCGACCTTGTAGAAATCCGGATTGTGACCCGACAGCCGCACCGCCTCGTCATTGGTGCCGACGGCGAAGATCATGCGGCCGAAGACGGTGAAGCGCAGCACGAACCAGCCGGCCGCGATCACCAGCACCGCGACCAGGAAGATCGACGGCAGGAAGCCGCCGATGATCAGATTGCCGAAATCGACGAAACTCTGCGGCAGGCCGGTGATGGTGGAATTGTCGCTGACGACGCGGGCGGCGCCCGCCGCCATGTTGAGCATGCCGAGCGTGACGATGAAGGAAGGGATCTTCCAGCGCGTCGATATCCAGCCGTTGAGGAAGCCGCAGACCGCGCCCGTCGCCATGCAGGCGAGCAGCGCCAGCGTGATGGCGACGGCCGGCGACAGGTTCTCGTCGATCATCACGGTGGCGCCGACGACCGTGCACAGCGCCAGCACCGAGCCGACCGAAAGGTCGATGCCGCCGGTCAGGATGACGAAGGTCATGCCGGCCGCCAGCACCGTGTTGATGGCGATCTGCACGAAGATCTTCAGCGCGTTGCCGGAGGTGGCGAAATAAGGCGCGGTCGCCGAGAAGAACAGCGTGATCAGCACCAGCGCCAGCAACACGCCTGCATCGCGCACGAGGAAGCGCAGGAACTTTGCCCTTGCGGGAGAAACCGGCGCCGCCACGGCCATCTCGGACGTCTCGCTCATGGTCGCACATACTCCTGATAGGCGAGCGACAGGATGCGCTCCTGGTCGAATTCGGACCGCGGCACCTCGCCGACGATCCTGTTCCTGGAAAAGACGATGATGCGGTGGCACATGCCCATCAGCTCGGGCAGGTCGGACGACACCATGATGATGCCCTTCTGCTGCGCCGCCAGCATCCAGAGCAGTTGGTAGATCTCGCGCCGCGCGCCGATGTCGACGCCCCGCGTCGGCTCGTCGAGGATCAGCGTCGAGGTGCCGCGGAACAGCCACTTGGCCAGAACCACCTTCTGCTGGTTGCCGCCGGAAAGGTTGCGCACCGCCTGCTCGATCGAGCTCGCCTTGACGCGCAGCTGGCCGACCAAATCGTTTGCCGCCGCGCTCTCCGCCCGGCGGTTGAGCAGCCCGTTGCGCGAGACCTTGCCGAGATCGGTGATGGTGATGTTCTTGTCGACGGCCATGTCGAGCAGCAGGCCCTGGCCCTTGCGGTCCTCGGTGAGCAGGCTCAAGCCGTGCCGCACCGCGTCCTTGGGCGCGGCGATCGCCACCGGCTTGCCGTCGATCTCGACGACGCCGTCGAGCTTGGGATCGGCGCCGAACAAGGCGCGCATGGCTTCCGTGCGGCCGCTGCCGACCAGGCCGGCGACGCCGAGGATCTCGCCATGGCGCACGGCGAAGGAAATGTCCGGCGTCGCGGCGTCGCGCTTCAGATTGGCGACGCTGAGCGCGACCTTGCCCGGCACGATCGAAGCGTCGAAACCGTATTCGTCGGCGATGTCGCGGCCGATCATCATGCGCACCAGGTCGGGCACCGTCAGGCCCTCGAGATCGCGGGTCGCGACCAGCCTGCCATTGCGCAACACCGTCACCCGGTTGCCGATCTCGAACACTTCGTGCAGCCGGTGCGAGATGTAGATGATGGTGACGCCCTTGGCCTTGAGCCGCTTGATGATGGAAAACAGCCGTTCGATCTCGGGCGGCGTCAGCGTCGCCGTTGGCTCGTCGAGCACCAAGAGCTTCGAGTCGTAGCTAAGCGCCTTGGCGATCTCGACCAGCTGCATCTGCGCGACGCCCAAGGCTTCGACGCGCGTGCGCGGATCGATGTCGAGGCCGACTTCCTTGAGCAGCGCCACCGCGCGGCTGTTGAGCGTCTTGCGGTCGACGATGCCGAAGCGGCGGCGCGGCAGGTTTTCCAGCATCAGATTCTCGGCGATGCTGAGATAGGGCAGAAGGTTCAGTTCCTGGTGCACGATGCGGATGCCGCTCTGCTGCGCGTCATGCGGCGTCTTCGGCTGGTAGGGCTGGCCGTTGAAGGCGATCTTGCCCGAGTCCGGCTGGTAGATGCCGGCCAGGAGCTTGATCAGCGTCGACTTGCCGGCGCCGTTCTCGCCCAGGATGATATGGGTTTCGCCGCGCGCGATCGACAGCGACACGCCGCTCAGCGCGACGGCGCCGGGAAAGATCTTTCCGACCCCTTCAAGGGAAAGAATCACGTCGTTCATGCGGCAATCCTGAACAGCGCTCTTCTACCGCAACGGCGGTACGAGCGCGCGGTCATCGCCGCCGGCAGGTTGCCGGCGACGATGACGAGGCAAGCACGTGCCGGAAGGGAGCGCCGGCGGCGGCTCGCCTCAGGCGGTGATCAGCTTGATGTCGGTCTTGACCCAGCCGGAGAATTTCTCGCCGGCAAGCTCGCGCAGGCCGTAGTCGATGCCCATGGCGGCCATCTGCGCGCCATACTGCTCGACGGTGGCGAGCATCTTGCCGTCCTTCAGCAGCGGGCCGACGGCCGGGATGTTGTCGAAGCCGACGACCTTGATCTGGCCGGACTTGCCGGCCGCGTCGATCGCCTTGACAACGCCGAGCGCCATCGAGTCGTTGGCCGCCATCACGCCCTGGATGTCGGGATGCTGGGTCAGGAAGTTGGTCATCAGCGTGTTGGCTTCCTCGGTTTCCCAATGCGCGGTCTTGGAATCGAGCAGGTCGAGGCCGTTTTCCTTCACCGCGTCGTCGAAGCCGAGCTTGCGTTCCTTGGCGTTGTCGGCCTCGGGATTGCCTTCGAGGATGACGACCTTGCCGCCCTTGCCCAGCGCCTTGCCGAGCGCGTCGCCGGCGAGCTTGGCGCCGGCGCGGTTGTCCGGCCCGAAGAAGGCGAGGTCGATGCCGGCCTTCTTCTTGGCCTCGGTGTCGAGCGAGACGTCGATGTTGATCACCTTGATGCCGGCCTTCAGCGCCTTGGCGATCGGCGTGACCATGGCCTTCGAATCGGCCGGCGCCACGACGATGATGTTGTAGTTCTGGGTGATGAAGTTCTCGATCGCGTCGACCTGCGCGGCGAAGTCGCGCTCGTCCTTCATGCCGACGGCGGCGAAATCGAACTTGTCCTTGTTCTTGGCCGCGTAGTCCTCCGCGCCGGCCTGCATCTGCTTGAAGAACTCGTTGGCGAGCGACTTCATGACCAGGCCGACCTTCGGCTTGTCGGCTGCAAGCGCCGGGCCGAGCGGCAGAGCGAGCGCGCCTGCAGCCAAGGCGCTGGTCTTCAGGAACTGGCGGCGCGAGAACGGGCCAAACCCGTGCGTGTCCGAAATCTTGCTCATTAGTCTCCTCCACTTGATTGAGCCGTAATCGGTTACGTAACCGATTACGCTACAAAGTAGATTGCTATTTTATCAGATGTCAACGTCGACGGTAAGGACGGCAGGAGCGCCGGTGCCGAAGCTGCCGATCTCCCCACTTGCGGGGGAGATTACGCCATTTGCGGTTTTCGCCACCTCACCGCCAGCCCAGCGCCGGCGCGACGTGCTTCAGGATCGACTCGATGACATGGGCGTTGTAGTCGACGCCGAGCTGGTTGGGCACGGTCAAGAGCAGCGTGTCGGCCTCGGCGATCGCCTCGTCCGCCTTGAGCTGGTCCACCAGCTTGTCCGGCTCGTCGGCATAGGTGCGGCCGAACACGGCGCGCTTCTCCGGCTCGATATAGCCGAAATGGTCCTCGCCCTCGCTGCCGCCGAAATAGGCGCGGTCCATGTCGTTGACCAAGGCGAAAATGCTGCGGCTGACCGAGACGCGCGGCTCCCTGGCATGGCCTGCTTCCTTCCAGGCGGCGCGGTAGGCTCTTATCTGCTTGGCCTGCTGGACATGCAGCGGCTCCCCGCTCTCGTCGAATTTCAGCGTCGAGCTTTGCAGGTTCATGCCGAGCTTGGCCGCCCATACCGCGGTCGCGTCGGTGGCCGCGCCCCACCAGATGCGGTCGCGCAAACCCGCCGAGAAGGGTTCCAGCCTAAGCAGGCCGGGCGGGTTGGGGAACATCGGCCGCGGATTGGGCTGGGCAAAGCCTTCGCCGCGCAGCAGGTCGAGGAAGATCTCCGAATGCCGGCGCGCCATGTCGGCGTCGCTCTTGCCCTCTTCGGGCACATAGCCGAAATGGCGCCAGCCATCGATCACCTGCTCGGGCGAGCCGCGGCTTATGCCCAACTGCAGCCGCCCGCCGGCGATGAGGTCTGCGGCACCCGCATCCTCGGCCATGTAGAGCGGGTTTTCATAGCGCATGTCGATGACGGCGGTGCCGAGCTCGATACGCCGGGTTTTGGCGCCCGCCGCGGCAAGCAGCGGAAACGGCGAGGCGAGCTGCCGGGCAAAATGGTGGACGCGGTAATAGGCGCCGTCGGCGCCGAGCTCCTCGGCCGCGACCGCGAGGTCGATCGACTGCAAAAGCGCGTCGGCGCCCGAGCGCGTGCCCGATTGCGGCGAGGGCGACCAATGCCCGAACGACAGAAATCCGATCTTCTTCATGGTTCCATTCCTGCTGGAGCGATCCATCGGCCGCTCGAACTCCTTGTTGCTCCAGCAGATAGCCAGGGCAGCGCCGGGATACAACGGACACCGAACGGATACAGACCGTCAATGAGTAAGGCTCGGCGCGCCGATCGGTCCTGTGATCCACGGCCGGCGTTGTCACACGGATGTAATGAACATTTCGGAATGTCATCGCCGTAGCGAATGCTACGATCCTTCCTGACGAATGGCCGACAATCATGACATCCGACGATCCCGCCGACCGGCAACGCGCTTTCGACGATCGCGTCGAGGCGGCGCTGGAAGCCCTGTCGCCGGCCGAGCAGCGCATGGCGCGCTTTTTCGTCAGCCAGAAGCAGGCGGTGCTTCTGGGATCGGCGGCCGAGATCGCCGCCCTTGCCGGCGCCAGCGACGCAACCGTGGTGCGCACCGCCCGCTCGCTCGGCTTCGACAGCCTGTCGGCGCTGCGCCAGATGCTGCTCGCGGACCTGACCGGAACGGCCTCGCCCGGCAGGCGGCTGGCCCGCACCTTGCAGGAGACGGGCAACGACAGCGCATCGGCGCTGCGCCATGTCGTCGGCCTCCATGAAACCGCGCTTGACGCACTGAAGCAGCCTGGGATGGAAGCGGCCTTCGCCAGCGCCGTCGATATCCTTTCGCGCGCCCGGCGCCGCCACATCTTCGGCATCGGCCCGTCCGGCGCCATGGCCGAATACGCGGCGCTGCAATTCAACAGGATCGGCCTGCCGAGCAGCGCGCTTTCGGTGTCGGGCGTCGCGCTTGCCGACCGCCTGCTATGGCTGGAAAGCGGCGACGCCGTGCTGATGATGGCCTACGCGCCGCTTTACCGCGAGGTCGAGATCGTCCTCGATCAGGCCGGCCTGCATGAGGTGCCGGTGGTGCTGGTCAGCGACAATCTCGGGCCGCTCGTCGCAGACAGGATAGCGGCGATGCTGCCGGTCCCGCGCGGCAAGGCGGATCACCTCGCCACCCATGGCGGCACCATGGTGCTCATCGAAGCAATGATCATCGCCCTGGCGGCGAAGGCCGGCGAGACTTCATTCGACAGCCTGGACCGGTTGAGCGGCCTGCGCGGCGCAATCGACAAGGCATGGATAAAACGAGGAACGCGCAAGAAGTAATCGCCATCGACATAAAAGTGTAAGCAACAATAATATAACATAAAATCGGCATTACTTTGCCTTTTCCGAACAACAGGAGAGCGAAATGACTATAAAGGCAACGCTTGGACTTGCGTTGAGTTTGACGGCCCTATCCATCGCCGCGCCGGCTTGCGCCGCCGATCTGGTGCTCTATGACGCGCTCGACTTTGCCGGCCCGGTCGCCAAGGCCTTCCAGGCCAAGACCGGGCTGACCGTCGACCTCGTCGAACCCGGCAGCACCGGCGAGACGCTGGGCAAGATCGCCGCCGAAGGCAGCAACCCGCAATTCGACATCGTCTGGCTCGACGGTTCCGCCGTGATGGAGCGCATGGCGGCCGACCACGTGCTGCAGCCCGTGCCCGCCGAAGCCTATGACAAGATCGCCTGGACCGATCTCGGCAAGTCGCTGATCCCGCAGAGCCGTGCTTTCCTGCCGACCGGCACCAGCACCACCGCGATCGAGGTCAACACCAAGAAGGTCAAGGCCGACAAGATGCCGAAATCCTGGGCTGACCTCGAGGGCTTCGCCGGCAGCGTCGCCGCCAAGGACCCGAACCTCTCCGGCCCGGCCTATCAGTGGCTTGCCGGCCTGTTCCAAACCAACGGCGTCGATGCCGGCAAGGAGCTGCTCGCCAAGACGCTGACCAACAAGTCGCTCTCGGGGCTCTCCAGCGGCGGCAAGGTCAACAAGGCCGTGCTCACCGGCGACGCCTCGGTCGGCATCAACCAGGACAGCGCCATCTTCTCCAAGATCGCCGCCGGCGAGCCGGTCATCGCCGTCTATCCAAGCGAGGGTTCGGTGTCGCTGCCGCAGGGCCTCGGCATCAGCGCCAAGACGCAGCACATGGATGCCGCGAAGAAGTTCATCGACTTCGTCACCAGCGCCGATGGCCAGGCCGCGATGCAGAACGGCGACGACACCGACTTCTTCTACATTCCGATCATCAAGGGCGTGAACCCCAAGCCCGGCCGCGAGACCAGCATCGCCTACACCCATCTCGACGACGCGACCGCCTCGGCGCACGAGACGGAGTGGAAGCAGTGGTACAAGGAAAAGTTCGTCCAGTGACCGCGCTCGCCAGGCAATGACGATGGTGCAGAAATTCGATGCCGCCGCCGGCGGCATCGGCCCGAGCGGGTGGGCGCGCAGGCGCTTGCCCGCGCTGGCTCGTCTTGGCGGCCCGCTGGCTGTCTATGGGGTCTTCGCCCTGCTGATCGGCCTGCCGCTTGCGCTCGTCCTGCTGCAGGCCGTCATGCCCGGACTGTTCGCGGTCGATGGCGCGCAGGCTCTCGTCAGCGCCGAACCGCTCGCGCGCATCCTTTCCTCACCCTATGTCGCCGGCTCGATCCTGCATTCGCTGGAGCTCGGCCTGCTTGCGGCCCTGACGACGACGATCCTCGGTGGCGCCTTCGCCGTGCTGGTGCAGCGTTGCGAGATTCCGCTGCGCGGCCCGGTTTCCCTGGTGCCCTGGCTTGTGTTCCTGACGCCGTCCTACCTGAAGGCGCTGGCCTGGGTGCTGCTGATGTCCTCGGGCGGCTACCTGGCACAGCTCGGCCTGTTGCCGCCCTGGCTCGGTGCTTCCTTCTTCGGGCTGGGCGGCCTGGTCTTCGTGCACACGCTGAGCCTCTTCCCCCTCGCGGCATTCATCATCGGCGGCGCGCTGGCGGGACTGGGCGGCGAGATGGAGGACGCGGCGCGCCTGTCGGGCGCCGGACCGGTGCGGATCTGGCTGCGCGTCAACGGCCCGTTGCTGGCACCGGCAATCGTGCTCAGCTTCATCGCCAGCTTCGCCGAAGTGCTGTCCGATTTCGGCCTGGCCTCGACGATCGCCAGGATGTCGAGCTTCGGCGTGCTGACCTATGGCATCTATGCCGCGGCAAGCGACTACCCCGTCGACTTCCCCGCCGCCGGCGCGCAGGCCCTGGTGCTGCTGGCGCTGGTCCTGCTCGTCGTCATGGCCGACAGGCTGCTGCGCCGCCGCGCCGATCCCCGGCTGATTTCCGGACGGGCCAGGCCGGCCCGGCGCTATCGGCTCGGCGCCTGGCGCTGGCTCGCTCTTGCGATGGCACTGCTGGTCGCCTTCCTCGCGCTCATATTGCCGCTCGGCGCCATCGCGGTGCGGGCGCTCACCAGCACGCTCGGCAATGGTCTAACGCCGGACAATTTCACCCTCGCCAACCTCGACGCCGCGCTCAGCCTCGACACACCAGCCAATGACGGGTTGATGCGCAGCCTCTTCTATGCCGGCCTGACCGCGATCATCGCCAGCGCGCTGGCCTTGCTGCTCTCGGCCCAGCTCGACCGGTCGAGCCCGGTCATACGCACCGTGGTGCTTGGCCTGTCGCTCGGCGCGGTCGCGATCCCGGGCATCGTGCTCGGCTTCGGCTACATCCTGGTCTGGAACCGGTTGCCCGGCTTCCGCGACTGGCCGTTCCCGCATTATGGCGACGGCTCGTTGCTCGTCATGGGTTATGTCGCCGCGGCTCTGCCCTATTGCCTGGTGGTCATCCTCTCGGCCATCGGCCAATTGGCGCCGAGCCTGACCGACGCCGCGCGGCTCTCCGGCATCGGAGCTGTTCGGCGTCTCACATCGGTGACTTTGCCGTTGATCCTGCTCAGCGTCCTCACAGCCTTTCTGCTCACCTTCATCCGCACCGTCTTCGAATTGCCGATGTCGCAGATGCTCATTCCGCAAAGCGGTCCGCCGGCGCCGACCCTGATCCTGAAACTGTTCAGCCATGATCGCGACGGACTGGCCTGCGCCATCGCGCTGGCCGCCATGACCGCTGCCGGCGGTGCGGCGGCGTTGATCTGGTATCCGCTCAAGCGCTTCATTGCCTTCGGCCGACCGCAAGGCATTCCGGCCAAGTCGAGAGAGCCGTCATGACCGCCTCGCTCCGCTGCACCGGCATCTCGAAGTCGCTCGGCGGCCGCGCCGTGCTCAGCAACCTCGACCTTGCCATCAAGGCCGGCGAGGTCGTCTCGTTGCTTGGCCCGAGCGGTTCCGGCAAGACCACGCTGTTGCGCAGCATTGCCGGGCTGATCGACCCCGACAGCGGCATGATCGCGCTCGGCGACCGTGTCGTCTGGAGCGAACGATCCGTCCTGCCGGCGGAAAAGCGGCGAATCGGCATGGTGTTCCAGGACTACGCGCTGTGGCCGCATATGACAGTGGCCGGCAACCTGTCTTTCGGCTTGCGCGCGCAGCGCCTCGCCGAACCGGAGATCGCCGCCCGCGTCGGCCATGCGCTGGAGGTCGCGCGGCTCGCACCCTATCGAGACCGCTACCCCTCGGAGCTGTCGGGCGGGCAGCAGCAGCGTGTCGCCATCGCCCGCTGCCTCGCGGCGCGGCCGGCGCTGATGCTGTTCGACGAGCCGCTCAGCAATCTCGACGCGGCACTGCGCGAGGACATGCGCATCGAGATGATGGAGCTGGTGCGGCGCGAAGCTGCCACCGTCATCTATGTGACGCACGACCAGGCCGAAGCCATGGCCGTTTCGGATCGCATCGCTGTGATGCGCGACGGCCGCATCGCCCAGTTCGACACGCCGTTCGCGATCTACGAGGCACCGGCCGATTCCTTCGTCGCCGGTTTCATCGGCGGCTTTTCGGTGGTGCCTGGCACCGTGCGCGACGGGCTGTTCAGCGTGCGGGGCGCCGCCGCCGACAGCCTGCGCACGCCCGGGGCGAAATCAGGCGATGGCATGCTTGTGGTCCGGCCGGAAGACGCGCGGCCGGCCGAGGCGCATCCCGGCAACCGGCTGCAGGGCAAAGTGCTGTCGAGCGCCTTCCAGGGGCGCTGCTGGCGGCTGGCGGTGCAACTCGGCCCGCAACGCGTCCGCCTCGACTGGCCGGAAGCGCCGCCGGTCGGCTCCTCACTGGCATTCTCGCTGCCGCCCGAACGCTGTATCGTTCTCGCCAACTGATGATTCCGAACTATAGGACGCCTGCATGCATGGCCTGACACCCATACTTTCTACCGTGACGGCCTCTTTCCTGGCCTCCTTCGTCGAGGTGGTCGAAGCCTTCACCATCGTGCTCGCCGTCGGCGTGACGCGCAGCTGGCGCCCGGCGCTGACCGGCGCGGCTTTGGCGCTTGCCGTGCTGGCGGCGCTGGTGCTGGCGTTCGGACCGCTGCTGGCGCTCGTTCCCATCACCGTCCTGCAATTCGTGGTCGGCGTGCTGCTCATCCTGTTCGGCATGCGCTGGCTGAGGAAAGCGATCCTGCGCAGCGTCGGCGTCATCGCGCTGCATGACGAGCAGCAGGCCTTTTCCAAGGAGACGGCGGCGCTGCAGCGGCAGGCCGATGACCGCCGCGCCGACTATCTGGCGGCCGTCGCGTCGTTCAAGGCGGTGCTGCTCGAAGGCGTCGAGGTGGTGTTCATCGTCATCGCCGTCGGCGCCGCGCATGGCCAGACGCTCTATGCCGGCCTTGGCGCGCTGGCCGCCTTCGTGCTGGTGATGCTGATCGGCCTCGCCGTGCACCGGCCTTTGGCGCGCGTGCCGGAAAACGCACTGAAATTCGTCGTCGGGCTGATGCTGACCAGCTTCGGCGTGTTCTGGACCGGCGAAGGCCTCGGCGCCGAATGGCCGGGCGCCGACCTCGCTCTGCTCGCCATCTTCGCCATCATTGCCGCCGCATCCTTCGCCATCGTGCGCTGGCTGCGCGGCGCGTATCCGACGCCGGCCGAAGGAGTCGCCCGATGACCATGATCCGTCTTGTCTTCAAGGAGCTCGTCGGCATGTTCGTCGACGACGGCAGCCTGGCGCTGCTGGCGCTGATCCTCGTTGCACTGATCGCCGCCGCGGTGAAGTTCCTGGGGCTGCCGCCGCTCGCCGGCGGCTGGCTGCTTCTCGCCGGCTGCCTGGCAATTCTTCTGCAGAGCACGCGCCGCGCCGCGAGCGGCTCTAATAAACGGTGAAAAGCGTCGGTAGATCGCCGCTGAGGCGGAAATACTCCACCGCCTCGATGACCGGGAACAGCGCCAGGAAATAGAGCCCGTCGCGGAACGTGTTCCTCAGCGCGCGCGTCGAAAACAGCCATTGCGCCTCGTCGCGGTAAAGCAGCGGATTCGGCCAGAAGCGCGGCGTGCGGTCGGCATAGGCCGCGTAAGCCGCACCGAACTTGCCGGCGAGGTATTCGGCCTCCTTGCGCGCGGTGAAGCGGAAGACGAGGAAGCTCGCCAGGCCGAGCATGACGGCCGCCAGCAGCGAGCCGAACATCAGGCCGATGCCGGCAGCGCCGACGGTCGAGAAGAAATAGAGCGGGTTGCGGGTCATCGAGAACGGGCCGGACATGATCAGCTCGTCATTCTTCCTGCCGCCGACGAAAAGGATGCTCCACAGCCGGCCAAGGAAACAGATCAGCACCATCGCGAACCCGATCGTCTCGACGATTTCGTGCCCGCCCGACCCTTCGGCCAGCGCCGGCTTGCTGAACAGGAGCAGGATGACGGCAAGCACGGCGGCCACCTGCACGACGATCAGGCGCTTGTGCTGGTCGAACGCCTTCGGCGCCGATCTGAGGGATGCGTAGGCCATTCTTTCTCACCGCTGCGGCGCCGACAGGGGCGCCAAGGCTTCTCTAACCCTTCCGCCGCGCGATGACGAGGCCTGGCGGAGGTTTTCGGCCGACCTTACCAATTTGTAAGCGCCCAGACAGGCTGCGGTGAATTCGCCCGTCTAGCCTGACGATCGCCGCACGGAATTTTGAGGCGGCGTGAACAGGCGCCGAATATCGGCCTTCAGCATCAGGATAGAGTCATGAACAAATTTGCCCTTGCTTTCGCCTTTGCCGCTGCCGCGATCATCGTTCCCTTGGCTTCGGCCGTTGCCGCTCCGACGCCTTGCGAGACGGCGCTGAAGGACCTGCGCGCCGCCGAAGCCAAGGCGAAGCCCAACGATGCCGACAAGAACAAGGTTTCCGAACTGGAGACGAAGGGCATCGAGCGTTGCAACGCCGACGACGACAAGCGCGCCGACGACTTCTTCGCCCAGGCCATGAAGATTCTTGGCAAGTAAGCGCCGGAGGAACCGGAGATGGATATCGCCATGACCGTAGCAAGCCATGCACACGAGTCCGAATTGAACCGCGTCCCGGATGTCACCATTGATTTCTGGCTGATCAAGATCATGGCGGTGACCATGGGCGAGACGGCGGCCGACTATCTCGCCGTCAATCTCGGCCTCGGCCTTACAGTCACGTCCTTGATCATGGGCGGCATCCTCGTCGTCGCGCTCGTCCTTCAGTTCGCGCGGAAGCGCTACGTGCCGTGGGCCTACTGGCTGGCGGTGGTGCTGATCAGCGTCGTCGGTACCTTGGTCACCGACAACCTCGTCGACAATTTCGGCGTGCGGCTGGAGACGACGACGATCGTCTTCTCGGCCGCCCTCGCACTGACTTTCGCGGCCTGGTACGCCAGCGAAAGGACACTCTCGATCCACACCATCTTCACCACCAGGCGCGAGATCTTCTACTGGCTGGCGATCCTCTTCACCTTCTCGCTCGGCACGGCCGCCGGCGATCTGGTCGCCGAGCGTTTCGACATGGGTTATCTCGCCACCGGCCTCATCTTCGGCGGCATGATCGCGGCGATCGCGCTCGCCTGGTTCTTCCTCGGCCTGAACGGCATCCTCGCCTTCTGGCTCGCCTATATCCTGACCCGGCCGTTCGGCGCCTCCTTCGGCGACCTGCTGTCGCAACCGGTCGAATATGGCGGCATGGGCTTCGGCACCACCACCACCAGCCTGACCTTCCTCGGCTGCATCGTGGTCATCGTTCTCTATATGACGCTGAGGAACCTGATCGACGAAGACGAACAGGCCCTGCTCGACTAAAACGCTTCTCGCAAAAATGTGTTGCGGCCTTCGCTCCGGCAGCACGTAAAAACAGATGGTTAGAGCAATTCCAGCAACGGGTGACGCGGGATTGCCGTCAGGAACCGCGTCAAGCGAAGAAATAGAGACCGGCCAAGAAAAAGCCGCAGCCGGCGCTATCATGCCGGTGAGGTTGAGGCGGTAAGGACAGCACGGGGCGATGCGACTTCTGCTTGTTGAAGACGATCCGAGAACCGCCGACTACGTCGTCAGGGGACTGACCGAGGCCGGCCATGTCTGCGATCTGCTGCGCGACGGCCATGACGGGCTCTTCGCCGCGACCCGCAACGCCTATGACGTGATCGTCGCCGACCGCATGATTCCCGGCCTCGACGGCCTGTCGATGATCAAGGCGGTGCGCGCCGCCGGCGTCCGCACGCCGGCCATTTTCCTGACCTCCATCGGCGGCGTCGACGACCGCGTCGAGGGCCTGGAGGCGGGCGGCGACGACTATCTGGTCAAGCCCTTCGCCTTTTCCGAGCTGCTTGCCCGCATCCATGCGCTCGGCCGCCGGCCGGCGGCGCAGGAGCAGAAGACCGCTTTGCGCGTCGCCGACCTCGAAATGGACCTGATCCAGCGCCGCGTGACCCGGCAGGGCCAGCCGATCGACCTGCAGCCGCGCGAATTCAGCCTGCTCGAGGTGCTGATGCGCGGCGAGGGCCGCGTCATCACCCGCACCATGCTTCTGGAGCGCGTCTGGGATTTTCATTTCGACCCCAAGACCAGCGTCGTTGAGACGCATATCAGCCGGCTGCGGGCCAAGGTCGACAGGCCCTTCGACGTGCCGCTGATCCACACCGTGCGCAACACCGGCTACAGCCTGCATGTTCCGGCCTGATCTTGCCTCCACCGGGCGGCCAACCGCGCTCGCCATCGCATGAGCGAGACACGCTCCAGCCTGCTGCGCAGCACGCCGTTCAGGCTGGCGCTGACCTTCGCCTTCCTGTTCCTGCTGGCCTTCATCCTGTCCGGCGCGATCGTCTATCAACTGATGAGCGCCTCGCTCGCCAGGCAGCTCGATCAATCGATCAAGGAGACCTATGCGCTGATCGCCGCCACCTATGCCGAGAGCGACGAGGAGGATCTCGTCTCCACGGTCAGGGACCATGCCCAGTTCAGCCAGGACAAGGACGAGATTTTTTCCCTCACCGATCGGAACGGCAACCGCCTCGCCGGCGATTTCGCCGCCTCCGCGCTGCCGGATGGCTTTTCCATGTTCGCCGCCAATCTGCCGGGTGTGCCGCCCGACACCGAGTATCGCGCCTATTCGGGCAGGGTCGGCGACAACAATTTGACGGTCGCCTTCTCGCTTTCGGAAACCGAGGATCTGGAAAGGATCGTGCTGATGAGTTTCGGCTGGGCCACGCTCTTCATCACCGTCCTGGCGATCGGCGGCGGCGCCGTGCTTGCCTCGCGCGTCCAGCGGCGCCTCGACGGCATCGCCAGCACCATGGTCGACGTCTCGCATGGTCGTCTCGATGCGCGCATTCCGCTGATCGGCAGCGGCGACGACATCGACGCCGTCTCGGCCCAAGTGAATGCGGCGCTCGAGCGCCTGTCGGCGCTGGTCGACGGCATGCGCGAAGTGAGCGCCAACATCGCCCATGACCTCAAGACGCCGCTCAACCGGCTGCAGATGATCCTGGAATCAGCCGCCGACAAGACGGTGTCGGGCGAGGACGTCTCGACCGAGCTGACCGACGCCCGCGCTGAGAGCCAGCAGATCAACAGCACGTTCGACGCCTTGCTTCGCATCGCCCAGATCGAAGCCGGCGCCCGCAAGGCGCGCTTCGTCGATCTCGATGTCGGCCCGGTCGTGGAGACCATCGGCGAGGTCTATGCCGACGTGGCCGAGGATGATGGCAAATCCCTGTCCACAGGGATCATTCCGGGTACGAAATGGTATATCCACGGTGACCGCGACCTGCTGATGCAGATGCTGGCCAATCTGGTCGAGAACGCGCTCAGGCATTGCCCTCCGGGCACCGCGATCGAGCTCTCGGTGACCAGGGAAGGCAGCCATGTCCTCATCCATGTCCGCGACAATGGCCCGGGCATCCCCGCCGAGGAGCGCGAAAAGGTGTTCCGCCGGCTCTACCGGCTGGATGCGAGCCGCACGACGCCAGGCAGCGGCCTGGGCTTGAGCCTGGTCAAGGCGGTGGCAGACCTGCATGGCGCGGCAATAACGCTCGAGGAGTGCAATCCCGGCCTGGGAGTGGTTGTCAGCTTCCCGGCGACCAGATCGCCAGGAACCTGAAAACTTACCAATCCGTATTGATGAGGCGACGTGGCCGTAAGCTTGCCGGGGCATACTGGATGGACTGCCGTTCAATCCGGAGGTGCCGAACATGATCACCCTTCGTCAAACGACTGGCCGGCTGTTGCCGGCCTTGGCGCTCGCCGCGTGCCTTGCCTCTTCTGGGTCGGGCTCCATTGTGGCATTTGCGGCTGAAAAAGCGATTCCCGCGGAAAAGAACCCTCCTGGCGATATTCCCGATACGCAGGTGTTCATCGACTATACGTCTCCGGAGGGTTTCACCATGAAGGTGCCGGAAGGCTGGGCAAGGTCCGATCGCGCCGACGGCGCAAGCTTCGTCGATAAGCTCGACGGCGTCGTCCTATCGATGGCCAAGGCAGACGCCTTGCCGACGGTCGAAAGCGCCAAGACGGATTATGTTTCGAAATTGGAGGCAACAGGACGAGCCGTGCGGGTGACTGCGGTCAAGCAGGTCAAGTTGCCCGCCGGTGAGGCGATCAGCGTAGTCTACACGTCCAACTCCGAACCGAATGCCGTGACCAACAAGCAGGTGCGTCTGGAGAACGAACGCTATCTCTTTTTCAAGGACGGCAAGCTTGTCACGCTGGAGCTCTACGCGCCCAAGGGTGCCGACAACGTGGACCAATGGCAGCTGATGTCCAATTCGTTCCGGTGGAAGTGAGATGTACGCGCTGGAAGCGCACGAGCTCTACCGGTTCTTCCATATAGGCGACGACGAGACCGCCGCGCTGCGTGGCATCAGCTTTCATCTGTCGGCCGGCGAGATCGTTGCCCTGGTAGGACCGTCCGGCAGCGGCAAATCCACGCTGTTGTCCTGCGTCACCGGGCTGGACGAACCCGACGGCGGCCATGTCGAGGTCGTCGGCAGGCGCCTGACTCGTCGGTCGGAAACCGAGCGGACACGCATCCGCGCCGCCAATTTCGGCATCCTTCCACAATCCGGGAACCTGTTTGGCCATCTCAACGTGGAACAGAACCTGCGCCTGCAGATGCAGTTGGCGGGCAAGCTGAACGAGAGCCGAATTGGCGCGCTTCTGGAAAGCGTCGATCTTCAGCATCGTGCTCGGGCCTTTCCCACCGAACTCTCCGGCGGCGAGACGGCGCGGGCCGGCCTTGCCGTGGCGCTTGCCGCGGATCCGCCGATCCTGGTTGCCGACGAGCCGACCGCCGAAGTCGACCGCGACACCGAACTCCGTTTGATCGGGCATTTCGAGGCGCGGCGCCGGGCCGGCTTGGCGACGTTGCTCGCCACGCACAGCCGGGCGCTTGCGCATCGGGCGGACCGCATCATCGGCCTGAAGGACGGGAGGATAGACGATGAGTGACACGCTTGTCGTCGGCAAGCGCCTCGGCCGCGACTTCCAGCGCGGAGTTGCCGCGCTTCGCGATGTCCATTGCAGGATTGCTTCCGACGCGCGGATCGCTATGGTCGGGCCATCCGGCAGCGGCAAGACCACTCTGCTGCATATACTTGGCGGACTGGACAAGCCGACCTCCGGCACTATCGAATGGCCCGGGCTCGGCCCCTTCGAGGAGCTAAGGCCGCGTCATGTCGGCCTCGTGTTCCAGGCGCCCAGCCTGTTTCCGGCGCTCACCGTCGTTCAGAACGTCGGCCTGCCGCTGGTCCTGGCCGCCGATCCTGCATCCGCCGAGCCGGCCGCCAAGGCGTTGCTCGCCTCGTTTGGACTCGACGAGCTTGGCGACAAGCTGCCGGAGGAATTGTCCGGCGGGCAGTCGCAACGGATCGCGATGGCGCGTGCCCTCGTCATGAAGCCGAAACTGGTCTTGGCCGACGAGCCGACGGGACAGCTCGACAGCATCACCGCGCAGTTCTTTTTCGACACCGTCCTGGAGCGGCTGGAGGGCACGGGCACCGCCCTGGTCGTGGCGACGCATGACGAAGCGGTAGCTGCCCGGATGGCGACCAGATGGACGATGGATCACGGCCGACTCGTCTCCGAATGGCCCAGACAGGACGCTGCATGATGATGCTTCTGTGGCTACGCGGCGTTCTCACCCGCCGCTTGCCGCGTCTCGTCGGTGCCGCGGCGGGCGTCGCGGTGACCGTCGCGCTCCTGACGGCGATGGTCCTTTTCCTCGCCGATGCCAGCGCCTCGATGACGGCTCGTGCGGTCAGCGCCGTCCCGGTCGACTGGCAGGTTCAGGTGATTTCCGGCTCCGATCCGGAAGCGATCGGCAAGGCGATCGCCGAAGCGGCACCCGTCAAGGCCGTTCACCGGGTTCGCTATGCCGACGCGGCGGGTTTCGAAGCCTTGGCGGGCGGCACGACTCAGACCACCGGGCCGGGGCAGGTCATTGCCGTCGACGAAGGTTATTCCAAGGACTTTCCAGCGGAAATCCGGCTGCTTTCCGGCAGCGCCGACGGCGTCCTGGTCGCCCAGCAGACGGCGGCCAACCTTCACGTCCGCCCTGGCGACACGGTGTCGATCAAGCGTATCGGCCTGCCGGCGGTGAAGATCGCAATCGCCGGGGTCGTCGATCTCCCAGATGCCGATTCGTTGTTTCAGGCGGTGGGCTTGCCTGCCCAGGCCGCGCCGCAGGCGCCTCCGGACAACGTAGTCGTGCTTCCATGGCAGGATTGGCAGCAGTTGTTCTCTCCGCAGGCGGAGCAACGCCCGGATACGGTCCGCCTGCAATGGCACGCGCGGCTGGCCCACGAGGCCCTGCCATCCGATCCTGTTCAGGCCCATGTCTCCGTCACCGGCGCGGCGCGCAATTTGGAGGCGAGGACCGCCGGCCAGGCCTTGGTTGCCGACAATCTCGGTTCCCGCCTCGCGGCCGTTCGCGAGGATGCGCTTTATGCTTCCGTGCTGTTCCTGTTCCTCGGGCTGCCCGGCGCCGCGCTGGCCATCTCGCTTACCTATGCCGTGACCTCGTCCGGCGAGCAGCGCCGGCGGACGGAGCAGGCGCTGCTTCGCATCCGTGGCGCCACAACCCGCACGATCCTGTCGCTCTCAGCCGCCGAAGCAGCAGTCGCCGGCATTGCCGGAACTTCGGTCGGCGTCGGCGCAGCCATGCTTTTTGGCGCTGCGCCCAACCCCAACCGTTATGCGATGCCGGAGCACACGGCTCTGCTTCTTGTCTCGCTGTTCGGCCTGCTTTTGGGATTTGCCGCTTTCCTGCTTCCGACCTGGCGCGATGCGCGCTGGACCGGTGTCGACACGGCGCGGCGGATTGTGATCCGAGCGACGCCACCGTTTTGGCAGCGCCTGTGGCTGGATTTGCTGCTGCTTGCCGGCGCCGGCCTGCTCTTCTGGATGTCGGCCAGCACCGGATACCAGATCGTGCTTGCGCCGGAAGGCGTGGCGGCAACCTCGGTCGACTACAAGGCCTTCCTTGCTCCCGCCTTGCTCTGGATGGGCATGGTTCTGCTGACCATTCGGCTGTCGGGCGCGATCATCGCGCGCAATGGCGCGTTGTTGCATGCAATCCTCGCGCCTGTGGCCGGTTCCTTGACACCGGTGGTATCAGCTGCCCTGTCCCGGCAATCGGGGCGCCTGACGGCTGGTATCGCCATGACCGCGCTGGCTATTTCCTTTGCCACTTCAACCGCGATCTTCAACGCCACCTACAACGCTCAGGCACGCGTCGACGCGGAGCTTACGAACGGATCCGACGTGACGATCTTTGGCACCTCCGACAGGCCTGCCGGCGCTCATGTGGAGGCACTGGCCGCACTGACGGACGCGGCCGCGATCGAGCCGGTCCAGCATCGTTTCGCCTATGTGGGCAGCGATCTGCAGGACCTCTACGGGATCGATCCCGTAAGCATTGGGCGAGCCACGACTCTTTCCGACGCCTATTTCGGTGGCGGCGACGCGGCTGGCGTGCTTGGCCAATTGGCTACCACGCCCGACGGCGTCCTTGTGTCGGAGGAAACGGTGCAGGACTTCCAGCTTCAGCAGGGCGACACGATCAATCTGCGGCTCGTCGATGCAAGGGACCACCAGTACCATCCCGTGCCGTTCAAGTTCATGGGCGTCGCGCGGGAATTTCCAACAGCGCCTAAGGATTCCTTCCTGGTCGCCAACGCCGACTATGTGGCCCGCATGACCGGCTCCGATGCTTCCGAGTACGTGCTGATGCGGGCAAGAGGCGATCCAGCCGCCCTGGCGCGCCAAGCCTCTTCCGTACTCGCCTTCGATCCCTCGCTGAAGGTGACCGATATCGGCCAGGCAGCCCACCTCATCGGATCGAGCCTGACCGCCATCGATCTTGGCGGGCTGACCAGAATTGAGCTTGGATTTTCCGTGCTGATGGCAGCCGCGGCCGCCGGACTTGTGCTGGCCCTGGGTTTCGCAGAGCGGCGGCGGCCCGTCGCGATCCTCGGCGCGATAGGCGCAAAACCCGCGCAACTGGCCGCCTTCCTATGGGGCGAAGGCCTTGTCATAGTCGTTGGCGGCCTAGTCTTCGGCCTCTTCTCGGGAACTCTGACCGCATGGATGCTGGTCAAACTGCTGACCGGCGTGTTCGATCCGCCACCGGAAGCGCTGTCGGTGCCATGGCTCTATCTGGCGATCATGCTTGGCCTCGTCGTCGCATCCGTTGCCGCTGCCGTTCGGTCCGCTAAATCGTCCTCCGGTCTGGTCGCCGGGCAATTGCGTGACCTGTGACACTCATGCCGCGCTTACGCATTTGTAAGGCTGCGGCCAACCCATTGAAAACTTCCGGCGCTAAGTTTGACTTCGCTTCATCCTGGTTCCGGGGTTCGTGATCTGGCAGGGCTGGGCGTTCCGGATTGAAGCCGCCCTGGGCAACCGCCCTCGGCAGACGAGAGAAAGGAACCAAACAATGAAGAAATCCGTCATCACGGCTGCAATGGCAATCGCAATCGCATCCGCCGGCGTCGCCCATGCGAAGGCGATCACCGGCACGATCGCCAGCATCGACAAGAAAGGCGATTCGATCACGCTCTCCGACGGCAAGACATTCTCCCTGCCGGAAGGCATTGAAGCCGAGACCCTGAAAATTGGCGAGAAGGTGATGGTCACCTATTCGACGAAGGCCGGCAAACTGGCGGCCTCAAGCATCCAGCCGGACAAGTAGGCCCTCTCCCACAGGAACCCGCGGCGGGGTCGGTGCTTCATCGACCCCGCTCGGCGAACCACACTGCGGAGCCCGACCTTCCTGGCATCGCATTCGCACGCGACACAATGCCTGATCCATGCGGCCGGCGAAATTTTTGCCTACCTGGCGCCCGCCCGGCGGAAATCGGAAGGCGACATGCCGGCCAGCTTGCGGAAGGATTTGTTGAAGGCGCTGAGCGAGCCGAAGCCCGATTCCATGGCGACCCTCAGCACATTGGCGTCCTCATGCATCAACAGCGCTTGCGCGTAGCTCAGGCGCAGCAGATTGACATATTCGTTGAGCGTCATGCCGGTCGATTTCTTGAACAGGCTCATGGCGTATTTGGGATGGATGTCGGCGGCGGCCGCAATAGTCACGCAGTCGATGTCGTAGAGGAAATTCTCGGCGATGTAATCGCACATGCGCCCGACATTGCGCGAGGATTGCTGGTCGAAGGGATTGCCTGTGCCTTGCCCGGGGGCGCTTCCCGGCACCAGGCGATAGGGCTCGAAGCGCACCCGCTCGAGCCGCAGAAGCAACTCGTTGACGGCGTGCTCGGCCCTGGCCGGATCGCCCGAGCGCGCATATTCGTTCCAGCGCCTGAAATTGTCGTTGTCCGACTGGTCGGTGGCGTTGGTCACCAGGGTCGCGCCGGTCATCAGCCGATGGCGTATGTCGGCCGGCAGATGCAGGCGGAAGAAATGCACCAGCGGCAGATGCGCGCCGGCATAGATGGCGTCGTCGGAGAGGTCGTCCATCTGGTGCGGCAGGCCGCCCCAGAACAGGCACATCTCGCCGGCCGACAGCGCAATCTCGTGCTCGGCCATGCGGTAATGGACGCTGCCTTGAACGATGAAATTCACCTCCACCTGGGCGTGCCAGTGCGGCTTCAGCATCACCAACGGGTGGTTGTGGAACATCTGCAAAACAAGCGGCAGTCCTTCGACGCTGCTCGCGCCAGGCTGGTAGAACGGACGACCCGGCATCTTACTTTCCGCCAACTTCTTATTCCCTTCGACGGGGACAAGCCTTCCGCGCCGCATAGTCTAGCCACGCTCACAGTGAGAGAGCAAATGAAATGGGAGGATTTCAATGCGCACTACACTGACCTGCGCCGCGCTTATGCTTGCCCTGGGCTCCAGCCCGGCCCTGGCGCAGTCCGGCGAGATCACCATCTGGAGCTGGAACATCGCCGCCTCGTCGCTGAAGGCGACGATCGAGGGCTTCAACAAGAAATATCCCGACATCAAGGTCACGGTTCAGGACCTCGGCAACCAGCCCACCTATGACAAATCGATCGCCGGCTGCGCCGCCGGCGGCGTTGGCCTGCCCGATATCGTCTCGGTCGAGAACGGCGAGGCGGAGAATTACTGGAGCCAGTTCCCGGACTGCTTCGTCGACCTGCACACGCTGGGTTACAGCGCCGAGGACCAGAAGAAATTCCCCGACTTCAAGCGCACCGAGCTGGAAGTCGGCGACAAGGCCTATGCGATGCCCTGGGATTCCGGCCCGGTGGCCGTCTTCTACCGCCGCGACTTCTACGAGAAGGGAGGCGTCGACCCGGCCTCGATCAAGACCTGGGACGATTTCATCGCCGCCGGCAAGAAGATCCAGGCCGCCAATCCGGGCGTGTCGATGACCAATGCCGATTTCAACGGCGACACCGAATTCTTCCGCATGATCTCGAACGAGCAGGGCTGCGGTTACTTCGCCGAGGACGGCCAGTCGATCACCGTGGCCGAGCCGAAATGCGTCGACGCCCTGACCAAGGTCAAGGAGATGAAGGACGCCGGCATCGTGTCGTCGGCCGACTGGTCCACCAAGATCACCAACAACACCGCCGGCACCGTCGCCAGCCAGGTCTATGGCGGCTGGTATGAAGGCACGATCCGCACCGAATCGCCGAAGGAGAGCGGCAAATGGGGCGTCTATCTGATGCCGAGCCTCACGGCAGACGGCCCGCGCGCCGCCAATCTCGGCGGCTCGTCGCTGGCCATCACCTCGGCCTCCAAGAACAAGGAGGCGGCTTACGCCTACCTGAAATATACGCTGGAGACCAATGAGGGCCAGATCACCATGCTGAAGGATTTCGGCCTGGTGCCCTCGCTGATCTCGGCGCTCGACGACCCTTATGTCGCGCAAGGCCAACCCTACTGGGGCGACCAGGCGGTCTGGAAGGATATCCTGGCGACGCTGCCCAAGGTGGTGCCGAGCCGCGGCACGCAGTTCCAGAGCGACGCCGAGATCATCATGCGCGCCGTGCAGACCAAATATCTGGCCAGCGGCTACCCCGACGCCAAGGCCGCGCTCGACGACGCCGCCAAGCAGATCGCCGCCGCGACCGGCCTGCCGGTGAAGTAGGCGGTTAGCCCCTCCCCTTGTGGGAGAAGGCAAAACAGAGAAAGGAGGAGGACGATGCGCACGCAGAACGCCACCGCGTACCGCTTCCTCACGCCTTACCTTTTGATCTTCGCCATCTTCTGGATCTGGCCGATCATCTCGTCCTTCCTGATCTCCTTCCAGGCGACGCGCACCGTGCCGTGGCGCTTCGCGCCGGCCTTCAACTGGGGCCGCCTGATCGGCGACCCCGCCTTCTACAATGCGCTGAAGAACACGCTGCTGATCCTGGTCATCCAGGCGCCGGTGATGATTGCGCTGGCGATCGTCATGGCGGTGCTGCTGAACTCGCCGCTGCTCAAGGCGCGCGGCCTCTACCGCTTCGCCTTCTTCGCCCCGGTCGTGGTCGGCGAGGTCGCCTATTCGGCCGTCTTCCGCCTGATGTTCAGCCTCGATTTCGGCATCGTCAACAAGCTCTTGAACAGCGTCGGCCTGGCCAAGATCGACTGGTTCTCCAACGTCACGCCGGCCATGGCGCTGATTATGATCGCCGTGACCTGGCGCTGGGCCGGCTACAACGCCATCATCATCCTGGCCGGCCTGCAGTCCATCCCCGAGGACGTCTACGAGGCGGCGACACTCGACCGCGTCAGCAGGCTGAAGCAATTTTTCTACATCACCTTGCCATTGCTGAAGCCGGTCATCGTCTTTTGCGCCGTGCTGTCGATCATCGGCACCATGCAGCTCTTCACCGAGCCGTTCCTGATCACCGAGCGCGGCGGCCCCGGCGGCGGCACCGAGACGCTCGGCCTGCTGCTCTACCGCCAGGGCTTCCGCTCGCTCAATTTCGGCTACGCCTCGGCCGTCGCCTACACCATGGCGGGGCTGGCGATCGCCATCACCCTGGTGCAGCTCTGGCTGATGAGGGAACCGAAATGACCTCGCGCTCGCAGGCAAGGCTCGGGCGCAGCATTGCGCTGCATCTTTTCCTGACGCCGCTGGCGCTGGTCTGGCTGTTCCCGCTGTGGATGATGGTGGTGTTCTCCACCATGCCCGACAACGGCATCTTCAGCCCCGGCATCGAGCTTCTGCCGCACGACAATTTCCTCGACAATGTCGCCAACCTGCAGCGCGACACCAATTTCATCGGCGCCATCGGCATCTCGGTCTCGGTCGCGGTGACCTACACGATCCTTTCGGTGCTGCTCACCTCGATGGCCGGCTGGGCGCTGGCGCGCTACGAATTCCACGGCAAGGGCGCGGTCGTGGCGATCATCTTCGGCACCATCACGCTGCCCTACGCGGTGGTGCTCATCCCGCAATTCATCATGGTGGCGCGCGACTTCGCTCTGGCCAACACCTGGATCGCGCTGATCGTGCCGCCGCTGTTCAATTCGCTCGGCGTGCTCTTCATGCGCCAGGCCTTCTCGATGATGCCGGCGGAGCTGTTCGACGCGGCGCGCGTCGAGGGCGTCAAGGAATGGCGCATCTTCCTGTTCGTGGCGCTGCCGCTGGCCCGCCCGATGCTGGCGGCCTTGGCCATCATCCTCTTCCTCGCCTCGTGGAACAACTATCTCTGGCCGCTGCTCATCAACAGCCAGCCGGGCGCGATGACGGCACCGGTGGCGCTCGGCACGCTGATCGGCCTGACCAAGGTCTCGTGGGGCGGCATCATGGCCGGCGCTGTGATGCTGACCGTGCCGATGCTCATCGTCTTCGTGCTGTTGCAGCGCCATTTCATCGCCGGCATCGCCGCCGGCGCGGTCAAGTAGGAAGGAGCGCGATGGCGGCCGTCACCCTCACCAATGTCGTCAAACGCTTCGGCGTCTTCGAAATCGTCCACGGCGCCAACATCGACATCGCCGACGGCGAGTTCGTCGTCTTCGTCGGCCCCTCCGGCTGCGGCAAGTCCACGCTGCTGAGGATGATCGCCGGGCTGGAGGACATAAGCAGCGGCGACATCGCCATCGGCGGCAAGGTGATCAACGATGTCGAGCCGGCCGAGCGCGGCATCGCCATGGTCTTCCAGTCTTATGCGCTCTACCCGCATATGACCGTCGAGCAGAACCTCTCCTTCGGCCTCAGGATGAACGGCAACCCGAAGGCCGACACCGATCGCCGGGTTAGCCGAGCGGCGGAAATCCTGCGCATCGACGAATTGATGCAACGCCGGCCGAAGCAACTCTCCGGCGGCCAGCGCCAGCGCGTCGCCATCGGCCGCGCCATCGTGCGCGAGCCGCAGGTCTTCCTGTTCGACGAGCCGCTCTCCAATCTCGACGCCGAGCTCCGGGTCCAGATGCGCGTCGAGATCTCGCGCCTGCACAAGGAGCTCGGCGTCACCATGATCTATGTGACGCACGACCAGACCGAGGCGATGACGCTGGCCGACCGTATCGTCGTGCTGAAGGCCGGCAATGTCGAGCAGATCGGCGCGCCGCTCGATCTTTACGACGACCCGGCAAACCGTTTCGTAGCCGGCTTCATCGGCTCGCCGAAGATGAATTTCCTCAGCGCCAAGGTCGTGGAGGTCTCCAACAGCGCGGCAATCGTCGAGCTCGTCAATCACGGCGGCGCGCGGTTGCGTAAACCGCTCGCCGAAGCTTTTCCCGCCCTTGATGCCGAGGTCGTGCTTGGCGTCAGGCCGGAGCATTTCTTCGAGGCCGGCAAGGGCGATTGCGACATCCCGGTCAAGGCCGACGTCGCCGAGCATCTCGGCTCGGTCAGCTACGTCTACGCCAATGCCGGGCCGGAGGAGCTGATCGTCGAGCGCGAGGCCTCGCGCCAGCGCGCCAGCGGCGATCATTTCACCGTCTCGATCAAGGCGGAACGGGCGCTGCTCTTCGACAAGAAGGGCGCAAGGATCCGTTGACCCGCAAGTTTTCTTTGCCGGCATGCCAGGCGTGGCGGCGACCCATGGAGTATTTGATATGACATCCTCATCCAAGAAAATCCGCTGGGGCATCCTCGGGCCCGGCAGCATCGCCAAATCCTTTGCCGGCGGCGTGGCGCAGTCAGGCACCGGCGAACTGACGGCGCTCGGCGCCCGCAATCCGGGCAAAGCGGGGCTTGCCGAGACCTTTCCGGGCGCGCGCATCCTCGACGGCTATGACGCGCTGCTTGCCGACAAGGACGTCGACGCCGTCTACATTTCGATCCCGCATCCCGGCCATGCCGAATGGGCGATCAAGGCGGCCGAAGCCGGCAAGCATGTCTTATGCGAAAAGCCGCTGGCCCTGACCGCCTTCGAGGCCGATGCCATGATGCATGCGGCGCGCAAGGCCGGCACCTTCCTCGGCGAGGCCTTCATGTACCGGCTGCATCCGCAGACGCTGCAGCTGGTCGAGCTGATCAAATCCGGCGCCATCGGCGAGGTGCGCATGATCAAGTCGAGCTTCGGCTTCGCCATGCCGGGCTTCATGCCGGAGCACCGGCTTTACGCCAACGAGCTCGCCGGCGGCGGCATCCTCGATGTCGGCGGCTATCCCGTATCGATGGCGCGGCTGATCGCTGGCGCCGCGATCGGCCAGCCTTTCGCCGAGCCCGACAAGGTGACGGGCACCGCTCATCTCGGCCGGTCCGGCGTCGACGAATGGGCCTCGGCCTTGCTGCATTTCCCCGGCGGCATCGTCGCTGAAGTGTCCTGCAGCATCTCGCTCGACCAGGACAATGTGCTGCGCATCCTCGGCACCAAAGGCCGCATCGAGGTGCCCGATTTCTGGTTCGCCGGTGGCAACCGCGATGTGGGACCGGGCCGGATCGAGGTGATCCGGTCCGGGGCCGCCCGCGAGGTGATCAGCCTCGGCGACACCCGCCACCTCTATTCCTTCGAGGTCGACGCCGCCGGCGAGGCGATCCTCGCCGGACGGCAGGAATTCGCCTGGCCCGGCATGTCCTGGGCCGAGAGCCTCGGCACGCTGCGCGTCCTCGACAGATGGCGCGCCGCTGTCGGGCTCGAATATGAGATCGAGAAGCCGGCTAAGCGTGTCGACACCATTTCCGGCCGCCCGCTCAGGACCAACGGCGCCGCCATCGGCAAGCGTGACATTCCCGGCCTGTCGATACCCGTCTCGCGGCTTGCGCTCGGCTTCGAGGATTTCCGCAGCTTCTCCTCCGGCTCGATCCTGCTCGACGCCTATTTCGAGGCCGGCGGCAATCTGTTCGATACAGGCTTTGTCTATGGCGCCGGCTACACCGAGACGCTGCTTGGCCAATGGCTCGCCAATCGCGGCGTGCGTGCGCAATCGGTGATCATCGCCAAGGGCGCGCATTCGCCGCTCTGTTACCCCGACGTCATCGGCAAGCAGCTGGCACAGTCGCTCGACCGGCTGCAGACTGACCATGTCGACATCTATTTCATGCATCGCGACAATCCGGACGTGCCGGTCGGCGAATTCGTCGACGCGATGGACGCGGAGGCCAAGGCCGGCCGCATCCGCGGCCTGTTCGGCGGCTCCAACTGGACGATGCAGCGCATGGATGCGGCGATTGCCTACGCCGAAAAGCACGGCAGGCAGAAGCCCGGCGCGCTCTCCAACAATTTTTCGCTGGCCGAGATGCTGGAGCCGATCTGGGCCGGCTGCGTCACCTCTTCGACCGATGCGTGGAAGGCCTGGCTGACGGCGCGGCAGATGCCGAACTTCGCCTGGTCGAGCCAGGGCCGCGGCTTCTTCACCGACCGCGCCGGCCGCGGCAAGCATGACAGCGAGGAGCTGGTGCGGGTCTGGTATTCGGAAAAGAATTTCGGCCGCCGCGACCGCGCGATCGAACTGGCCCAAAAACTCGGCAAGAGCCCGATCCATGTCGCGCTGGCCTATGTGCTGGCTCAGCCCTTCCCCTCGGTGCCGCTGATCGGCCCGCGCACGCTGGACGAGTTGGAGGACAGCCTCAAGGCGCTGGATATCAAGCTGACGCCGGAGGATGTGGCGTGGCTGGACGAGGGGCCGGAAAGGCGCAGGGCTTAGGGGATAGACCACGAGCAAGATGACGGGCGCTGCGTTCCTTCGCCCCCCTCTCTGCCCTGCCGGGCATCTTCCCCTCAAGGGGGAGATCAGATGTCACGCCGGCTTTCGCCAATCACCAATGTTGCAGAAAAGGTGCCAGCGTCGAAGCTGCCAATCTCCCCCCCTTGAAGGGGGGGAGATGTCCGGCAGGACAGAGAGGGGGGCCTCGCGCCGGCGCCTCCCTTCGTCATTCTAGGGCGGAGCAAGGAGCGAAGCGACGCGCGCAGACCCTAGAATCCATGCCGTGACTCCTGAGCGCCGCCACGGTCCAGAACGCTCACCGGCCGATCCCGCGAAACAGCTCGAACCATTCAGGGTTGCTCTTCTCGATCAATTCCACCTTCCATTGGCGTGGCCAGCGCTTCAATGACGTCTCACGCTGGATGGCATCGGTGATGTCGAAATGCTCTTCGTACCAGACGAGGCGCTGCACGCCGTAACGGCTGGTGAACGTGGAGCCCTGGCCGGTCTTATGCTCGGGCATACGGCGAGCAAGATCATTGGTGACGCCGATATAGATCGTGCCGCCTTTCTGGCTCGCGGTCATGTAGACGTAGCCTGTCACGTGGCGATCTTACCTGGCGCTACTACCAACGGCTATTCTGGGCAGTTGCATTCTATGGCCAATGTCACGGCATGGATTCTAGGGTCTGCGCGCGTCGCTTCGCTCCTTGCTCCGCCCTAGAATGACGAAGGAGGCGTCGGCGCTCTACGGGAGGCGAACCCCCTCTGGCCTGCCGGCCATCTCCCCCGCAAGGGGGAAGATCGGCAGCTTCGCCGCCCCGCGAACATCTGAGGCGTTGCTACCGATCCACCCGCGTCGACAAAATAATCGACGACGAGGTCCGCTCCACCCCGTCCATCGCGCCGATCCGGTCGAGCAGCGCGTCGAGATCGCGGATCGACGGCGCGTCGACGATGACGATCATGTCGAAATTCCCGCTCACCGAATGCACCGTGCGGACCGGCGCCATCGCTTCCAGGCTGCGCACCACCTTGTCGGCGAGTTTCGGCGTGACGGTGAGCAGCACATGCGCCTTGACCAGCCCTTGCTCGTAGTCGGGCGACAGCCTCACCCCATAGCCGGCGATGATGCCGCGCTGCTCCAGCCGCTCGATGCGGCTCTGCACCGTCGTGCGCGACACGCCGAGCTGCCGCGCGAGCTCCGCCGTCGAAGCGCGGGCGTTGGCGCGCAGCAGGGTAAGCAGGGCTTGTTCGGCTTCTGTGATCATTTCGACGAAACCTTTCGGCAGATCGTTCAAAGTTCCGCTTCATATTGCCAGATTCCACGCTTCCTTTCGACAGGCAAGCTGCGAAGATTCTCGCCAATCGAATTGCCCAAATCAGAATTCGCAAGGGATATTGATCATGAAGAACATCGTTGTCGTCGGCGCCGGCAAGATCGGCTCGACCATCGCCGAAATGCTGAGCGCCACGGGCGACTACCGCGTCACGCTCGTCGACCGCTCGGCCGCCCAGCTTGCCTCCGCCGAACTGCCGGCCGGCGTCGAGACGCAGGAGCTCGACATCGCCGCCGTGGGTGAGCTCGAGAAGGTTCTCGCCGGCAAGTTCGCCGTGCTGAGCGCCGCACCCTTCCACCTCACCACCCGCATCGCCGAGGCGGCCGCCGCCACCGGCGTGCACTATCTCGACCTGACCGAGGATGTCGTTTCGACCCGCCGCGTCAAGGAGCTGGCGCGTGACGCCGAGAGCGCCTTCATCCCGCAATGCGGCCTGGCGCCGGGCTTCATCTCGATCGTCGCCAACGATCTCGCCAGCCGCTTCGACACGCTGGAAAGCGTGCGCATGCGGGTCGGCGCGCTGCCGCAATATCCGTCCAACGCGCTGAACTACAACCTCACCTGGAGCACCGACGGGGTCATCAACGAATATTGCGAGCCTTGCGAGGCGATCGTCGAGGGCGAGCTGATCGAAGTGCCGCCGCTGGAGGAGCGCGAGGAATTCTCGCTCGACGGCGTCACCTATGAGGCCTTCAACACCTCGGGCGGCCTCGGCACCCTCGCCGAGACACTGAAGGGCAAGGTGCGCACGCTGAACTACCGCACCATCCGCTATCCCGGCCACGCCGCGATCATGAAGGCGCTGCTCAACGATCTGGGCCTGCGCCACCGCCGCGACGTGCTGAAGGACATCTTTGAGAGCGCGCTGCCTTCGACGCTGCAGGACGTGGTTATCGTCTTCGTCACCGTCTCGGGCCGCCGCAACGGCCGCCTGCTGCAGGAGACCTACGCCAACAAGATCTATTCGCAGCGCGTCGGCAACATCGTGCGCAGCGCCATCCAGATCACCACCGCTTCCGGCATCTGCGCCGTGCTCGACATGCTGGCCGACGGCTCGCTGCCGGCGAAGGGTTTCGTGCGCCAGGAAGACATCGCCCTCGACGCCTTCCTCGCCAACCGCTTCGGCCGCGCCTACGCCCAGCACGAGATGGCGAGCAGGCTGGCGGGTTGAGCAGCGCCTTTCCTCTCCCCCGTCGACCGGGGAGAGGTGTCGGGCGAAGCTCGACGGAGTGGGGGTCGACCGGCGCCGGGCGGTTGCTATTTCAAGCCGGATGCCTGGCCCTGGTTGAGGCCCCGGTGGTGATGTGTAGTTGTCAGCGGCAGCGCATCTGAGCAGCGCCTTCCCCCACTCCGTCGCCGCTTCGCGGCGCCACCTCTCCCCCTCCGGAGCAGGGGAATCGCATATGGCGCTTTTGGGGTTGAGTTTAGGCTGAGAAAGGATTCTTTGGAGAGGCAGTTGAGCGAA